>CAZEIC010000192.1:774-1533 GCA_964512175.1 uncultured Oscillospiraceae bacterium | reverse complement strand
GGAGCGAAGACAAGCAATCCGATGGGGTATATTGATACCAAGCATAATGTATCATTTGCCAATTTTAACGGTTATACAGTAAACGGGTATTATTATCCCGCAACAGAAGACACAAAAAGCAGAAAATTCTATGACCCGTATCTTGTTATGGTAACCAACGGAGAACTCATATCGTTATTTCACTATTGAGATAAAGGAGAAGGGTACATTGAAAAAATTTATCGGTTTATTAATATTGTTTTTGATTTTTTTACTCGGTTGCGTAAAAACACTGAAAGATTCGAAACCGATTAAAACATCATCTATTACTTCGCAGGTAAATTCTACAGCAAATAGTGAATATGAATATGAAGTTGCCGATGGCACTGCTACCATTTTGAAATACAACGGAAACGCAGAAAGTGTCGTGATACCAGATACGATTGGCGGATTAACGGTCAAAATAATTGGGGAAAATGCGTTTATTAAAAACAAATCCATAACGAGCGTTAAATTTTCTGACAGTGTAGTTTCGATTGGGAAGTCCGCTTTCGAGAATTGTTATGCATTAAGAAGTATTGATTTAGGCAAAAACATGAAGAAGATCGGGGAAAATGCATTCAATTCTTGTTGGAATTTAGAAACGGTTATTTTAAATAAAGCAATCACCGAAATTGGGGATTGTGCTTTTTTAGGCTGTAGAGAAATTAAAAAGATGGATTTGCCGGATAGTGTTGAAGTGATTGGAAAACAGGCCTTCAGTCAAACCGGAATTGATGA
>CAZEIC010000192.1:0-764 GCA_964512175.1 uncultured Oscillospiraceae bacterium | reverse complement strand
CCGCCACAAATAACCGTGATCAGTGGTGGCGTGTTTGAGGAATCTGACCTTTATCATGTAGTTCTCCCCGATAATGCTCGTATAATTGATTGGGGCGCTTTTAGCGTTACGGGTGTATTGGAAATTTATATTCCGGATAGCGTTACTGAAATCGGAAAAAACGTGTTTTACGATTGTTTCAGATCATTAATTCTATTATATGACAACAATCCGCTTGTTCCGCAATATGCGCAAAAGTACAATATTCTTTGTTCTAAAAAATCCGAATACAATCCAGTGATGAATATGGAATTGGTCGGCGGGAAGCCGTTGAATGACGATAAAAACCTCGGGATCAGTCAGGATGATTTCAATCGCATCGACAGGCAATCGATGAATTATATCGAAGATCAAATTCAAAAAGGCGTTATTAAAGCGAATGATTATTCTGAAATCTCATTTGAAAATGGAATTTATAACGCATACAGCGGATTTTCAGAGGGCGACGACCTCTCACAAGAAGCGATTCAACAAAAATTGACCAAGCTCGCTGCATTGCTGTATCAATGTGGAATTACGGAATTTGATCCAGAAACCATCAACACCGGCAAGGTGGGCTGCTTTGATCAGTTGGTGACCGCCGCCCTGCATTGTCGATGGCCAAAATATTCAGATGATGATGTGATCAAAGATTGTGCTGTTCGTTTTGCGGAGGATGATTTTCTTTTCTCGGAAGCGCTCGCTTTATTCGATTTCACTCCCGAAACATCGTTGGTGACCGGATA
>CAZEIC010000191.1:0-1542 GCA_964512175.1 uncultured Oscillospiraceae bacterium | reverse complement strand
TAAAATTTCATTGACATTGCCCTAATAATCTGGTATGCTTTTGCCAGCGTACAGAACGCGATCACAGGCTGCGCAAGATGCGTTTACTTCTTGCGCGTTGCGGTGATAACATGAAAGGAGAACCCCGTATGAAGAAACTTCTGGCTCTGGCTCTCGCGATGATGATGCTGCTTGGCGTCGCCGGCGTGGCGGTTGCCGAGGAACCCATCAAAATCGGCATCTCCATCTACCAGTTCAACGACAACTTCATGACGTTGTACCGTGAAGAGCTCCAGAAATACCTGGAGGAGACCTACGGCGCGCAGGTCACGGTCGTGGACGGCAAGAACGACCAGAACACTCAGACGGACCAAGTCAACACCTTCATCGCCGACGGCGTGGACGTGCTGATCGTCAACCTCGTGCAGTCTTCCGCCGCCAGCGCCGTGACCGCGCTCGCCAAGGAAGCCGGCATCCCGGTCGTCTACATCAACCGCGAGCCTTCGGAAGAAGACATGGCGGCGTGGGAAGGCAAGATCACCTACGTCGGCGCGGACGCCCGTCAGTCGGGCACGATGCAGGGGCAGATCGTGTACAACCTTGAAAACCACGGCGACGTCAACGGCAACGGCAAGGTGGATTACGTCATGATCATGGGCGACCCGGAGAACGTGGACGCGCAGTATCGCACGGAATTCTCCATCAAGTGCCTGACGGACAACGGCGTTGAGGTCAACAACCTGTTCCAGCAGCGCGGCGACTGGATGCAGGAAAACGGCCAGCAGCTCGCGGCGACGGCGCTGGCGCAGTTCGGCGATGAAATCGACGTCATCTTCTGCAACAACGACGCCATGGCGCTGGGCGCGTATCAGGCGATCGTCGAGGCGGGGCGCGTCGTGAACGAGAACATCTACCTGCTGGGCGTGGACGCGCTGGACGAGTGCGTTGAGATGGTCAAGGCCGGCACGATGACCGGTACGGTTTTGAACGACCACATCGGCCAGAGCCACAAGGCCGCGGACGTCGCCATCGAAGTCGCCAAGGGCGGCGCGCTGGACGCGTACTACTGGGTCGACTACGCGATGATCACCGAGTAACCTACGGAACACAGGGGGCGTATGCCTGGCATGCGCCCCTTTTTTCAGTATCAGGCGAACGCGAGCTGGATAGAGGTGCTGACGTGTCGGAATATCGTCTGGAAATGCGGGGCGTGGTCAAGACCTTCCCGGGCGTGAAGGCGCTCGACCATGTGGATTTCAAGCTCAAGCCCGGCAGCGTGCACGCGCTGATGGGCGAGAACGGCGCGGGCAAGTCCACGCTGATGAAATGCCTGTTCGGAATCTACAGCATGGACGAGGGCGAAATCATCTTCGATGGCAAAAAGGTGCAGGTCAAAGACCCGCTGCAGGCGCTGCATCTGGGGATTTCCATGGTGCATCAGGAATTGCAGCCCATCACCGAGCGCTCGGTGGCGGAGAACATCTTCGTCGGGCGCTATCCGATGAAAAAACTGCTGGGCTTCATTCCGGTGGTCGATCACGATAAGATGCACAAGGACACCGA
>CAZEIC010000190.1:0-1552 GCA_964512175.1 uncultured Oscillospiraceae bacterium | reverse complement strand
TACGCCTTGAACAGCACCGAGTTGACACCCAGTTGAATCATCGTTTTCGCTCCTTTACGCTTTGGTTCTGTATGGTTTTTGCTTCAAGGAAGACTTTTTCGCGCGGGGTCTCCCCCGCTTTCGGCGCGCCGCACGCCGGGAATCGTGTCCTGACGTCGAGGTATTCCGCCGCCGCGCCCGCTCGTTCCGCTATTTCAGCGACGCCAGCCCGCGCAGTGCCGCCAGCTGCTCCGGCAGCATCGAGCCGTCGCGCAGGAGCGCCGCGTCGAGGGTGATGACGCCGCCGCTGTCGCGGATGGCGCCGACGTAGCCGCGCAGCCACGTCGGGTCGTACTTCATGCCGTGCGCGCCCCAGCCGTCGTAGGTCATGCGGTAGTCGCGCGGCGCGCCTAAGAAGCCGAGGATGTGCCACTGCGCGCCGTCCAGAAAGCGCGTGACCGGCAGCCCGCCCAAGAGGCAGACCTCGCCCGCCGTGCTTCGGCGGCGTCGGGTTCAGATACCAGTTCGCGCGGATGATGCCCGCGTCGTCGGTGTACATATCCGTGCCGCAGCCATAGTAGTTGACCGCGACGGCGGCGTCCGGGTTGCCCGTCTTCGCCGCGTCGGAGATTTCGCGGCAGCGCTCGTCGTCGTAGCCGAGCGGCGGATAGCAGCCGTCCAGCCACCAGCCGCTGATGCGTTTGCCGTAGGTCGTCGAGTATTCGCGCAGCACCGTCAGCCAGTTCTCGAAGAAGGCGTCGCAGGCGCGCTGCTCCGGGTAGATGCCGCCCAGCGCCGTGTAGGGCGCTTCGTTGTGGAAGGGGCCGTCGCCCGTGAAGTAGAGGAACAGGCGAACGCCGCGCTTTTCGAGCGCCGCCGAAAGGTCGCCGATGAGGTCGCGCGTCGAAGTGCCCTCTCCGGGACGAAGCCCCGTCATCCGCTCGTAGGCGGCGTTCGGCGCAATCATGTACTGCGTGCCCTGCTGCACGGTGATGGTCATCCAGCCCGCGCCCGTCGAGGCGACCTGCTCGGCAAGACGCTCGGCGTCGAGCGCGTTCACGCACTCGTCCCACGAGGTGTGCTGCCCGAGGCTGCTCGGATGGTCGGCGTTGTTCTGGATGCTGTTTAAGTAGTGGAAGAAGACGCCGTAGCCGCGCTCCCGCATAAAGTCCGTCACATGCGCCATATCGTTCTCCTATTCCGCCGTCGGGCGGGCGTATTCATCTCGCCGCAACGACGCGGTCGAATTCATCCCGCCGTCGCGAGGCAGTCGTACTCATTCCGCCGTCGCGAGGCGGTCGAACTCCTGCACGCGCGCCAACGTCTCGGCGGCGGTGTCGTTGTTGTCGTATTCGAGGATGAACGGGATGCCCTCGGCGTACTTGTGGTACAGCCGAAGGAACTTGACCCAGTCGATCTCGCCGTCGCCGACGCGCCGCCCGTAGGCGTCGTTGATCTTGCGGTCCTTGCCGTGGAAGTAGCTGATATGCCCGGCGAGGTCGCGGAACATGTCCTCCTCGCTGGAGTTCGCGATGAGGTTCGCCGGGTCGAGCATCGCCTTGACGTTCGGAAG
>CAZEIC010000189.1:0-1569 GCA_964512175.1 uncultured Oscillospiraceae bacterium | reverse complement strand
GAAACGGGCGTGTTCTCCGCCAACCTCGTCACCGAAAAGACGCTGGCGCTTGCCGATTTCTTCGGCACAGCCTCAGGCGACGCGAAAGCCGAGGTCGTCAAGACCGTCGCGTGCGAGTGCGGCGCGGTGCTGAATGTGCCGATCCTTGCCGATTCGCCGTTCGCGTTCGAGCTGGAAGTCGCGCAAAGCGTTCCGCTGGAAGGCAGCGAGGTGTTCCTGTGCCGCGTGCGCAATGTGCTCATGGACGAGACGCTCGCCGCCGATGGCGTGTCCGCGGCGGACAAGCTGCGCGCCATCGCGCCGGTGCGCACGACCTGCCAGACCTACTTTGGCTGGGACGGCGAGCCCTTGGGCGCGTGGCACGAACCGGGCAAGGTCTTCACAAAGTAAGCGCGGCGATCGCCGCCTCGTCGTCCGAGGCGATGACGCGAACGCCGCTTCTCAAAAGCAGCGCGGCGGTCACGCCCTCGCCCGGGCGAAGGTCGCCTGAAAACGTGCCGTCGTGGATTTTCCCGTGCCCGCACGACGGGCTTCGCGCCTGCAATATCGCCAGCTCGCAGTCATACAGCCGCGCCAGCTTGACGGCTTCGCGCGCGCCTTTTAAGTACTGCGCCGTCACGTCGCGTCCGGATTTCGTATACACCCTGCCGTACCGCTGCTCGGCCGGCTCGCGCGGCGTGGGCAGCCCGCCGTAGATTTCAGGGCAAAACGGAATCAGCGTGTGCTTGCTCATCAGTTTTTGCACGCCCGCGTGCAGGTCGGTCTTTTCATTGTATCGGCATGAAAGCGACAGCAGGCACGCGCTCACCAGTATGTTCATCGTCTACCTCCATGATACAGCAAAGCGGCCGCCCGTCGGGTAGCCGCTTTGTTGGCAATCTCTTTTACTTTCTGGAAGCCTCTTTGATCTTGGCAGCCTTGCCCTGCAAGCCGCGCAGATAATACAGCTTCGCCCTGCGCACCTTACCGCTGCGGATGATTTCGATGTGATCCACGCGCGGGGAATGCAGCGGGAACGTGCGCTCCACGCCGATACCGTAGGACATGCGGCGGACGGTGAACGTTTCGCGGCAAGAGCCGTTGCGGCGCGCCAGCACCGTGCCCTCGAACGCCTGCAGGCGCTCGCGGTTGCCTTCGACGACCTTCACGAACACGCGGACGGTGTCGCCGACATGGAACTCGGGCAGGTCGGTACGAAGCTGCTTGGCTTCGATGGATTTGATGATTTCGCTCATGAGAATAGCCTCCTTCCTCCATAGACGTTCATGTGGTCATGCCACAGCGGACCGTCCGTTTCAGGGAACGCGATGTATAAAAATCGCGGTCAGCGATTTTCGCAAACTCCGGGGGTATCGGGGGCGTCCCCCGATTTCGTTCGTATCGACCGGCTTCGCCGGTCGGGCGGGGCGATTTTGCGTCAGCAAAATCATTCCGCCGCCGTCCCCCGTTCCCAGCCGCGAGCAAACCTGTTTGCTCGCGATCAGTCTTCGATCATCCTCGCCACAGCGCCCGAGCCGACCGTCCTGCCGCCTTCGCGGATAGCGAAGCGCAGACCGGGCTCGATGGCGA
>CAZEIC010000188.1:0-1585 GCA_964512175.1 uncultured Oscillospiraceae bacterium | reverse complement strand
AATTGGTGATTTTAAAACAATTAATAAAACAACTAAAAATGAATTTAACATTATAAGTAAAAGTGGAAAAAGACAATTACGAAAAGAAACTTTAGTTTGAACTAACCAGTCATAATCAATCGTTGGTATTTTGTAAAAATATTGATTCAAAAAATAAGAGAGTATTAATGGAATAAATATAAAAATAAAAACTACTGATAAAGGAAAAATAATTTTTTTTAAATTAATATTTTTTATAGAGTTAATTACCAAAGAAGAAATAATAGCTAAGGAAAAAGACCATAAAAAAGAAAACCTAGTAAAAACCATAGATGAAAGACCAAAGAAATTTAAATTACCAATAAAGTTTGACAGTGGAGAAGGAATCATAACTATAAAACTTATAACAGCAATTAAATATGAATAAATTAAAATTTGACGTTGTTTATTTTTAAAAAATAATTTAAAACTTAATATAAATAATATTATTGGAAAAATACCATTATAAATAGTTGAGTTATCATATAAAGGAAAATTGTTCCAAGTATTTCTGGTTGATGGATTACCAAAAAAATCGGGAGTAAATATTGTTAATAGTTTAATTGGTTTTAAAAATTTAATATTTGCAGATACAGCAACATTGTCACTTTCTCTAATTGAGTTTTCAGATGATACAATGCCAGGTAAAAGTTGAGGAGAAGAGTACAAAAACGATAAAAACATAAAAATCAAAGCAATAGATATTATTTTAAGTTGTTTCCAATAAAGAACCAAAATATTAATTAAAACAGCACTGAAGATCAAAATTGAGTGTACTTTATTGAATGATGGATCAGATATAAATCTGCGGGAGGTATGCCATGTACCAGAAAATTGGATTGATTTTAAGTTTATGGGTGAGCCTTGCGGTGTCTGCTGAAACGGTTAACCTCAGGGGCAAAGTAACAAACCAGGATGGAAAAGCGGTAAAGGGAGCTGTCGTTTGGCTGGCATCGATGGAGCTTTCAGATACTACCAATGCTCAGGGACAGTTCTCCTTCTCTACGGTGAACGCAAGGGAAAGTTTCAAGAGACTGCCTGAAAGGGAAAAGGTAACTATCGATAAAGGAAGCATACTGTTCAGTCTGACTAAAGCTGATCAGGTGAAAATCGAAGTGTTTGATATATCCGGTAATCTATTGAAAAAAGAGCTTAGCCATTATGCCTCTGCCGGTGAGTACAGGTACAATCTATCTATTAGTCCCTCTGCTGCGGCCATGGCTGCAATACGTGTTTCCATAGGTGGAAAAAGCTCAACATTTCGTTATCTGCTCTCATCTAATCGAAACTATACGGTTACCTCTGCCTCTTCAGCCATGTCATCTCCAGTCAGGGGACTGGCTAAAATAAAAGCTGTAGTTGATTCGCTGAATGTTTCTGCTGCCGGTTATGCCACAAAGGTGGTACCAGTTAATTCCTATGATGGTAACCATAATATTACTATCGATACCATTAAACTTGCCAAATTCAGTTTTTTCCTTACAAGTCTCAAGGCTCTTCAGGAGCTTTCCGGCAGTGAAAAAGGTTTTGGCGGTGATCTTCGCTTTGGTAAGACAGGGCAGGGAGC
>CAZEIC010000187.1:812-1595 GCA_964512175.1 uncultured Oscillospiraceae bacterium | reverse complement strand
CGCAGGACGGAAAGCCCGTCATCTCCCCCACGCAGGACATGGTTATCGGCTGCCACTACCTGACGATCACCGACCCCGACGCGCTCGGCGCGGGGCGCGTGTTCTCCTCGCCCGACGAGGCGATCATGGCGTATCAGTGCGGGCAAATCAAGCTGCAAGCGCCCATCCGCGTGCGCCTGACGCGCACTTTCGAGGGCGTGACGGCGCGCCGCGTCATCGGCTGCACGCTGGGTCTGCTGATCTTCAATGAAAAAATCCCGCAGGATCTCGGCTTCCAGCCGCGCGAAACGCTGGACGACCAGTTCGTGCTGGAAATCGACCACGAGGTCGTCAAGAAAGACCTCGGCAACATCGTCGAGCGCTGCTTCCGCGTGCACGGCGTGAACCGCACGGCGCAAGTGCTGGACGATATAAAACAATTGGGCTTCTCCTACTCCACGCGCGGCGCGATCACGGTGTCGGTATCCGATATCATCGTCCCGCCCGACAAGGAAGAGCAGCTCAAAAAGGCGGACGGCATGGTGCAGGACATCGAGCGCAGCTTCCGCATGGGCTTGATGAACGAATCCGAGCGTTACCGCGACGTGATCGAGCTTTGGGGCAAAGTCACCAACGACCTCAAAAACGA
The DNA here is from genome assembly GCA_964512175.1 of uncultured Oscillospiraceae bacterium. Lineage (GTDB taxonomy): Bacteria > Bacillota > Clostridia > Christensenellales > Aristaeellaceae > CAZEIC01. The sequence continues at coordinate 967 of CAZEIC010000187.1, read as the reverse complement.
GGTCATGACCGTGCTGCCCAAGTCCAACCCCATTTACATGATGACCAACTCGGGCGCTCGCGGTTCCATCGGTCAGGTCGCGCAGCTTGCCGGTATGCGCGGGCTGATGGCTTCGCCGTCCGGCAAGACCATCGAGCTGCCGATTCGCGCGAACT
>CAZEIC010000187.1:0-802 GCA_964512175.1 uncultured Oscillospiraceae bacterium | reverse complement strand
GCGAAGGTCTGAACGTTCTGGAATTCTTCATGTCCTCGCACGGCAGCCGCAAATCGCTGGCCGACACCGCGCTGCGCACCGCCGACTCGGGCTACCTGACCCGCCGTCTGGTGGACGTGGCGCAGGAAGTCATCGTGCGCGAGGTGGACTGCTTCGAAGCGCGCGGCGAAAAGGTGCGCGGCATCACGGTGCAGGCGATCAACGAAATCGAGCAGCTGGAAGACCGCATTCGCGGGCGCGTATCGGCGGAGGACGTGTTCCACCCCATCACGGGCGAGCTGCTCGTGCATGTCAACGAAGTCATCGACTATGACAAGGCGCTGGCGGTGCGCAAGGCGGGCGTGCAGAAAATGCAGGTGCGCTCGGTGCTGACCTGCCGCTCGCGGCACGGCGTGTGCGCGCGCTGCTACGGCACGAACCTCGCGCACGGCGGCGACGTGGATATCGGCGAAGCGGTCGGCATCATCGCGGCGCAGTCCATCGGCGAGCCGGGCACACAGCTGACGATGCGTACCTTCCACACAGGCGGCGTCGCCTCGGCGGAGGATATCACGCAGGGTCTTCCGCGCGTCGAGGAACTGTTCGAGGCGCGTAAACCCAAGCGCGACGCGGTGCTCGCGGAGATCTCCGGTAAGGTGTCGATGTCGGAAACCAAGAAAAAGCGCGAGATCATCGTCACAAACGACGAAGACCCGACCGAGAAAAAGAGCTACGCCATCCACTACGGCGCGCGCCTGCGCGTGCAGGACGGCGACATGGTGCAGGCGGGCGACGAGCTGATCGAAGGCTCGATCAACCCGCA
>CAZEIC010000186.1:0-1610 GCA_964512175.1 uncultured Oscillospiraceae bacterium | reverse complement strand
GACCACCAGCTCGCCCGCGCCGTGCTCCTGCCCGTAGCGCGCCCACGCAACAGCCTCCAGCGCGGTTTGATCGCGCCCGCCGCGCGCGAACACCGTGAATTTCCCGTTCACGCGCTTGACGTCCATGGACAGCACCACGCACTGGTCGCCGTAGCGCTTGGCGGCGCGCTCAATCAGCGACGGGTCGCGAATCGCGCCGCTGTTGACGCTGACCTTGTCCGCGCCGCACTTGAGCACGCGGTCAAAGTCGGATACATCATTGATGCTGCCGCCCACGGTCAAAGGGATAAACACCTCGGATGCCACCTCGCGCAGCGCGTCTGCAAACAGCGGACGACCCTCGGCGCTGGCGGTGATGTCGTAAAACACCAGCTCGTCCGCGCCCGAAGCGTTGTAAAAGCGCGCCAGCGCCACCGGGCTGTCCACATCGGCAAGGCTGCCGAAGTTCACGCCCTTGACCACGCGCCCGTTTTTCACGTCCAAGCAGGGAATGATGCGTTTTTTCAGCATGCGCCCTCCGCCGCGGAAATCGCGTCCTCCAGCGTTATCGCGCCCGCGTACAGCGATTTGCCGATGATGCAGCCGTCCGCGCCGACACGGCGCAGCGCGATGATGTCCGCAAGCCCCGTCACGCCGCCGCTGGCGATGAGCCGTATGCAGGGCACTTTTCGCAGCGCGCGGTACGCGTCGATGTTCGCGCCCGACAGCTGCCCGTCGCGCGAGATATCGGTATAAATGATGGTATGCACGCCCAGATCGCGCAGCTGCAGCACAAAATCAAACGCGCGGGTGTCCGTGATGGTGCGCCAGCCGTCCACGGCGACAAACCCGTCCCGCGCGTCCACCCCCACGGCGATTTGATCGCCGTACGCTTTGACCATACGCCCGACAAAAGCAGGGTCGCGCAGCGCCTTTGTGCCAAGGATGACGCGCGCGACGCCCAGCCCCAGCGCGCGCGACACGCTCTGCTCGTCGCGGATGCCGCCGCCCAGCTCGACCGACAGCCCGCAGCCCTTCACAAGCGACGCGATGACCGCATCGTTGACGGGCGCGCCGTTTTTCGCGCCGTCCAAGTCCACCACATGCAGGTATTTTGCACCCTTTGCTTCAAACCCGCGCGCGACCGCGAGCGGGTCGCCGCCGTAGTCGGTCACCTTGTCGTAATCGCCCTGCGACAGGCGCACCACGCGCCCGGAAAGCAAATCAATGGCGGGAATGATGTTCATACGCACACCTCGCAAAACGCTTTGAGCATGGATAAGCCCACGCCGCCCGATTTCTCGGGATGAAACTGCGCGCCGCACACGCAGCCCTTACGCACCACGCCCGGCACGCGCGCGCCCAGATAATCCGAGTATGCGCACACGAACGGCTCGCAGCCGACGGCGTAATACGAATGCACATAGTACACGTCGTCGCCCGTTTTGCACGCGCGCAAAAGCGGCTCGTCAGGCTTGACGATTATCAGGTCGTTCCAGCCCATGTGCGGCACCTTCGCGCCCGCAGGCAGCGCGTCCTGCAGCGGCACGACGCGCCCGGGAATCAACGCAAGCCCTTTGTGCGCGCCGTATTCAAGGCTTTCCTCGAACAATAGCTGCATGCCCAGACAC
>CAZEIC010000185.1:0-1613 GCA_964512175.1 uncultured Oscillospiraceae bacterium | reverse complement strand
CAGGCGCGGCGTAGCGCCAATGCCCTGGGCCGTGAGTTCCTGGCCGCCTGCCAGAAGCTTAAGGACGCCGGCTTTACCCCTATCTCCGTATCGGGCAAGGAACAGTGGACGCTTTTGCGCTACATCGACATGGTCACGTATAAATACGGCGACAATCAGTATCTGTTTGATCTTGCGCGTAACAAGGTCAGCTTCAGCGATGAGATCGGCACGAAGGCTGCCACGTTCCTCGCACAGCTCGGCCAGTACTTCCAAGTCGGCTTCGCTACGACCGACTATACCGGCGCGCTGGAATACTTCACTGGCGGCAACGCTGCCATGTACTACATGGGCACTTGGGACTTGAACTACTTCGTCAACGAGAACCTGAGCGACGCGATGAAGGACAACGTTGGCTACTTCCTGCTTCCCACGGTCAACGAGGGCGATACCGAGGTCGGTAAGGTCACATTTGCGGCCTGCTCCACCATGCCCATTGCCTTTGGCGCGGCGAACTTCGACAAGGAGACGGAACGCTTCATCAAGTACTATGCACAGAATATTGCCAAGTACACGACGTCCGCCTTTGCCTGCACGGTCGGGGGCGCGTGCCCGTACGACTCGGAGTTGGCCCGCAGCATCGCGGCGGATATGGAGACCTCGCTTGGCGCGATCAATCTGTACGACGTCGAGCTCGACCCCACCACGAACGAGCTGATCGGCAATCTGGCCGTGTCGCTGGCGCTGGGCGATATCACAGTCGAGGATTTCACGCAGCAGGTCGACGCCTCTGTTGACGAAAACTCCGCAGATTTCTTCGAGTAAGCCTTTGCCCCTATACGACGCCGCGCTGGGATTCGATATCCCTGCGCGGCGCTTGATGATTCGCACACAGAGAAGGAGAAGGGTATGCGATCTATTTTTATCAGACCCGCGACGCGCTTCTTAGGCGACGTGATCCCCTACTATGAGAACGGTCTTTATTATCTGTTTTTTTTAAGCGATCCAAGGTTGACCGAGCAGGTTGCCGATCAAACCCGCTGGGATCTCTATGTGACGAGCGATTTTGTGGATTACACGCTGTACGAGGCCGTTTTACCGAACGCGGGCGTCGCGGAGGCGGATCATTGCTGCTATACCGGCTCCGTTTTCAAGGCAGGGGAACACGATTATCATCTATTCTACACGGCGCATAACAACCATAACCCGCGCTACAGCTTGAACGGCAGGCCTGTTCAAACGGTGATGCACGCGATCAGCAGGGATCTGATACAGTGGGAGAAGCTTCCCGGACGCTTCGGCGCGGAAGGCGAGACATACGAGCCCTACGACTGGCGCGATCCGTTTGTATATCGGGATGAGAACGGTATGTACCGTATGCTGCTCGCCGCGCGCTATCGGAACGGTAGTTTCCGTCATGGGGGACTCGTGCTTCGCTGCTCGTCTCCGGATCTTTTCACATGGACCGTAGGCGAGCCGTTCTACGCGCCCGATGCGTACCTTGCGCACGAATGCCCTGATCTGTTCAAGATGGGTGAATGGTGGTACCTAGCGTATTCCACCTTTACCGAGAGATTTGCCACGCATTACAGGCTGAGTCGCACGCCGAACGGACCGTGGCTTGCCGCGCAAAC
>CAZEIC010000184.1:0-1615 GCA_964512175.1 uncultured Oscillospiraceae bacterium | reverse complement strand
GATGCTCTCTTTCTGTTTGAGGAGGTGTAACCTATGTTTGACACTTCTACAAAAATCACCGTTTATACACCGTACACCGCCAGCGCCAGAAAAGAGACCGCAAGGCACAGCGCGCCCGCGCACAGCAAAAGGGGGTGCAGCGTGGCGCGCTCGGTATCCTTGGCGACTTTATAATCGTAATACGAATGGTACTCCTTTGGGCGGCCATGGGTCGTAAACATGGCAAAAAAGCACTTCACGCCGTACGACAGCATATCAAATATGCCCATTGTCGACGCCCACAGCAGCCCGCCGACGCCCAGCAGTATCGCGGAGGCGATAAAGTAGCCGTCGCAGGCGTACTGCGCATTGAGCTGCAGCGAAAGATTCGGCGAAAAGCCGCGCAGCGCCGTCAGCAGCGCGCCAAAGGCAAGCCCTGCGGCGCACGCGATGCCGTACCGCTTTGCCGTGCGCGCTTTACCCTTTTGCTTGTCCGCAGGACGCGCGTTTTTCATAGCTCATAGGGCGCGCCGCTCAGCTGCTCGAGGTATTTGTCCATCTCAGCATCGTTGCAGTATACGAAATGCCCCGGCTTGATTTCCCGCATGGTGGGCGCTTGCTTGGTATAGTCGTGCGCGTCCAGCGGGCGGTAGATGGTGCGCACGCGCGTGCGCTCGGAGATGGGGTCGGGGCGCGGAATGGCGGAAAGCAGCGACTTGGTGTACGGGTGCAAAGGATAGGCAAACAGCTCGTCGGACGACGCCAGTTCCACCAGCTTGCCGTAATACATCACGCCGATGCGGTCGGAGAAATACTTGACGACCGACAAATCGTGCGCGATGAACAAAATGGTCAGCCCCAGCGATTTGCGAAGGTCGTTGAGCAGATTAATGACCTGCGCCTGCACCGACACATCCAGCGCCGAGACGGGCTCGTCGGCGATAATCAAATCCGGCTGCATGATGATGGCGCGTGCAACGCCGATGCGCTGGCGCTGCCCGCCCGAGAACTCGTGCGGGTAGCGGCTGGCGTGCTCGCGCACCAGGCCGACCATCTCCAGCACGTTATACACCTTTTCGTTGATGACGTTCTCGTCCTTCTCGCCCTGTATCTTCAGCCCTTCCGCGATGATTTCGCGCACGGTCATGCGCGGGTCAAGCGAAGCGATGGGGTCTTGAAAGACCATCTGTATCTGCGTGACCAGCTTGGTTTTGCGCGCCTTGCGCAGCGCGTTTTGATACCGCTTGCGAACCTCGGCCTGTTCGCCGACGCCCGCATTGTCAAGCAGCGGGGCGAACGTCTTTTTGACCTGCTCCGCCTGTTCGTTCTGATAAGCGAGGTTGCAGTTTTTCTGGTCGTACCTTGCCTTCGAAATCAGGTCTTTTTGTTGTGCGACGAACTCGGCAAGCGCGCGCTTGCGCTCCTCCTGCTCCTTCGGCGTGAGGGTCTTCGCTTCTTCCTGATACTTCGCCCGCGCGGCACGGATGGCGTCCTTATACGAGCGCGTGCCCGCGCTGATGCGCACGCCCTTGAAAAACACGTCGCCCGAGGTGATGTTGTACGCTTTGATGATGGCGCGCCCCGTTGTGGTCTTGCCGCAGCCGGACTCGCCGACCAGACCGAAAACCTCGCCCTT
>CAZEIC010000183.1:0-1625 GCA_964512175.1 uncultured Oscillospiraceae bacterium | reverse complement strand
TACGCACCGAGGCATTTAGCAATCTGAGAATGTGTAAAGCGCATCATCATCCGATGTGTAGGGGCGACCTGCGGTCGCCCGAGCATTACGGCATGCCGTTCGCCCTCCTGCCTTTACGCTTGGTACAAACCGACCTTTTTATACACCTTGCGCAGCGTGCGCGCCGCGAGGGCGTTCGCGCGCGCGGCGTTTTCCTTCAATATGCCGTCCATGTACGCTTTATCCGCCATGAGTCGCGCGTGTTCCTTCTGAATCGGCTCGATCGCCGCGATCACCGCGTCCGCCGCCATGTCCTTGAGCGCGCCGTAGCCCTTGCCCGCGAGCGTTTGGCAAATGCCGTCCGTGCTCTCGCCCGTCAGCGCCGAGAGGATATTGAGCAGGTTGGACACGCCGGGCTTCGCGTCCGGGTCGAACCGAATCTCGCCGTCGGAGTCCGTTACGGCGCGGCGCAGCTTTTTGCGAATGTCGGCGGGGCTGTCCAGCAGCGCGACATAGCTGTCGGGCGCGTCGGACTTGGACATTTTGCTGGTCGGGTCGGTCAGGCTCATGATTTTGGCGGTGGTCTTGGGGATGTACGGCTCGGGGATCTTGAACACGTCGCCGTAGATGCCGTTGAAGCGCTCGGCGATGTCGCGCGTGATCTCGATGTGCTGCTTCTGATCCGCGCCGACCGGCACGAGGTCGGTCTGGTAGAGCAGGATGTCCGCCGCCATCAAGACCGGGTAGGTGAACAGCCCGGCGTTGATGTTGTCCGCGTGCTTGGCGGCCTTGTCCTTATATTGCGTCATGCGCGAGAGCTCGCCCATGTACGTGAAGCAGTTGAGAATCCACGCAAGCTCGGCATGCCCGGACACGTGGCTCTGGCAGTAGATGATGTTCTCCTTGGGGTCGAGCCCGCAGGCGATGTACAGCGCCGCCAGCGACACCGAACGTTTGCGAAGCTGCGCCGGGTCTTGCCGCAAGGTCAGCGCGTGCAGATCGACCACGCAGTACAGGCAGTCGTAATCGCTCGTGAGCTTGGTGAAATTGCGGATCGCGCCGATGTAGTTGCCCAGCGTGATATTGCCTGAGGGCTGCACGCCCGAAAATATGATGGGTTTCCTGATGGTTTCGCTCATGCGGATTCTCCGTTCGTTACAGTTTCATTTCGCGCTTGACTTCGCCAAAGCACTGCGCTGCGAAGTCCAAGTCTTCTTTCGTGTGCCCCGCCGACACCTGCGTGCGTATGCGCGCTTTGCCCATCGGCACGACCGGGTAGGAAAAGCCGACGACGTACACGCCCTTATCGAGCATGCGCGCGGCGAATTCTTGCGCGACTTTCGCGTCGTAGAGCATGACCGGCACGATGGGGTGCTCGCCCGCCGGCACGTCAAACCCCAGCGCCAGCAGCTTTTCGCGGAAGTACGCCGCGTTTTCGTGCACGCGGTCGCGGAGAGCAGTGCTCTCCTCCAGTACATCAAGTGTTTTAATGGTCGCCGCGCAGACGGCGGGCGCGACGGTGTTGGAGAACAAATACGGGCGCGAGCGCTGGCGCAGCAAATCGACAATGGTCTTGCTTGCCGCCGTATACCCGCCCGACGCGCCGCCCAGCGCCTTGCCGAACGTGCCCGTCAGGATGTCCACGC
>CAZEIC010000182.1:0-1628 GCA_964512175.1 uncultured Oscillospiraceae bacterium | reverse complement strand
ACCGTAAAGCCCTTGTAGGTAACACCCGAGCCGATGAGCGGCAACGCGTTGCAGAGTACAAGCGCAGCGGCGCCAGCGATGAAGCCCGCAAGGTAGCGGGGCACGGCGAGGCGGCGCGAAATGCCCGCTGTGGCGAGGAGGCGCTTTTCAATGCGGCGCAGATAGATGATTGTGAAGACGATCAGCACCGCCGTAAAGAACAGCGAGAAGAGCATGAGCCCCTGCGAGGCGTTCATCACGTCGAGCATCTCCTGCGCCGACGTAAAGCCCTTGCCGAGCACGAGCCACAGAACCCATCCGACGGCCGCCACCACGCTTGCCTTATTGAAAGCCATGTAGATCGTCAGTGCGATGAGCAGCTGTAGCCATACGCCCGCGCCAAACGACGGGTCGGTCAGGCTGCTCATCATCTCGGGCCTGCGCAGTACCCATTTCTTCATGTCGTACCCCCCCTGCAAAAGTGTACCTTATTCTACCATGCCGTGCGGAAAAAGGGAACTCTTCTTTACTTTGCACGCATGGCGTCCCCAAAGCGCGCCGCCGCCTCGCGGATACGCGCCTCGTCCTGCACGAGCGCCATGCGCACGTAACCCTGTCCGCCCTCGCCGAAGGCGCTGCCGGGCGTGACGATGACGCCGGTGCGCTGCCGCAGGGCCGAACAGAAATCAAGGTCGTCGCAGCCAAACGCTTCGGGGATGCGCGCCCAGACGAACATCGTTGCTTTGGGCTTGTCGATCATCCAGCCCGCTTCGCCGAACGACTGAATAAGCGCGTCGCGCCGCCGCTCGTACGCCTGAGCGGTCTGCCGCACCAGCGCGTCGCCGCTTTGAAGCGCCGCGATGCCCGCCCGCTGCACGGGCAGGAACACGCCATAGTCGGTGTTGGATTTGAGGCGGCTGAGCGCGGCGATATATTCCCGGTTGCCGAGGCAGAAACCGAGGCGCGCGCCCGCAAAGCCGTAGGTCTTGGAGAGTGAGTTGAATTCCGCGCCGATTTCCTTCGCGCCGGGAAAAGCGAGAAAGCTGCCCGCCCGCAGCCCGTCGAACACGAGCTCGCTGTAGGCGTTGTCGTGCAGAACGAAGATGTTGTGCCGGTGCGCGAAGTCCACGAGGTCCCGGTAAAACGAGTCAGGCGCGAGCGCAGCCGTGGGGTTGTTGGGATATGAGACGATCATCAGCTTCGCCCGGTCGGTGACGTCCCTGGGGATGTCGTCGAAGTCGATGATAAAGCCGTTCTCCCGCCGCTGCGGCACGCTGAACACCTGCGCGTGCGCGAGCGCCGCCCCGGCAAAGAACGCGGGGTAACACGGGTCGGGCAGTATCACGGTGTCGCCCGGGTCGATCACGGGCAGGCAGCAGTGCGCGAGACCTTCCTGCGAGCCCAGCACCGCGCAGATTTCGGTTTCTGCATCCAGCGCTACGCCGTAGCGTTTTGTGTACCACGCAGCCGCGGCGTCGCGCAGCTCGGGCAGATCGCCGATGGCGTAGACGTAGCTTTCGTCGCGGACTGCTTCGCGTGTCAGCGTCTCGCGGATGTGCGACGCGGGCGGAATGTTCGGCGTGCCTACGCTGAGGTCGATCACGTCGGCGCCCGCCTTCAAAAGCGCTGCTTTTTCCTGCGCGAGCTCT
>CAZEIC010000181.1:0-1639 GCA_964512175.1 uncultured Oscillospiraceae bacterium | reverse complement strand
TGTTGGCGTTGCGCCAGTCGCTTTCCGCGCCCACCTGCGAAAAGCCCACCACGATTAACTCCTTTTCTTCGGCGTCGATACCTTTATCGTGCGCGCAGCCGCCGCACGCCAGCGCGAGCGCCAGACAGAAAAACAACATATATGCGCGTTTCATACCGAAATTTCGCTCCCTTCCGTGTCGCTTTTATCCGTTGGCGACAGCCCCGCGTTCAGCGGGCGCATGTTTTGGGGCAGCAGCACCGTCACGGTCGAGCCCGCGCCCTGCTCGCTTTCAAACGTCAGCCCGTACCCTTCGCCGCAGTACAGGCGTATGCGCTTATGCACGTTTACCAGCCCCAGACCCGTATGATTATCCTCATATATTCCCGAGCGCAGTTTTTCCAGCAGCGCCGCGTCGATGCCCGTGCCGTTGTCGACGACCCGAATCAGTATGTCGCCGTCCCGCTCGACGCCGACCACGCGAATCCGCCCCATCGTGCGCTTTGCTTTTATGCCGTGATACAGCGCGTTTTCGACCAGCGGCTGCAATATCAGCTTAGGCACGAGGCAGTCCAGCAGGCTTTCGCTGATGTCCAGTTCATATGTGAAGCGGTCGCTGTAACGGATTTGCTGTATTTCCAGATAGCTTCTCACGTGCTCGCGCTCCTCGCGCAGCGTAATTATGTCTTTGCCCTTGCTGAGCGAATTGCGGAAAAACACCGACAGCATTGTCACCATGGTAACAACGTCTTTGTTTTTGCGCATTTGCGCCAAGATTGCTATGGAATCCAATGTGTTGTATAAAAAGTGCGGGTTTATCTGTGCCTGCAATAGTTCCAGCTCGGCGCGGTGCAGGTACTGCTGGTCGAGCTTCTGCTTTTCCATCAGCGTGTTGATGTGCTCCGCCATGGCGTTAAAGCCCGCGTCCAGCGTTTGCAGTTCTACGATGTCTGTCTCAAGCGGTTGGCTTGCAAAGCTGCCCTCGCCAAAGCGTCGCGCCTTATTCGCCAGCGCGCCTATTGGCGCCGTGATGCGCTTTGCCAGGCGCACGGAGTACGCGAGCATCACGATGGTGAGCGCGATGACGCCCGATATGACCAGTATAATGGTCAGCGAGGTCTGCCCGCTGAGCTTGTTTTGCAGCCGCGCAAGCTCCCGCACCTCGTCGTCCAGATACTCGTGCATATATGTTTCAATCAGTACCGTTAGCCCTGTTTCGCCGCGTATATTGCGCTCCAAAAGTTCCATGCGGTCGTCGTAGCGCTCCGACGCCGCGATTTGCAGCATGTACGCGCGCAGGTTTTCGCACATGTTCAGCATACTTCTGATTCGCCAGCGATTGTCGCGCAGCGTGGTTGTGACCTCCAGACGGTGCAGCACCGCCACGGCGTCGTCCAACACGTCCATGGGCAGGTCGTCCGCGCTTTGTTCGCTGCGTGGGCGTATGACGTGCACATACATCTTCAGATCGATTGTGTCTTTAAATTCCTTATTGAAATCTGCGGCGGTGTTGGCGTTTGCCAGCGCCGCGCTGTATCGCGCGTTTACGCTGATGAGCATTGCCATAAGCGCGAGGATCATCGCCATCATGGAAACTGTCACAATCAGCAGCAGCCTTGAAATGCGCGACCCCACGCCGGCGCCGCCCGCGGCTTTGCGC
>CAZEIC010000180.1:0-1669 GCA_964512175.1 uncultured Oscillospiraceae bacterium | reverse complement strand
GTTCAACTGGCTGGTATCCTCGATCAACGACGGCGACGGCACGCTGCGCAAGATCGCGCTGCTGCCCGCCTACGCGCTCGCGCCCGTCACGATCGCCATGGCGGTCAATCTCGGGCTTTCCTACGTCGTAACCAGCAACGAGGCGTTCCTGCTCTCCATCATCGAATACGCCGGGATCGCGTGGTCGCTGGCGCTCCTGTTCTGCGGGCTGATGGTGGTGCACGACTACACTTTCCGCGAAACGGTCAAAAGCCTGCTGCTCACGCTTTTGTTCATGCTGCTGGCGGTGATCGTGTGCGTGATGATCGTCATCATGGTGGAAAGGCTCTATCAATTCCTCGGCACGCTGGTGGAGGAGGTGTACAGAAATGCGCTTGATTAAAGCCGCCTGCCTGCTGCTCGCGCTGTGCTGCCTGACGGTCGGCGCGTCGGCGGAGAAGTATGTTCCCACCAACCGCGACACGCGCATGGACGGCGAAAAAATGATCGTCGCGCCCGTCGATCTCTCGGCGTACACGCTTTTGTACGAAACGGACGCCTGCGCGTACTGGTTCCGCGACGACCGCGACGTGATCGCCGTCGCGGACGCGCGCACGGGCTACACGTGGAAAACGGGGCTGGACGCCGGGTTTTCCTCCGACATCAAAAAGGCGGTGAAGAACGCGAAGACGCCCGAAGAACTTGCGCTCGCCGCCGAGCCGCTTGAAAAGAGCCTCAACAGCCGCTATATCGGCATCGCCAACAGCCTCTTAACGGCGGCGTACTACGAATCGGAAACCATCAAGTATATCTCCTCCGCTTCCGAAAAGGGCGCTTTATCGACGCTGACGGCGCTTGACGCGCCGAATCAATTCGCGCTCGACGTCGATTTCTCCGAGATCGATCTACAAGTGCGCGTGCTGGTGACGTTCGGCGAGAGCAGCATCCGCTACGATATTCCCTTTGCCGATATGCGCGGCGCGGGCATGGCGAAGCTCTCCGCGCTGTGGCTGACGCCTTTTCTGGGCGCGAGCGGCGGCGAGGCGGAGTATTACGATTTCGAGAAGGGCGAGTACGGCGACGCCGTGAAAAAGCCGTCGCCCGACGGGTACGTGCTGGTGCCCGACGGAAGCGGCAGCCTGATCCGTTTCCGCGATAACTCGGTGGCGTTCACCGAGTATATCGGCGACGTGTACGGTCCCGACGCCGCGACGCACACCTATTATTACGGCGGCGGATCGGACGCCGTTGCCGTCAAGCATCCCGTGATGCCCGTGTTCGGCGCGGCGCACGGCAACAAGCAGGCGGCGTTCGTCGCGTATGCCGAGCGGGGCGCCGAGCACATGACCGTCTATGCGCGCCCGGAAGAAAACCTGCGCATCAAGTACACGTGGGCGTACCCTTCGTTCGAGTACAACAATACCTACTTCAAGGTGTACAACCGTTACGGAGACGGCTACTTCTCGCTCCTGAACGAGCCCTACGCCTACGACGTGCGCATGACTTATGAATTTCTCGCCGGCGACGACGCCGACTGGGCGGGCATGGCGCGCGCGTACCGCAGGCATCTGACCGAGACGGGCGTGCTGACGGCGCGCGAGGCGAGCGCGGAATTGCCGCTTCGCGTCGATTTCGTCCTGTCGGACGTGAAGAAGGGGCTGGTCGGCAACGAGCAGGTCGTCGTCACGAC
>CAZEIC010000179.1:0-1673 GCA_964512175.1 uncultured Oscillospiraceae bacterium | reverse complement strand
TGATGTTCCTCGGCGATCACTGGATCGGCACCGAGCCGTTCATGGAGGAGTTCAAGGAAATCGGACTGGACGCGGTGGTCGGCAGCGTGGGCAACGGATCGACGCTCAGGCTCATCAGCGACATTAGCGGCGTACGGTACACCGAAGGGCGCTTCCTGCCCTACTTCTTCCCGGACACCTTCCACCCGGGCGGCGACCCCGTGCGCGAGGCGAAGGTCAACTGGGTCACGGCGCGCCGCGCCATTCTGCGCAAGCCTGTGGATCGCATCGGCTACGGCGGCTACCTCAAGCTCGCGTGCGATTTTCCGGAGTTCGTCGCGTATGTCGAGCAGGTCTGCAAAGAGTTCCGCGAACTGTATGACAACGTGCGCGGCACGACGCCCTACTGCGCCCGCCGCGTGGCGGTGCTCAACTGCTGGGGCAAAATGCGCGCGTGGGGCTGCCACATGGTGCATCACGCGCTGTACTACCCGCAAAACGTCGGCTACGCGGGCGTGATCGAGGCGCTCAGCGGCGCGCCCTTTGACGTGCGGTTCATCAGCTTTGACGATATCAAGCGCGACCCGCATGTGCTGGATGGCATCGACGTGCTGCTCAATATCGGCGACGGCGACACGGCGCACACCGGCGGCGCATACTGGGAGGACGCGGAGATCGCCAGCGCCGTCAAGCGCTTCATCCACCAAGGCGGCGGCTTCATCGGCGTGGGTCAGCCAGCCGGGCACGCCTATCAGGGGCGGTATCTCCAGCTCGCGAGCGCGATGGGCGTGGAGCGCGAGAACGGCTTCACGCTTAATTACGACAAATACAACCGCGCCGAGCACCCAGAGCACTTCATCACGGCGGACTGCGCGGGCGATATCGACTTCGGGCGCGGGCAGCGCGACATCTACGCGCTGGAGAACGCCGCCATCCTGCGCGCGCGCGGCGAGGACGTGCAGCTTGCGGTCAGTCCGTTCGGCGCGGGGCGCACGGTCTATATCAGCGGGCTTCCCTACAGCTTTGAAAACAGCCGCCTGCTGCACCGCGCCATCCTGTGGAGCGCGCATGCCGAGGACGCGCTCAAACGCTGGTACAGCGACAATGTGAACGTCGACGTGCATGCCTATGTGCAAAACGGCAAGTTCTGCGTCGTCAACAACACCTACGAGCCGCAGACGACGACGGTCTACCTAGGCGACGGCGACAGCTTCCCGCTTTCGCTTGCCGCCAACGAAATCAAGTGGTACGCCGTGCCCGCAAAGGACGAAAAAGCGGTGCGGTAACATCGACTGCGCCGCCCGAACAATATCAAAGACCGCTTGCCGCGTTTCCGCGACAAACGGTCTTTTGTTTACGATGCAATCAGCTTACTTGCTTTGCAGGATCGCCGCGTGCGCCGCCGCCAGCCGCGCGATCGGCACGCGGAAGGGCGAGCAGGACACGTAATTCAAGCCAACCTTGTTGCAGAACGCAATGGTCGACGGGTCGCCGCCGTGCTCGCCGCAGATGCCGAGCTTGATGTCCGGGCGCGTCTGCCTGCCGAGCTTGCACGCCATTTCAACCAGCTTGCCCACGCCGTCGACGTCCAGCCGCGCGAAGGGGTCGCTCTCGAAGATTTTCGCGTCGTAGTAGCTGCCCAGGAACTTGCCAGCGTCGTCGCGGCTGAAGCCGAACGTCATCTGGGTCAGGTC
>CAZEIC010000178.1:0-1676 GCA_964512175.1 uncultured Oscillospiraceae bacterium | reverse complement strand
AGTTGCCGTCCAGCATGACGCCGTAGCCGCCCAGCGTGGCGGTGGCTTTTTCATAGCTGCCATCCTCGGTGGGGAAATACGACACGCCGATTTTATCGACCATCTCGGGGTACTTGAGCTTAATCATGCCCAGCGTCCAGGAGCCCAGCGCCGCCATCGCCACGCGGCCCTGGCAGATGGGATCCTCGGTGGAATAGCCGTTGATGCACTCGGGCGGCGCGATGCCGGCGTCGAAGATGCTCTTGTAGAAATTGAGCATTTTAAGGTAGCCCTCGGTATTGACGTTGGCGGCCGTCCAGTCTTCGTTGGCCGCCGTTCAGGCCCGCCTGCATTCCCCATGTCGTCCAGGTGATGTCTCCGTCGGCGGTCGCCATGTTAAGTCCCCACACGTCGAAGGTGGTCAGCTTCTCGCCGTATTCGATGAGCTGCGCCCATGTGGTGGGCGGCGCGTTCGGATCCAGCCCGGCCGCCTCGAACATATCCTTGCGATAAGCGAGCATCATAGAAGGCTCGAGATACCACGGGAACACCCAATGCTTATCGTAGAATTCGGAATACAGTTTGCCGGCGGGCGTGAGCTGATCCCACACGGCGGCGTCCACATACTCGTCAAAGGGAATGATCGCGCCGCTCGCAATGCTCGTCGCGCCGTTCTTGATGGGGTTGGAGTAGATGTCGGGACCGGTGCCCGTCGCCTGCGCGGCCTTGAGCTTTTCGACCCAGCCCGCCTCGGGCACGAACACCAGATTGACCCACACCTTGTCCTGCGAAGCGTTGTAGGCGTCCACCCAGCGCACCCACCAATTGGTGACGTAATCGGTCATGGTATAATTCCAGAACTCGACGACCACGCGACCCTCGGGAATCGCCGCTCCCTCCGCCGACGCGCCGACGCTGCTCAGCAGCATCACGAGCGCCAGCATCATCACCAGTGCCTTTCCTGCCCTTTTCATTTGCCGGTATCCTCCTTTTTGTACGGCGTTCCGCCGTTCGGGAGAGGCGCGACCTCTCTCATTTCGTGGACATCGTAACATAATGATGTTTCAATGTCAATACCCATTTTCCATATTCGGCGATTATTTTCCCGTACCGCGCATGTCGGGCGCACGGCGGCTCGCGCCGACATAACGGGGCGATCCCGCGAATGGGCGCGGGCGAGGCGCGGAACGAGCTGCGAACGGACGCGTTGACTGATTTTTGCGCTGTTTTCGCGCCGCCTGCCGCGTATGACGCGATCTGCGCAAGTTCAAGGCGGACGGCGAAAAGCCAACGCGCCGCCTGCCGTGCAGGGCGCGATCGCCGAGCGCCGACGGATTTCCTTCGCCCGTCACTCCTCCCGAAGCACCAGCTCCGCCTTTTCCCAGTAAACGACATACGGATTCCAGCGCGTCAGCGTGAAGTACAGCGCGCGCCCCTCCTCCCGCACATAGCGGGAAAGCGTGTTGGGCGAATAAATGAACGCGTTGTACGCGGGCACGGTATGATCGACCAGCGTGACCGGCGCGCCGAAGCCGCCCGTCAGGCGATCGGACTCGCGCAGCTCGATGTCCATCGTATGCACATTCTGGTTGAGGATCAGATACCGCCCGATCACGGGATGCCAAAACACGCAGAACTCGCCCGTGCAGCCGGGAATGACGACGGCGGCGTCGCGGATGTCGCCCGACCAGACCGCG
>CAZEIC010000177.1:0-1741 GCA_964512175.1 uncultured Oscillospiraceae bacterium | reverse complement strand
CATCGCGGCGGGCAACGCGCCCATCAGCGCCTGCCCCGTGGGCGGAAGCCCCGTGGCGGACGAGATCGCGGGCATTCTAGGCGTGGAGAAAACGCCCGATCAGGTGCGTCAGGTGGCCACCGTCGTCTGTCAGGGCGATCTGGAGCGCTGCAAGACGAAATTCATCTACCACGGCGTGCAGGATTGCGTCGCCGCCACGCTTGTAAACGATGGCAACCGCGCCTGTAAGTACGCCTGTCTGGGGCTCGGCACCTGCGTGCGCGCCTGCAAGTTCGACGCCATCCACATCGACGAGCGCAAGGGCCTTGCGGTGGTCGATCCCAAAAAATGCCATAGCTGCGGCGCGTGCGTCGCGGCCTGTCCCCGCCATGTGCTGAGCCTCCAGCCGGAGACCGTGCCCGTGCGCCTGCTCTGCCGCGCGGCGGAGAAGGGCGTGCTCGTCAGCGACAACTGCCGTTCCGGCTGCATCGGTTGCGAGCTGTGCATGGAGAACTGCAAATTCGACGCCATCACGATGGTGGACCATCTGCCGCAGTTTGATATGAACCGCTGCGTCGGCTGCATGATGTGCGCCGAAACGTGCCCGACCGACGCCATCTGGGCGGATTACGACGAGCGCAAGATCGCGCAGATCGACCGCGACCTGTGCATCGGCTGCGGCATCTGCAAAAAGACCTGTCAGTTCGAGGCCATCTCGGGCGAGCGCAAGAGCGTTCATGAGGTCAACGAGGCGTGCACCGGCTGCGGCCAGTGCGCGCAGAAATGCCCGAAGAACGCCATCACCATGAAGGTGCGGCTCCACGTGCGCGACGCCAACGCCAAGGTGGGCACCACGCAGGCGGGCCCCGCCGTGCTCAAAACGGAGGATACGAACGCATGACGCGCAGGCTTGGCTTCATCGGCGCGGGCAATATGGCTAGCGCCATCGTCAAGGGCGTGCTCGGCAAGGGCTTTCTGCCCGCCTCCGAGGTTGCCGTCTGCGACGTGGACGCGCAAAAGTGCGAGGCGCTCGCCACCCGCTACGGGGTGCGCGTCGAGGCGGACGCGCGCGCGCTGGTCGCGGGCTGCGAGTTCATCCTGCTCGCCGTGAAGCCCAACGTGCTGGGCGGCGTGCTCAAGGATATCGCGCCCGTCGCGGAAGGCAAGCGCTTCATCTCCATCGCCACCGGGTGGACGTTTACGATGCTCACGGAGGCGCTGGACGAGTCGAAATGCGCGGGCGTGCTTCGCGTGATGCCCAACACCCCCGCGATGATCGGCGAGAGCTTCATCGCCCTCTGCGAGGAGACGACCCTTTCGCTCGACGACCTCGACTGGTGCAAGCGGCTGCTGGCTACGCTGGGCGAAACGGCGGTGCTGCCGGAGCGCCTGTTCGACGCGGTCGTCGCCGTGAGCGGCAGCAGCCCTGCCTATGTGTATATGTTCATCGAGGCCATGGCGGACGGCGCGGTGGCGCTGGGCATGCCGCGCGCGCTGGCCTACCGCGCGGCGGCGCAGGCGGTGCTGGGCTCGGCCAAGATGGTGCTGGAAACGGGCGAGCACCCCGGCAAGCTCAAGGACGACGTATGCTCGCCCGGCGGTACGACCATCGAGGCGGTGCGCGCGCTGGAAAAGGGCGGCATGCGCTCGGCGGTGATCGAGGCCATGCTCGCTTGCGCGCAAAAGTCGAAGGACATGTCCAAATAACACGCACGCGAGGACGATATGACGCAAACAGAAACCAACCAGCTCGTGGAGATCT
>CAZEIC010000176.1:581-1789 GCA_964512175.1 uncultured Oscillospiraceae bacterium | reverse complement strand
GATGAATAATTTACCTTTCACGGATGAAGCTCGCCTCCTTTATCACGCCGCTTATGAATTCCCAAAGCTGCGCCACCAGCGCGGCGGCGATGACCATTGCGACCACGGCGAGGAACATCACCACGACCGTCAGCACAAGCGCCGCGAAGCTCTGGCGGAAGGAATAGCACTGCATTTCGCGCACCATGAGCACGATCATGACCAAGCACCCCAGCGCCGTCAGCCCGTTGACGAGCGACAATACGAACGCTTCGTTGTAGGTCAGCACGTAGGAAAGCGCGATGGCGACGGGCTTGATCAGCAGATAAGGCGTCAGCGCGTACGCGAGTCCCTTGTACATCTGCGGCAGCGTCGCCTCGCCCTCGCGGATGGAGCAGACCAGATTGCACGAGATGAGGAACAGCGCGATCAGCCCGAACACCAGCGCCACGTCGCTGCCGAGCGAAAAACGCCCGTCCGGCACGCTTTTGAAGAGGAAGCCGCAGAAATACTTGTCCGCCGCATACAGCGCGAACACCGCCAGATAGATCAGCGTCGCCGAAAGGAAGGACGCCCTGCCCTGCAGCTTGATGCCGTAGTAGGCGTCGGCGGGATTGCGCGGCATATAGGCGACGTATCGCAGCTCGCGCGCGAGGCGGAGATCGCCGAATTTCTTCAGCGCATTCGCCGGCGCGTCGAGCAGCGAGGTTTTCGCGCGCAGCGTTTTGATAAGCCGCCTGACGAGCGAAAGCGCGATCAGCCCGCCGAACAGCCACAGAATGTTGCTTTGCAGGAAGGCGTTGCGCACCTCCCAGTAGGCGTTGGAATAGCCAACGCGGTCGCCGCCGAGGCGGTAGGCGTTCAGCGCGCGCCCGTATAAGCCCAGTTTGTAGTAGGCGTGCCCCAGCCCCATCTGCGCGTAGTCAAACAGGCTGTTGAGGCGCAGTACGCGCTCCCACGGCTCGCGGCTTTCCCCGTACAGCCCGTCCTGATACAGAGAGAGCGCCTCGTGCACCAGCACGGCGTACTCCGTCATGGCGAAGCGCTGAACGAGGTTCTTGTCGGCGTCGAGCACGTACAGGTTGCCCTTGGAATCGGTGTCGATGGCGCTCGCGTCGATGAACAGCCCGTCGCGGGTGCGGTCGGGGTCTTTGCCGCCGAACCAGAACAGAGCGCGCCCGTCGCGCGAGTATTCCAGGATATAACCGTCGGAGGAGAGCACGAAGATG
>CAZEIC010000176.1:0-571 GCA_964512175.1 uncultured Oscillospiraceae bacterium | reverse complement strand
GCACAGATCGGACGCCAGCGAGAACCCCACCTGCGCGCCCTCCATGATGTCCTTGCCCGCCATGTTGAACTTGCGCAGACCGCCGTTTTCTATGCCCGTCGTCACGGTGTACACCAGCCCGTTCGCGTCCATGTCGATGGCGGTCGCGGCGGTGGGCACGTTTTTCTTGAGCGCGGCGAGCTGCTGCTCGGTGTAGAACAGGCGCTTGAGCTTTTCGGAAAAGGGGATGTCCGTGCTGTTCGCGCCGAAATACCCGAGGAACTTGCCGTCCTGCGAGAACTGCGCCACGCCGTTGGTGTTGCCGGTGGAGATGACGTAAACGCCGCCCGACGCGTCCACGGCAACCTTCACGGGACGGAATTTCGCCTTCACGCCGTACAGCGCCGTGCCGGGATGCCCGAGCGTCGAAAGCATTTCGCCGGTGTCTTTGTCAAACAGCAAAACCTGCTCGCGCTTTTCGTCGGCAACGTACAGGATGCCGCCGCGCACGAACAGCCCGGTCGGGCTCTTGAGCAAGCCGTCGCCGATGACGCGCAGCGTATCGCCCTCGCCGGTGCAGACGACGACGCGC
>CAZEIC010000175.1:0-1797 GCA_964512175.1 uncultured Oscillospiraceae bacterium | reverse complement strand
CTTCAGCGGCTCCGTTTCAGTTCGGCGAGTTCACCGGCAGCCCGGCCAATTCCGAGGCGGCAACTCTCGACCTGCTGAACGACGTCGAGCTGGACCTGAAAATCGAACTCGGCCGCACCAATATGTACCTGGAAGACGTGCTCAAGCTGTCCGGCGTCGGCACGCGCGCCTTCCAGGTCGTCTTTGACATCATCAACCGCGTGTACGATATCGTCATCGCCTCGGGCATCCAGATCATTGTGTTCCTGTCGGGTCTGCAAACCATTCCGCCCAGTCTTTACGAGGCGGCCGACGTCGAGGGCTGCTCGCGCTGGGAATCGTTCTGGAAGATCACTTTCCCTATGGTCAGCCCGCTGTTGCTGGTCAACATGGTCTACACCATCATCGACTTCTTCATGAAGAGCGGTCCCGCCATCAAAGACGACGTCACCGATATACAGGGCGTGCTCGACCGCATCAACGACGTGCTGCTGCGCGACTACAATTTCGGTTTGGCGGCGGCGATGTCGTGGGTATATTTCGCCATCGCCGCCGCGCTGATCGGCGTCAGTACCTTCATCATCTCCAAGGGGGTGCATTATGATGACTGAGCGGACAAAGGCTTCGCGCCGGCAGGAATTCTGGGAGCGCAACCGCCGCTCGGGCGGCTATCTGTTCCGCTCCATTGTCAAGCGCCGCGCGCTCAGCTTCATGCGCGGGCTGCTGCTGTTCGGGCTGTGCTTCATGATTTTGCAGCCCTTGCTCAACAAAATCTCCATCAGCTTCATGGCGCAACAGGATTTGTACGATACCACCGTCGTCGTGCTGCCGCGCAACGCCACGCTCGTCAATTACAGCCTCGCTTCGCACCTGATGGACTTTCCCAAGACGCTGCTGAATACCTTCTGGATCACGCTCGCGAGCGCCATTTTGCAGGTGGCGGCATGTATGTTCGTGGGCTATGGCTTCGCGCGGTTCGAGTTCCCGCTCAAAAAGCTCTGGTTCGGATTCGTGCTGCTCGTCATCATTGTCCCGCCGCAGACCATTTCCTCGGCGCTGTACGTCAACTTCCAATCCTTCGACGTGTTCGGCATCATCCGGGCAATCACCGGCAGCACGATCAACCTTCGCGGGCAGGTTACGCCCTACCTGCTCATGTGCGCCACCTGCATGGGGCTCAAAGACGGGCTGTACATCTATATGCTCCGCCAGTATTTCAGAGGTGTGCCCAAATCGCTTGAGGAAGCGGCGTATGTGGACGGCTGCGGCAGCCTGCATACTTTCGTGCGCGTCATGCTGCCCGACGCGCTGCCGATTCTGGTCAGTTGCTTCCTGTTCGCCTTCGTGTGGCAGTGGACCGATTCCTTCTATACCCGCAATTTCATGTCGGGCACGCGCCTGCTGTCGAGCGAGTTAAGCTCTCTGATCGAGCGGCTGAGCCGGTATCTGCAAGATATGTACAACACAAGCGGCGCGAACATCGGCGCGGCGCGGCAGCAGCAAATGGTGTCCACCGGCGTGCTCATGTCGATCACGCCGCTCATCGTGCTCTACTGCTTCGCCCAGAGGGGCTTCGTCGAGAGCCTCAGCTCGACGGGGATCAAGATGTAAAAAACATTCGCTTTTCGACCTGATATGTGGTATACTGTATAAGGGGGTATCTACCAATCGTCTATATACGCGTGGTCGAGGCGGCGTTTGCCCGTCCTTCGCGGGAGCGCTCCGAGCCGCGCGTATAAGAAATAGAGATCCATATTAAAAGGAGGAACCACCATGAAGAAACTCGTCGCACTGTTCCTGGGTCTGGCAATGCTCCTG
>CAZEIC010000174.1:1582-1797 GCA_964512175.1 uncultured Oscillospiraceae bacterium | reverse complement strand
CCGCGTGGATGACGCTGGTGTTCTTCACCTTCCAGAGCGTGTGGAACAGCACGGCGTCCTCGCAGTTCATTTTCAAGGAGAACCTGCGCACGCTGCCCATTCTCCTGTCGCAGATCGTCGCCTCCGGCTCGATCGCGCGCGCGGGCGTCGGCTCGGCCGCCGCCGTTGTGCTGATGCTGCCGCCCATCCTGCTGTTCATCATCGGTCAGTCCTCG
>CAZEIC010000174.1:0-1536 GCA_964512175.1 uncultured Oscillospiraceae bacterium | reverse complement strand
ACGCGCATGGAAAGGAGAAGCCGTATGATGAAGCGCTGCCTGATCTGCCTGACGCTTTTCGCGCTTTTGTTCTCCCGCGCGTCGGCGGAAGGCTCCTATACGAGCTATATTCAGGACGCGTGGGGCGACAGCGTGCCCGCGCCCGACAGCTATCTGCCCGTCCGCGCTCTGAACGGTCTCAAGGAGACGGGCAAGCGCTTTACAAAACCCTCGGATGTGTTCGTCCGGGACGACGAGATCATTTACTTGTCCGATTCGGGTAACAATCGCGTGGTGGTCATGGATGGGGAACTCGGTTTCGTGCGCGAGATCACGGGCTTTACCGATTCGTCGGGCGCGCTTGTCTCGCTCAAAAACCCGACGGGCTTATTCGCGGACGGACAGGGGCTGCTCTATATCTGCCTGCCCGACGAGGGGCGGGTGATCGTGCTGAACGAACAGGATTGCCTTGTCGCCGAGTACGGTCGTCCCGATTCCGATCTATTGGAGGAAAACGCCGAGTTCAAGCCCGATAAGGTGCTGGCGAACCGGCTTGGCACGGTGTTCATTTTGCCCAAGGGCATGTATCTGGGCGCTGTGATGTATGACCGGCAGGGCAATTTCCTCGGCTTTTACGGCGCGAACGACGTCGCCGTGTCGGTCGGCGTGATGATGGATTACATGTGGAAGCAGATATTGTCGCAGGAGCAGGTCGGCAGCATGGCGCGGTATGTGCCGGTACAGTTCGCCTCCTTTGACATCGACGGGGAGAACTTTATCTATACCTGCACCAATGAAAACAACACCTACCGCGAGATCAGCAAACTGAACTCGCTGGGCGATAACGTGCTCATCAGCCACACGCGCAACGTGGTGTCCCAGACGGGCAATTACGGCGATATTGAGCGCGGCTATTACATGGGACAGACGCAGGACAGCCGGTTCGTCGATCTGTGCGTGCATGAAAACGGCATATTCTACGCGCTGGACCGGACGCGCGGGCGCGTGTTCGTCTACGATCCCGAAAGCCATCTTTTGTGCGTGTTCGGCGGTACGGGCTACCAGACGGGCGTGTTCCAAAGCCCGGCGGCGATTGACACGATCGGGCAGACCGTGCTGGTACTGGACGCCGATACCGGGCTGTTGACCGCGTTCGAGCGCACGGAGTACGGCGAATTGGTGGAAAGCGCCGTGCTCCGGTACATCGACGGGCGGTACGGCGACGCGCGGGCGCTGTGGGAGGAGGTCGCGCGGCGCAACGTCAACTGCGAGCTCGCCTATATCGGCATCGGCAAGGCGCTGTACGAGGAAGGCGATTACGTGGACGCCATGCATTACTTTGAATTAGGCTACGACCGCGAGGGTTATTCGCGGGCGTGGGACGAATACCGCAAACAGACGGGGCGCGACGTGCTGCCCGCCGTGTTTACATCGGTCGCCGCGCTGGCGCTCGCGCTCGCGGCGTTCGCGGCGGTTCGCCGCCGCAAGGGAAGGAGGGATGAACCGTGACGCAGGGGAAGCGCATCCTGCGGGTGCTTTCGCGCCCGTCAAGCGAGC
>CAZEIC010000173.1:0-1867 GCA_964512175.1 uncultured Oscillospiraceae bacterium | reverse complement strand
ACACGCGCTCGCGGTATTCCTTGGCGAAATTCACCGCGTAGTAGGGAATATCGATTTTCTGGCACACGGCGCGCACGTCGTTCCAGTCGCTTTCTGCGGTGCATACGCCGTCGGGCGCGTCCTCCTCCCAGTTGTTCATGAACACGCCGACCACGTCATACCCCGCCTTTTTCAGCAGCAGCGCCGCAACCGACGAGTCCACCCCGCCCGACATGCCCACCACCACGCGCGCGCTCACGCAACGCCCTCCCGGGTCAGGCGAAGGCACAGCGCCTCAAACGCCTTTTGCGTGATGACCTCGCGCGGCAGCGACGCGTCCAGCACGATGTACCGATCCTGATTGAACCTTTGCAGCTGCTCGTACGCGTCCTGCGTGCGGGTGAAGAACGCGTCGCTCTCGTTCTCGATGCGGTCGAGCTTGGACGCCTGCCTGCGCCGAAGCAGCGCCTGATGCTGGTCGATGCGCAGCAAAAGCGTTACGTCGGGCATGCAGGCGCGCACGGCGGGCGCGTTGATGTCGCTGACGCACTTGACGCCCAGCTGCCGCCCGCCGCCCTGATACGCCACGCTGCTGTCCACAAAGCGGTCGCACAGCACAATGCGCCCCTGATCAAGCGCGGGGCGGATGACCTGCCGCACATGCTGCGCGCGCGCCGCGGCATACAAAAGCGCCTCGGCCTCTGCAGACATTTCGGTGTTGCGCTCGTCCAGCAGGATGTCGCGAATCTGCTCGGACAGCCTGCAGCCGCCCGGCTCGCGCGTGACGCGCAAGGGATACCCGCACTTTGTCAGCCGCTCCTCCAGCGCGCGCAGCTGCGTGGTCTTGCCGCAGCCGTCCATGCCCTCCACCGAGATGAAAAAGCCCTTGCGCGACGGGATTTCGCCCAGCAGCAGCACCGACAGGTCACCGACGGTCGCGCAGGTATACTTGGGCGCGCACGCGCTGATTTCATCCTTGCCGCCATAGCCGTACAGCACGCCGATGCCGTCGATGCCCGCCTTCTTCGCGCCCAAGATATCAAACTCACGGTCGCCCACCATCACGGCGCGCGCGCCCTTTTTCAGCACGCGCCCGATCAGCGAAGCCTTGTCGGCGTGATAATCGCTTTCCTCGGGTCCCGCGACCGAATCGAAGTATTTGAGCAGGTCAAAATATTCCAGCACGCGCGTGGTGATGCTTTGCGGCTTGCCGGTGGCGACCGACAGCACCGCGCCGCGGTTTTTCAGCGCATACAGCAGCTCGCGCATGCCCGGGAACACTGCGTTCTCCATCCAGCCCACGGTGTTGTACCGCTCGCGGTACACGTCCGTGCCGCGCTGCGCTTCCGCTTCGCTCATGCCGCACAGCGAGATATACGAATCCGCCAGCGGCGGGCCTAAGAATTTGCGCAGCACGTCCTGTGAAGGCGCGGGCTTGTCCATTTTATCCAGCGCGTACGCCACCGAGCGCAGTATGCCAGTCTGCGAGTCGCTCAGCGTTCCGTCAAGGTCGAAAATCACCTGGTCGTAGAGCAAGCCTGTCATTGCATAACCTTTTCCGCCGCTTCGCGCAGCCGTGTATTGTCGCGCGCCGACGCTTCGGCGTCGCCTGCGCGCGTGTTGACGTACAGCTTGATTTTTGGCTCTGTGCCGCTGGGACGCATGCACACCCACGCGCCGTCGGTCAGCTCGAAATACAGCACGTCCGACGCGGGGCAATCCATGGTTTCGCCGCCGCTGTACCCGTTGAGGAAGTCGCGCACGCCGACCACGGCGAAATCGCCAAAGGCGCGGGGCG
The DNA here is from genome assembly GCA_964512175.1 of uncultured Oscillospiraceae bacterium. GTDB lineage: Bacteria > Bacillota > Clostridia > Christensenellales > Aristaeellaceae > CAZEIC01. The sequence goes on along the minus strand of CAZEIC010000173.1, from coordinate 90 downwards.
GGTTTGCGCGCAGGCGCGCCATGACCTGACCCATCCGCTCAAGCCCGTCCTGACCGGGCATGACCTTGGACACCACGCTTTCCGTGTAAT
>CAZEIC010000172.1:0-1899 GCA_964512175.1 uncultured Oscillospiraceae bacterium | reverse complement strand
CTTGAGCGCGCCCGCCATGTCGGTGGGGGTGATGTCGCGCAGGCTGTACATCTGGATGCCGTACCCTGTCAGCATACTTTGTTCCTCCCGTATTTCTGTATAAACCTATCCTATCACGCGTTCCGCGCGATGTCAAATGAAAACGAACGCTTTTGACGGCGTTCGTTTGCTATCATGGAATATGCCTCACCCGAACATCTCCTGCAGCGCCTCGTACTTCTCGTAGGTGATGAGCGCGTCCTGCTTGGTGCCCTCCAGCTGGACGACGTACGTCCACCTGCCGTAGGGCGTGATGTTCTTGATGCGGTTGAGGTTGATGATGTAGCTCTTATGGCAGCGGAAGAAGACGGCGGGGTCAAGCCGCGCCTCGGTCTGCGCGAGCGTGTCGCCGATGACGAACCGCCCGTCGCCCGCCGTGTAGATGACCGTCGCACGTTCCTCGCGCTGGATGAGCAGGATATCCTCCATGCCAACGAACGTCACGCCGTCGCGGTGCTTGAGCATGAGCCGCCCGGAAACGCTGCGGCATTCCGCCGCGACGGGCTTTTCTTTCGCCGCCGCCGCGTGCCGCCCTACGCGCACGCGCGAGAGCGTCTCATACAGCCTGTCCATGCGGAAGGGCTTGACGAGGTAGTCGAAAGCGTACACCTCGAACGCCTCGCTGCGGTATTCCTCGTGCGCCGTGGCGAACACGATGGCGCAGGCGGGGTCGGCGTCCTGAATGCGGTTTGCGCACTCCACGCCGGACAATAGCGGCATGTCCACGTCCAGAAACACGAGCTGCGGGCGCTCGCGCTCGAACAGGCGCATGAGTTCCTCGCCGTCCGCCGCCTCGCCCGCGAGCACGAAGCCCTCCGCCTTTTCCAGCGCCTTGCGAAGCACCAGGCGGATGCCCGGCTCGTCGTCGGCGATCAATACGCGAATGTCGTCCATCACGCTCTCCCGACGCGGCGCGCCCTGCGCGCGGCGGGGCGCGTGAGGATCTCGCTCATGATCACGCCTTGCAGTAGTGAATTTCGGTCAAACGTCAGCGGGAACTCCGCGGGCGCTTCGGTTTCGGCGGTTTCTGTCCGCACGGCGAAAGCGTCGCCCAGCATATACTCGTGACAGTCGTCCTCGCCGTCCTTGTCCATGCGCGGCGCGGCGGGCTGCCGGACGGGCGCTTCCGCGACCGTCGGCTTGATTTCAAGCGCCCTTTGCGGCTCTTGACCGTAGAGATTGGGGAACACGCTCGCGGGCGTCGCTTTCCGGGCGGGCGCGGCGTTCGGGAGGGGCGCTTGCCCCTCCCCCGCCTTTTGCGCTTCCGTCCTTTGCTTGACTCTCTGCGCGCTCTTGGACAGCGCGCTGACGATCGCCGCGATCACGAGAATGACAACAAATCCATCCATAGGGTCTTCACCTCCCGGGTCGGGCTGCTCTGCGCGCCGTTACTTCTTCGGCGCGGGCGCGGACGGTTCGGCAGGTCCCTGCGTCGTGGTCTTGGCGATACCGTCGCGCATGGCGGTGTCCGCCATGACGTTCTGCATCTGGTAGTAATCCATCACGCCCAGCTTGCCCTCGCGCAGCGCGTCCGCCATGGCGAGCGGCACCTGCGCCTCCGCCTCGACGACCTTCGCGCGCATTTCCTGCACGGACGCTTTCATTTCCTGCTCGTGCGCCACAGCCATCGCGCGACGTTCCTCGGCGCGCGCCTGCGCGATGCGCCTGTCCGCCTCGGCTTGGTCCATCTGGAGCTGCGCGCCGATGTTGCGGCCCACGTCCACGTCGGCGATATCAATGGAGAGGATCTCAAACGCCGTGCCCGCGTCCAAGCCCTTCGTCAGCACGGTATGGCTGATGCGGTCGGGGTTCTCCAACACCGCCTTGTGCGTGTCGGACGAGCCGATCGTCGTGACGATG
>CAZEIC010000171.1:0-1908 GCA_964512175.1 uncultured Oscillospiraceae bacterium | reverse complement strand
CTACTCATTTGGCTTTTCGGTTACGCCCCGTTTTTGGCATGGTTGCCGGACTCCATTTGTATAATTATCAATTATATAACAGTAAAAATATGAGTTACTTACTGTATCATTTTCAAAAGTTGACATTGAAGTATTTTACCAGGTTGAAATTTCATCTATATCACGTCCACTATAAGAACGGATTATACTCAATGCATCTTCAAAGCTACTTGCTTTTCCAATTTCATCATAATCATTAGAAAAAATACCAACGTTCACTTTATAGGCATGATAATACCCACTAGAATATGTAACTTGATATAAATTACTACCCCCTCCTTTAATAACCACTCTTTTTGTTTCCATTTTATCAATTTTTAAGGTTAATAATTAAGATGTTGTTTTTCATAAATAAAAAGACATTAAAAGGCTGTTAATGAAATATTAATATGACATCTCATTAACAGCTCATAGACTATGGCTCTTGGCATCCGCAAAGATGTACTACACAAGCTTCTGCCTTTTCTTTAATACTCTGTTTAATAAGAGAACTAGTGCATTCATTACTAACAGATGTAAGTACTTCTTTTTCACTCTTTGCATTTTTAATCACTTTCATAAAACCTCCTTTTTTATTAGGTTGTTTAGTCCCTCAAAAGCTATTTGCTTTAATAAATATGAAGTGTTTGTAGGGACTAAATCACAAACACTTCCTGTATCGTCGTAATTAATTTTCCGTTTTCTGCAACCACCCATACAAAGTGGCAAATATTTACATGCGTAACATTTATCGCTAAATAATTTCTGACTAACCCACTTTGAATAATTATCAAATTCTTTAATAAACACTCCACTCTCATCAATAAATCCTACGCGATCATGACTTTGAAATTCACCAACACTGCACTTGAAAACATCTCCGTTGTAATTAATTATATACTGATTTTTTCTTTCAGCATAACAATACACTAATTTTCCTGTGTATAAACTGCTCAACCCCAAAATCACATCATACCCTAGATCTTCTGCGTAACCATAATAGCCTGCCAATTTATTTGACATAACTGAATTCGCAATATTATTTACTGCACTTACAGAACAATTGCCAAAAATTGGTTCAAAGTTCACACGAAGTTGTTTTCTAATTTTTGGTGGAAATTGATCTAATAAAGCGGGTATTGAATCAATGTTTAAATGATTAAAATTAATACGAAGAGATATTTTAACTTTTTCATCAACTTCAGCGAGCTGAACAATGTTATGATATACTTTTGGGAATGTTGGTTTGCCATTCTTTAGCGGTCTGAAAGAGTTGTGAAAATCCTCAGTACCATCAACTGTTATCTGGAAGTCAAAGATTTCGTTACTAATAATCTGCTTAATATTTTCTTTTGTAAACAAATAGCCGTTTGATGTTATATGAAATGAATAATCAACATTTGCCCCAATTGCAACTGATTTTATAAAAGAAGTAATTCGTATTAACCTTTTAATCTCAATTAAGGGTTCACCGCCATACCAATGAAGTAGTACAAATTTAAATGCAGGAATTATTCTTTGCAACCATTTCATCAATGACCCCTCTGTTTTATCTGTCATTGTAGAAACTAAATGGTTTTCATAACAATAACTACATGAAAAGTTGCAATTCAATGTTGGCATTATTACAATATCTAATCTGTTTGGATCATCTATCCCAAGTCTTTTTCTGTTTTCAACAATACCAACTTCATTAATATCATCAGATATTATAAATCGCTCATTACATAAAACCGTATATATATCTTGATCAATGTTTTCTTGGTTGGGATTATCAAAAATGCCTTCAATTATTGCACTTTCTTGAGTATCAATAAGAATCAAACTACCATAAAGAGAATTATACAGTACTGATTGAGATTCATCTTCATAATTAAAAATAAAATTGTA
>CAZEIC010000170.1:0-1911 GCA_964512175.1 uncultured Oscillospiraceae bacterium | reverse complement strand
TCATTTGGTATTTGTACATTTCTATCAACCCGTGCTCACCTTTTCACAGTAAAAATGTTTGAGACAGCACAAAAGTCTGCAGCAATGCAAATGCCAACATGGATAGTAGTTTTGAGTATAGAAGTCGGTTTCATACTAATGTCGATACATTATGCAATTAAGATTTATAATAACATATACACTCGTAGAAACGGAGGTGAAAATTTATGATTTATTTAGGCATCTTTTTATCAGTGTTCTTAATTATAGCTCTTTTTAGAGTACCTGTATTTCTATCAATGGCAGTAGGCGCTTTAGCTGCAATTCTAACTGCAGGGTTAAAGGTTGGTTTGATTATTCCGGCTATGTATAATGGTGTTAATTCATTTGCTTTCCTTGCAGTTCCTGCTTTTATTTTTGCAGGTGAGTTAATGGCTCATGGTGGTATATCATCAGCACTATTAACATTTATTAATAAAATACTTGGACGTATAAGAGGAAGTCTGGGAGCAGTAGTTGTAGTAACTTCGATGCTATTTGGAGCTATCACTGGTTCTTCATTAGCTACAATAAGTGCAGTAGGTGGAATGGTAATTAAAGATATGCGTGAGAATGGTTATAAAAATGAGTATATCGCAGCTTTAGTTGCAGCAACAGGATTTTTAGGCATATTAATTCCTCCTAGTGTCCCAGGTGTTATATATGCAGTATCTGCAGGACTACCAGTTCTTAGTGTTTGGTTAAGTACATTAGTGCCAGGGATCATTTTAGGAGTATCATACATTATTGTTAATTATATTGTATTTGGTCTTAAACAACCTAAAGATAATACTAAGATAGTTTTCACGGAATATATGACAGGAATTGTTAAAGAATCGCCAAAAGCCTTAATTGCATTATTAGTACCATTAGTAATATTTGTGGGTGTATACGGCGGTATTTTTACACCAACTGAAGCAGGAGCCGTATCAGTTTTAGTAGGTTTTGTTATTGCATGGGGTATTTATCCAAAATTCTTCAAGGTTAAGCCTGAGGATTCACCAATTAAAATAGCTATTAAAGCGGCAGCTTCATCAGCAGGCATTATGATGATTATTGCAGTAGCACATGCTGTAAGTGAAATGATAGCCTATGCTGGCATTGCTACTAAGATGACTACATTTGTTCATGGCGCAACAGACAGTCCTATTATCTTCTTATTATTAGTTAATGTTTTATTGATTATTGTAGGAATGTTCTTAGAAACAAATACTAGTATACTATTATTCACTCCGATTCTAATCCCAATGGCAAAATCATATGGAATTGATATGGTTCATTTTGCGGCTGTCGTATTATTAAATCTTGAAATTGGCATGATTACGCCACCTTTTGCAGTTAACTTATTCGCTTCGAGTAAATTAACAGGAGTTCCGATGGATAAAGTTATAAAACCAATGTTACCTTTCTACATATGTTGCATAGTAACATTAGCATTGGTAACCTTCATCCCTGAAGTGTCTAATTTTATAGTTTATCTAATGAAATAGATCTAAGTGATAAGAGATATTAAATTTAAATTATTTATAATAATAGGAGGAATAAAAATGGTTAGTGCAGGTAGAGAGTTAAGGAATTTATTAAGTAGTGAGGGTATATTAGTTGCGCCAGGAGCGCATAATGGCATTTCTGCAAGAATAGTAGAAAAAATGGGCTTTAAGGCCATTTATGGAACTGGGTATGGAGCATCAGCAAGTTATTTAGGTAAACCTGATGTAGGACTTATGACATTAACTGAGATGACAACACATATGAAAAACATGGCAGCTGTAGTAGAAATTCCTGTTATAGCTGATGGGGACACTGGCTATGGCAATGCTGTAAATGTTATGAGAGCAACAAGAGAATATGAGTCAGCAGGTTTAGCTGCAATACAATTAGAGGACCAGGTTT
>CAZEIC010000169.1:0-1949 GCA_964512175.1 uncultured Oscillospiraceae bacterium | reverse complement strand
CTTGGCCACCCTTGCTCATTCCTTCCTCGGTCGTACTATCTGGCATTATACGCCAAACCGATATCAAAAATCAAGTAAATTGCAATCTTTTCTACATATTTTTGATACAAGAACATTTTTTCCGTAATATACGAAAAATGCGCTTGACAAAAAACGGGCGCTTGCGTATTATATTCGGTGCATCAATAGACTCCGCTAGCCCCGGGACTATTGACTCCGCCGCGGCATGCGACCATCATGCCAAAGCAAATCAAACGATTGATAGATAGTCTAAGGAGGAAGCACGCTTGAAGACTTACATGGCAAGCGCTCAAACGGTCGAGCGCAAGTGGTTTGTCGTTGATGCGGACGGCATGGTGCTGGGCAGGCTGGCGTCCCAGGTCGCCACGATCCTGCGCGGCAAGCATAAGCCCGTTTATACCCCCCATGTGGATACCGGTGATTACGTCATCATCGTCAACGCCGATAAAGTCGTTCTGACGGGGCGCAAGCTCGACCAGAAATACTACTACCACCACAGCGGCTATCCGGGCGGTCTGAGCGAGACCAAGTACCGCGATCTCATGGCGGACAAGCCCGAATTCGCCGTTCGCAAGGCGATCATCGGCATGCTGCCCAAGGGGCCGCTCGGTCGCAAAATGGCGACCAAGCTGCACGTGTACGCGGGCGGCGAGCACGAGCACGCCGCGCAGATGCCCGAAGCGCTCAAGCTGTCATAAGCGGAAGGAGAGGAAACACATGGCGCAAGCAGATTATAATGCCGTTGGCCGCCGCAAGTCGGCTGTTGCCCGCGTCCGCTTGGTGGCGGGCGAAGGCAAAATCATCATCAACCGTCGCGATATCGACAATTATTTCGGTCTGGAAACGCTCAAAATGACCGTCCGTCAGCCGCTGGTGCTGACCGGCGCGGGCGGGAATTTCGACATTCTCGTGAACGTGCACGGCGGCGGGCTCACCGGGCAGTCCGGCGCGATTCGCCACGGCATCAGCCGCGCGCTGATCAAAGCCGATCCCGAGCTTCGCGGCGCGCTCAAGAAAGCGGGCTTCCTGACCCGCGACCCGCGCATGAAGGAGCGCAAGAAGTACGGCCTGAAGGCCGCCCGCCGCGCGCCCCAGTTCTCGAAGCGCTAATTCTGGTTTCATCACAAGAAGATCGCACTCGCGGTCTTCTTTTTTGCATTTTTGCGAAAATATTTTTCTGCGGCAGGAAAAAAGCAAGAGATGGCGAATGAACAGAAATTAGGGTGGGATTGGTTTTCCTGCGAGGGAAATACCGCTGCCATCCGCATCATGTTGTTACCGCCGCTTCCGTGAAGCGGCATGAACGCGATTACAGGAGGGCAATCATGAGCAGCGTCGATCTTTCGTACCTGGGCATCATCCACTCCAGCCATGTCTACCGCAACCTGACCCCCGCGCAGTTGACGGAGCACGCGCTTCGCCGCGGCGAGGGCGTCCTCTCCAAGACGGGCGCGCTGGTCGTCAACACCGGCAAGTACACCGGGCGTTCGCCGGACGACCGCTACATCGTGGACGAAAAGAGCGTGCACGACGAAATCGCCTGGGGCAAGATCAACGTGCCGATTTCGGAAGACAAATTTGAAGCGATCTACAAGCGCGTCTGCGCGTACATGCAGGGACGCGAGGCGTTCGTGTTCGACGGCTTTGCCGTCGCTGACCCGGAATACCGCCTCGGCATCCGCGTGGTCAACGAGCTGGCGAGCCAGAACCTGTTCATCCATCAGCTGCTGCTGCGCCCGACGGACGAAGAGCTCGCCGCGCATACGGCGGATTTCACCATCATCGCCGCCCCCGGCTTCAAGTGCATCCCCGAAATCGACGGCGTGCACAGCGAAGCGGCGATCATCCTCTCCTTTGAGCGTAAGCTGGTCGTCATCGCGGGCAGCCAGTACGCGGGCGAGATCAAGAAGAGCGTGTTCAGCGTGATG
>CAZEIC010000168.1:468-2009 GCA_964512175.1 uncultured Oscillospiraceae bacterium | reverse complement strand
GGCGACGGCACGCTGCATTTCAACGTCGATTACCGCAGCATGCTGAACACCGACGCCGCGCTGCCCACCGGGCGCTGGGCGTACCTGACCGCCGTGCTCGCCGAAACCGAGGTCTCGCTCTACGTAGACGGCGCGCTGTCCGCTCAGTATGACCGCCAAGCCGTCGAGACGACGGGCGGCAATTGGGAAATGCTCAACGTGCAGAACGATTCGACGCATTTCTGCGATATTGACCGCCTCGCCAACCATACCTTCCGCGTCGGCAGCGCCTTTATGGACATCGGCTACAACCGCGTGGACGCGAAGGCGGATTACGACAACTTCCGCGTTTACTCAAGCGTGCTCACCGCGCAGGACGTCGCCGCGCTGTACGCGTTGGAATGCGCCGAAACGGGCTATCAACAAAAGTAGTTTTCATCGGTTGACCGGGACGCCGCGTTCGCCCGTCGGCACGGCGTCCCGCGCCGCAAAGGAGGCACATATGATCGCCGCTCCGCTTCGCGTGGGGTATCTCCCCACGCGCCGCACGATGTTTTCCAAGGAAGAAGCCCGCCGATACCGCGATCTGGTGAAGCGCGTGATTAGTCGTCCCGACGCCGCGCTGATCGATATCGACGGCGTCAACGAAGAAGGATTGCTCTGGTCGCTCGAGGACGTGCCCAAGATCATCGACCGCTTTCGCGCGCACGACATCGAGGCGCTGTTCATTCCCCTGTGCAATTTCGGTCAGGAAGGTCCGGTCTGCGAGGTGGCGCGCGCCTTCAACGTTCCCGTGCTCTTGTGGGGACCGCGCGACGAAGGTCCGGACGAGGCGGGGCTGCGCCTGCGCGATTCGCAGTGCGGTCTGTTCGCCTTGAGCAAAGTCCTTTCTCGCTACGGCGTGCGCTTTACTTATCTCACCAACAGCGACCCCGAAAGCGATTATTTCAAAGCGGGCTACGACCGCTTCCTGCGCGCGGCGCGCGTGGTCGCCGCCGTCAGGCATATGCGCATCCTGCAAATCGGTCCGCGCCCCGCGCCCTTCCTGAGCGTTACCTGCAACGAGGGCGAATTGTCCGAGCGGTTCGGCATAGAAATCCTGCCGGTCAGCGTATCCGAACTGCGGGACGGCATGAACGCCGTGCTGTCCGCCGACGGGACGGAACTGCGGGCGCTGACCGCGAAAATCCTCGAGGATTTTACCGTCGAGCACGCCGATCCCGCCGACGCCGCGCGGCGCATGGCGGCGATGAAATTAGCCGTTCTTCGCCTCAAGCGCGAGACGCGCGCCACCTGCGCCGCCGTGCAGTGCTGGACGGACATGCAAAAGCTCACCGGGCTGTTCCCCTGCGCCGTGCACGGTTTCCTGGCGGACGAGGGTTTTCCCGTGGCGTGCGAAACGGATATTCACGGCGCGATTTCCGCGCGGATGCTCGCGGCGGCGATGGGCGATACCGAGGCGGCGTTCTTCGCCGATCTGACCATTCGCCATCCGCAGAACGACAACGCCGAGCTACTGTGGCACTGCGGTCCCTTCCCGCCCTCGCTCGCGCATCCCGGGG
>CAZEIC010000168.1:0-393 GCA_964512175.1 uncultured Oscillospiraceae bacterium | reverse complement strand
TCGGCACCTACGTCTGGATGGAGGTCGGCGACTGGCCGAAATGGGAGCATCAGCTCATTCAGGGTCCCTATATTCATCACATGGCCGGCATATACGGGCAATGCGCCGAGGTGCTCAAGGAAGCCTGCCGCTACCTGCCCGCGCTCGCGCCCGACCCCTGCGAGCCGGACGCCGACGCGCTGGACAGGCGCTGGAGATAACGGAAAGGAATCATGTACATGAAAGCTGCTGTATTTGAAGGCGTGGAAAACGTTCGGATCCGGGAAGTGCCCGTTCCCGCGCTGCCCCGAGACGGCATCAAGGTGCGCGTCGGCGCGTGCGCCGTTTGCGGGTCGGACTTGAGGATTTATCACCACGGACATCCCATGATTAAGCCCCCGCAGGTGGTGGGGC
>CAZEIC010000167.1:0-2037 GCA_964512175.1 uncultured Oscillospiraceae bacterium | reverse complement strand
GCCTTCGCCAACAACATCCACACGCCCGAGGGCGGCACGCATCTGATGGGCTTTTCCTCGGCGCTGACGCGCGCGGTCAACGAGTACGGGCGCAAGTTCAAGATATTGAAGGAAGCGGACGCGAACCTCAAGGGCGAGGACGTGCGCGAGAGCCTCGCGGCGATCATCTCGGTCAAGCTGATGGAGCCGCAGTTCGAAGGGCAGACAAAATCCAAGCTCGGCAACTCCGAGGTGCGCCCCATCGTCGATTCCTTGGTGTTCCAAGAATTGAGCGCGTATCTGGAGGAAAACCCGCCCATCGCCAAGGCGATCTTGGAGCGCTGCCTCGGCGCGGCGCGCGCGCGCGAAGCCGCCCGCAAGGCGCGCGATTTGACGCGCCGCAAGTCGGTGCTGGAATCGGCGAGCCTGCCGGGCAAGCTGGCGGACTGCTCCGAGCGCGACCCGGCGAAGTGCGAGATCTTCATCGTCGAGGGCGATTCGGCTGGCGGCAGCGCGAAAATGGGGCGCGACAGGCATTATCAGGCGATATTGCCGCTGCGCGGGAAGATTCTGAACGTCGAAAAGACGCGGCTGGACAAGATTTTGCTCAACGCCGAAATCAAGAACATGATCACGGCGTTCGGCTGCGGCATCGGGCAGGAGCTGTCGCTCGACAAGCTGCGTTATCACCGCATCGTCTGCATGACGGACGCCGCGCACATCCGCATATTGATGCTCACGTTCTTCTACCGCTACATGCGCCCGCTGCTGGAGCAGGGGTACGTCTACATCGCCATGCCGCCTTTGTACAAGGTGACGAAGGGCAAGCAGGAGCGCTACGTCTATGACGACAAGGAACTGCAGACGCTTCTGGACGAGCTGGGGCGCGATTCCAAGCCCGAAATCCAGCGCTATAAAGGTCTGGGCGAAATGAGCGCCGAGCAGCTCTGGAAAACGACGATGGATCCCGAAAACCGCACGATGATGCAGGTGTCCTTGCAGGACGCGGTGTCGGCGGACGAGATGTTCACCCTGCTGATGGGCGACAAGGTCGAGCCGAGGCGCGAGTTCATCGAGCAGAATTACGATATGGTAACGGATTTGGACGTGTAGGGGCGGGCGGAGAAGGACGGAGAGGGAGTAGGGAATAGGGGGTAGGGAGTAGGGGGCGACAGGGCGATAGCCGCCGCGCCATCCCCGTCTCCCGCCGCCTCCCGTAACCCCTAATCCCTAATCCCTATTCCCTCGTATCACAATCAACATTGAGGTAACGCAAGCATGAGCGACATTCGCGACAAACTGATTTCACAGGACATCGAGCACGAACTGAAAACTTCGTTCATTTCCTACGCCATGGCGGTCATCATCAACCGCGCGCTGCCCGACGTGCGCGACGGCTTGAAGCCCGTGCACCGGCGCATCCTCTACGCCATGAACGAGCTGGGCATGACGCCGGACAAGCCGTTCCGCAAGTCCGCGCGCATCGTCGGCGACGTGCTCGGTAAATATCACCCGCACGGCGACAGCTCGGTCTACGACGCGATGGTGCGTCTGGCGCAGGATTTCAACATCCGCTACATGCTCGTCGAGGGGCAGGGCAACTTCGGCTCTGTGGACGGCGACGGCGCGGCCGCGATGCGTTATACCGAGGCGCGCATGGCGAAACTCACCGCGCACCTGCTGGCGGACATCGACAAGGACACGGTCGATTTCTACCCGAACTTCGACGAAACGCTCATGCAGCCCGCCGTGCTGCCCAGCCGCTTCCCGAACCTGCTGTGCAACGGCTCGTCGGGCATCGCGGTCGGCGACGGCGCGGTCTGCCTCATCGACAACCCGGACGCGACGCTGGACGATTTGATGCAGCACATCCCGGGGCCCGATTTCCCGACGGGCGGCGTCATCCTCGGGCGCGCGGGCATCCGCGAGGCGTACCACACCGGGCGCGGGAAGATCGTCACGCGCGCCAAGCACGAAATCGAGTCCATGCCCAACGGGCGCGACCGCATCGTCATTTCCGAAATCCCGTACATGGTCAACAAAGCGCGGCTGATCGAG
>CAZEIC010000166.1:0-2042 GCA_964512175.1 uncultured Oscillospiraceae bacterium | reverse complement strand
TCAATGATTTTCTTGATTGCGGGTAAGCTCCGCTTGGCTTGCCCTGTTCCGTTTGAGTAAGACGTTACGACTTTAGGAGTAGAGCCTATTGCGCCGCATCCGTCGCTGCAAGCCGGGCTGCCCCGCGCCCGGGAAGCCATCGGAGAAAGGCCGTCAGGCAGCGGCGGAAAAAAACGGCCGGCTGCAATGCAGCAATCGGCCGTCGTGTCATGTTCAGTCGCTTATGCCGGGGCTGCCCGCCGCTTCCCGCGTCCGTCAGGGATCCAGCCAGTCGACCATCGGCGCGGCGTAGATGGTTTGCAGCAGCGGATAGTTTCCGTTCTCGTCCGGCTCTGCGCCCGGGAACCGCCCGGTGCAGGCCGCGTCCTCATAAAGCTCGTAGCCGTTTGGCAAAACAATGCTCGCCGCCACTTTCAGCTGCGCGTCAAAGACATAGTCAAATTCCTCGTCCGTGCCGTAATCCATAACGACGTGGATTTCCCGAGCGTTTTCGCCCTCCATAACCGCGGCAAGCGCGGCGGGCAGCTCGCAAGGCTCGTTGTAGGTCAGTTTGCTGTGCAGATACAGCGCATCGCTGCCGTCGGCATCGCGCACATAAGCGTCGAACTCGGCGATGACCAGCGTGTCGGCGTCCAGCGTGTAGCGGTACACCATCGTCTTGCCCGTCACATCAGCCTCATAGGGCAGCGCGACCGTCGGGCATTGGGTCGTGACCACCAGCCTGCCGTCCGGCGCGGTTTCCTCGGACAAAAGGATTTCGCCCTCCACCAAATCGTCGCTTTTCGCCTGCGCCATCTCGAGGATTTCTTTTTCATAGGTATCCGCCACAAAGTGGATGGTATAAGGCTCCTGCAGCGCGATGTTATAGCCGTAGCCCATGCCGCGCGTGTAAACCTCGGTGTCGCCCGTTCCGTACTGCAGCGTGTAGCGCACCGTGTCGTCTTCCCGGGCGTCCGCAACGCGCGAAGCGTTAAATAATGTCGTTGCATATTGCTCGCCGGTGTTGATGTCGTAATAAACGGATTCCTGGCTGAAGGAATCATAGCGCTCCATCAGCGTATAGCACACGTTCGCGGCGGAGATTGCGGGCAGCTCGGTTTGCGCCGAAGCGGTAACCAATGCCGACAGCAGGAAAAGGGCAAGCAACGCGGTCATTGTCTTTTTCATGTTCAATCATCCCTTCATCTCAATACTTCGGCGCATCTCGCGCGCCTTTGCGCCAACCGCCGTGGTTCGCCGAGTTGGCTGCCAAACTATAGCATACGGCAAAACAGCGTGTCAAGCGGCGCGCAATCGCGTTCGGCGCGGCTCTGCGGGCGCGGAAAACGGAATCTTATCGCCCAAGGCGATTCCCCGCCGCGCCCCGAATCTGCTTGAAAAGCGGCTTCACATCAAGAGAAACGGCGTGCAGCCGATGAGCCGCACGCCGTTTGCCGTTGAGTGTTTTCGTTGACGAGTACGAAAAAGTGCGCGCTATGGATAGCGAAAATTTTACATGTTTTTCGCTGCGTGATTCTCGCAGCGCGGCGTTTGGGGCGGGCGCGGAATGCGCCGCCCCGCTCATTGGCTTGCCGAACGGATAATTCCCCCGCCCAGGCACGTTTCACCAAGGTAGAACACCACGCTCTGCCCGGGCGTGACGGCGCGCTGGGGCACATCAAAAGTAATATCCAGCAACCCATCCTCCGTATAATGAAGCGTTACGCCCTGATCGCTCTGGCGGTAGCGGAACTTGGCGGTCAGGCGCGCGCCGTCCCGGGGCGCATCGCCCACCCATGTGGGCTGCTCGGCGATGGCGGAGGCGCTGTACAGCAGCGGATGATCCTCGCCCTGCACGACCACCAGCACGTTGCGCTGCAAGTCCTTCCCCACCACGAAAAAGCTGCGCCCGTCGCCGCGCCCGCCGATGCCCAGTCCGCGCCGCTGCCCCAGCGTATAATACATCAGCCCGTCATGCTCGCCCACCGTTTCGCCCTCGGGCGTTTTCATCAGACCCTTCTGCGCGGGCAGAAAGCCCTGCAGGAACTGCTTGAAGTTGCGCT
>CAZEIC010000165.1:0-2109 GCA_964512175.1 uncultured Oscillospiraceae bacterium | reverse complement strand
TTCGAGGTCGCGGGCGACCGCAAGTTCTACTCCGAGGCGTTCTGGGAGGTGCGCAACGAAACGCTGCAGCGCGCGCTGCCGTACGTCGCGGGCGCGCTGGCGATCCTCATCGTGCTGCTCGCCGTCACGCGCAGATGGCGCAGAAAGCGCGGTCCGGGTCTGCTCCGGCGCGCGGGGCGCGCCATGATGAACGCGCGCGGGCTGCGCGGCGTGCTCTACGCGCTGCCGACGGCGCGGCATCCCATGAACGCCTACTACGAAGTGCGCATGAACCGCGCGGGCAGCCTGCCGGGCGCGCTCGCCATCTACGTGATCTCATTCGTGGTGTTCATGCTCTACCAGACCAGCAAGGGCTTCATTTACCAGACAGTGCGCTTGGAGGACATCGACGTGGGCGCGCTGTCGGGCGGCTTCTTCGTCATCATCGCGGCGTTCATCTTCTTTAACTGGCTGGTGTCCTCCATCAACGACGGCGACGGAACGCTGCGCAAGATCGCGCTGCTCCCGGCATACGCGCTCGCGCCCGCCGTCTGCGCGATGGCGGTGAACCTTGGGCTGTCCTACGTCGTGACGAGCAACGAAGCGTTCCTCTTGAGCATCATCGAGTACGCGGGCTGCGTCTGGTCTGCGGTGACGCTGTTTTGCGGGCTGATGGTGGTGCACGACTATTCCTTCCGCGAAACGCTCAAGAGCATTGCGCTGACCGTGCTGTTCATGCTGCTGGCGGTGATCGTCTGCGTGATGATCGTCATCATGGTCGAGCGTCTGTACCAGTTCATCGGAACGCTTGTGGAGGAGGTATACAGGAATGCGCTGGATTAAGGCTCTTTGCCTCCTGCTCGCGCTTTGCTGCCTGACGGCGTGCGCGCTGGCGGACGCGTATGTGCCGACCAACCGCGACACGCGCATGGACGGCGGAATGATGGCGATCACAGAGACCGATCTGTCGGCGTACACGCTTTTGTATGAAACCGACACCTGCGCCTACTGGTTCCGCGACGACCGCGATATCATCGCCGTCGCGGACAAGCGCACGGGTTATGTCTGGAAGACCGGGCTGGACGCGGGCTACTCCTCCGATATCAAGAAGGCGGTCAAGGCCGCCGAAACGGACGAGGAGCGCGCGCGCGTCGCCGAGCCGCTGGAAAAGAACATGAACAGCCGGTACATCGGCATCGCCAACAGCCTCCTGACGGCGACCTACTACGAATCGGAAACCATCAAGTACATCTCGTCCGCGTCCGAGGACGGCGCGACATCCACCTTGACGGCGCTCGACGCGCCCGGGACGTTCGCGCTCGACGTGGACTTTACCGCGCTGGACTTGCAGGCGCGCGTGCGCGTGACCTTCGGCGAAAGCGCCATCCAGTACGACATCGCCTTTGCCGATCTGCGCGGCGAAGGGTTGCAAAAGCTCTCGTCGCTGTGGCTCACGCCCTTCCTCGGCGCGTCGGGCGGCGAGGCGGAATACTACGACGCGGAAACGGGCGAGTACGGCGACGCGGAGAAAAAGCCCGCGCCGAGCGGCTATGTCTTCGTGCCCGACGGCTCGGGCAGCCTCATCCGCTTCCAGGACAACTCCGTTTCCTTCACCGAGTATGTCGGCGACGTGTACGGCCCCGACGGCGCGACGTATACCTACTACTACAGCGGCGGCACGGACGCGGTCGCCGTCAAGCACCCGACCATGCCGGTGCTGGGCGCGGCGCACGGCAACAAGCAGGCGGCGTTCGTGGCATACGCCGAGCAAGGCGCGGAGCACATGACGATCTACGCGCGCCCGGAGGAAAACCTGCGCCTCAAGTACACATGGGCGCACCCGTCCTTCGAGTACAACAACACCTATTTCAAGGTCTACAACCGCTACGGCGACGGCTACTTCACCTTGATGAACACGCCCTACGAATACGACGTGCGCATAACCTACGAATTTCTCGCGGGCGAGGAAGCCGACTGGGCGGGCATGGCGCGCGCGTACCGGGCGCACCTGATTGACGAGGGCACGCTCACGGAGATCGCGCAGACCGCCGAATTGCCGCTGCGCGCCGATTTTATCCTGTCGGACGTGAAGAAGGGGCTGGTCGGCAACGAGCAGGTCGTCGTCACGAC
>CAZEIC010000164.1:0-2120 GCA_964512175.1 uncultured Oscillospiraceae bacterium | reverse complement strand
TTTCAAGGTTCTTCGCTCTCCTCGCTTCCGCAAGGCGCTTGGCTATAATAGCACAGGGTCTATGGGTTGTCAACATGATTTTCGACAAAATTCGAAAGAAATTTCAGGCTTTTTCAAAAGCCGAATATTCCTTATAAATCAACGCTTTTCGTTCGTCATTGCGTCGAAAAAGCGCCCCGATTCGGAGCGCTTCGTTCGGCAACATGCGTGTTCTTTCATTCTATATGCGTTTGAAATAGCTCATGAAGTTCAGCCCGGCAATGTTGCGCAGCGCGCGGTCGTTATACCCGCGCTTTTTGAGCGCGGCGAGCACGAACAGGAACGCCTCAGGGCCTTCAACGCCCTTGGGCTTGCACTCGATACCGTCAAAATCCGAGCCAAAGCCCACGCTCTCCGCGCCGCCCAGCTGACAGATGTGGTCGATGTGCCGCACGATATCCTCCACGCCGCACGCGCCGTCCTCTTTGAGGAAGCTTGGGTAGAAGTTCACCCCGATATATCCCTCGCAGGCGATGAGCACCTTGATTTGGCGGTCAGTGAGGTTGCGCGGGTGCTTGCACAGCGCCGCGCAGCAGGAGTGCGACGCCAGCGGCGGCGCGTCGGTCTCGTCAATGATGTCGTAAAAGCCCTGCTCGTTCAGATGCGATACGTCCACCGCCATGTGCTTTTCCTGCATGTGACGAACGGCCTTCAGCCCATAGGCGGTCAGCCCGACATCCGCGCCCAGCACGGCGGGCGTGCCGAGCTTATTCTGAAAATTCCAGCACACCGCCGCCATGCGCACGCCGCGGTCGTACCACAAATCAATCTCGGACAGTCCGCCCTCAAACAGCTCGCAGCCCTCCACCGACAGCAGCAGCGCAGGCTCGCCGCCCGCCTGAGAAAGGTCGGTGATTTGGCGGATGCCCTCTTTTTCAAGCGTCGGCAGCAGCGCGTACATGCCCTCGGCGCGCTGACGCACCACCTCGGGCGACGGGTCGTTGCCCACATACATCGCCATGGTCTGGATGCCCACGCGCCCCTTCTTCAGCCGCTCGACCGTCACGTCGCAGGGCGAATCGGGGTGCAAAAGGCGCTTATACAGCGTGTCACAGTGCGAATCGCATATCATCATCCGACAATCCCTCCCAACGGATTACTTGTCCACAATCTCCACCACGTCGTGCCCGAACGCGTCCACCAGCCTCTGCCCTTCCTCCTCGCGGCGCTTGGCCTGCTCGTCGGCGTCCTTTTGCGAAACGGTCACGCGCAGCGACGCCATGCGCCCGCCCTCGCGGGTGAGGATTTCTTCAATGATTTTCTTTTTGTCCGGCGCGTTGAGCGAATCGACAAAGAACGCGTCCTTCGGCTCGAACAGCAGGGTATAGGTGTCGTCCTTAAAGCCGCCGAACATGCCGAAATTCAGGAAGCTGCTGAAGGACATGTACTGCTGATTGCCCGTGAGCTGCTTGACCATGGCGTTCCAGATTTGCTTGGGCGTTCTTGAGCCGTCGGCAGCGGGCGCGTCAGGCGCCGCATCCGCCGGCTCGGCTCGCCTTTGCGGCTTTGCGATTCCCGGCTTTGCGGCTGCGCGCGAGGAACCTTGCGCGGGCACGCCTTCCTTTTCAAGCCGCGCCACCGTGTCCTCCAGCTGCTGGATGCGCGACAAAAGCGATGACGTATCGTTCTCCTGCGCGCACGCGCAGGCGCGGATGGCGCACATCTCCAGCACCGCGCGGTCGCTGGACGCCCAGCGGGTGTCGGCCTCGGCGCGCATGACCATGTCCAGCAGGCGCGAAAACGCGTCCACCGTGCCGCGCGCAGCCTGCTCCGTATACCGCGTATCGTGCCCGCCGTCCGCGCCCAGCTTTGCGCGCAGCACGCTTCGCAGGTGCGCGCTCAGGTCGCGCAGGAACACCTGCACATCGCGCCCCGAGCGCATCAGCTCGTCCACGGCTTCCATGCTTTTTTGCATATCGCCCGAAAGCAGGCTGTCGGCAAAGCGGAACAGGAACGACTTGTCCGCCGCGCCCAGCATTAAGCGCACCTGCTCTTCGGTAATCGCCGTGCCGCTGCCGATGCACATATCCAGCAGGCTCCACGCGTCGCGCATGCTGCCGTCGGCCGCGCGCGCGATGAGC
>CAZEIC010000163.1:0-2144 GCA_964512175.1 uncultured Oscillospiraceae bacterium | reverse complement strand
TCCTGTCGGACGTGAAGAAGGGGCTGGTCGGCAACGAGCAGGTCGTCGTCACGACGCTTGCCGACGCGCGCGCGCTGCTGACCGGCATTCTGGACGCGGGCGTTCCGCGCGTCACCAGCGGGCTAAAGGGCTGGCAAAGCGGCGCGGAAACGCTGGCGCGCCCGGACGCGTTCACCTTCGCGTCGGGCGTGGGCAATGAACGGGAGTACGCCGACATGGTTTCGGCGCTCGCGGCGCGCGGCGCGGACGTGTCCCTGCAACGCGATATGACGCGCGTCAACGAAACGATGCTCCGGTTTCGCGGGTCTGCCGCGCAGCACGTCAACACATGGTTCGTGATCGTGAACGCCGGGATCCTATACCAAAACGCGCCCGTCACCGTCTTTGGCGTCGCCGCGCCCAAGACCTGCGCGCAATGGCTCGCGTCCCTGTCGGAGCGCGTGCGCCGCGTGGGCGGCGGGCTGACGCTCACGGGCGTTACGGACACGCTCACCAGCACGCACGACCGCTACGGGCCCGTCACGAGCGTGACGGACGCTATCGCGCTCTACCAGCAAACGCTGGAGAGCGCCGCAGACGTGCTTTCCGTCGATATGGACCGCCCCAATCTCTACCTCTGGAAATACATGGACGGCTATCTGAACGCCCCGGTCACAGGCTCGCAGTACGTCTTTGAAACCGACACCGTGCCCTTCCTGCAAATGGTGCTGCGCGGCTGCTGCGAGGTCTACGGGCCATACTGCAACTTCTCCAACTACACGCGTTCCGACCAGCTCCGGCTGATCGACTACAACGTCAGCCCGGCGTTCATCCTCTCGCGCAAGCCCTCCTACCTGCTCGCCGACACGCTGTCGAGCGATCTGTATTCCACGGAAGCCGAGCAGTACATGGCGCTGGTTTCCGAGGTGTACGGCTTCGTGTCCTCGGCGCTCGCGCCGGTGCGCGGGTACGACTGGCTCGCGCGCGAAGTGCCCGCCGAGGGCATCGTCGTCAATGCCTACGAAAAAGACGGACAGCGCGCGTTCGTCGTCATGAACTATACAGACGAGCCGGCGACGGTCATGGGCGCGCGCGTGGACGCGCTGGACTGCGCACTGATCATGGGAGGTGACGCGAAATGAAACGCAAACGCGGTACGGGTACGGAGGCGCGCGCCAACCGCATGGGCTACGCGTTCATGACGCCGTGGATACTGGGGTTCGCGCTGTTTACCGCCTTTCCGTTCGCGGCGACCATCTATCTGAGCTTCTCGGACGTGACGGCGACCATCGCCGGGTTCGAGGTCTCGCTGTCGGGGTTGAGCAATTACGACGTGGCGTTCTTCAAGAACGCGGAGTTCATGCCGGCGCTCGCCGAGTTCGCGTCGACGCTCGTCCCGCGCGTGCTGGTGGTGCTGGTGGTCTCCTTCCTGATTGCCTACCTGCTCGGGCGCATCAGCCGCGGGCGCTCGCTGCTGCGCACCATCTATTTCCTCCCGGTCATCATCATGTCCGGGCCCGTGCTTTCGCAGATCATCTCCTCGGACACCGTCGTTCGCGGGCAGGAGGTCGGCTCGGACGTATCCTCGCTGTTCATCATGAGCGTGCTGTTCAATTTCTCGCCCTTCCTGGCGGAGATGATGTACGACGTGTTTGACAGCATGTCCTCCATCCTGTGGTTCACGGGCATCCCCATCGTGCTGTTCATCAACGCGCTGCAAAAGATCAACCCCAGCATCTACGAGGCGGCGCGCATCGACGCCGCCAACGAATGGCAGATCCTGTGGAAGATCACGCTGCCGCAGCTTCGCAGCGTCGCGCTGGTGTGCGCCATCTTCACCATCACGCAGCTCGGCACGAACGACACCAACGCCGTGTACACGCTCATCCAGACCGCGACGGGCAACCTGTCCAACGGGCTTGGCTTGGCGGCGACCTACGCGTGGCTGTACAGCCTTGCGGTCATCGTGTTCATCGGCATCGCGTTCCTCGTTCTGCGCGAGCCGAAAAACAGAGGGGAGGCGTCGGCATGATCAAACTGAAAGCGTCCTCGCCGCGCGCCGTGCGCGGCGGCATGCGCACGGCGGGCAAGCTGGTTGTCTACGGCATTCTCATCGTGGTCAGCTTCATGTATTTAGAGCCGCTGATTTCCATGATTTCCAAGAC
>CAZEIC010000162.1:0-2155 GCA_964512175.1 uncultured Oscillospiraceae bacterium | reverse complement strand
TTCGCGCCCATCGAGCCAACGCCGCGATGGTACTTCGAACCGTGCGCCATAGGCCCGGTGTGCTGGTTCCAGCGGTAAATCGCGCCGGTGAAGCCATGGCCCTTGGACGTGCCGGTCACGTCGATCTTGTCGCCCTCTTGGAACACGTCCGCCTTGACGACCTGACCGATTTCATAGGAAGCGCAATCCGCCAGCCGGAACTCGCGCAGCGCGCGCATGGGCGCGACGCCCGCTTTCTTGAAATGCCCCTGCTCGGGCTTGGTGACGAGCTTCTTGACGCGCCCCTCGGGCACTTCCTCGAACCCGAACTGCACGGCCTCGTAGCCGTCCTTTTCCACGGTTTTTTTCTGCACGACGGTGCACGGACCCGCCTGGATGACCGTCACGGGCACGAGCCTGCCGTCCTTGAGGAAAATCTGGGTCATGCCCAGCTTCTTTCCCACAATCGCTTTATTCATTGCTTACCCCTCCTGCTTACAGCTTCGTATCAATTTCGACTTCGACGCCGGCGGGAAGGTCTAGCTTCGTCATGGCGTCCACGGTGCGGGGATTGGGGTTGTGAATGTCGATGAGGCGCTTGTGCGTCCTGCGCTCGAACTGTTCGCGGCTGTCCTTATACTTGTGCGGCGCGCGGAGAATGGTGATGATCTCCTTCTCGGTCGGCAGCGGGATAGGCCCGGACACCTGCGCGCCCGTGCGCTTGGCGGTCTCGACGATGCGCGCGGCGGACTGGTCGATGAGGTTGTGCTCATACGCCTTGAGCTTGATACGGATGATCTGGTTGGCCATTGTGTTTCCTCCTTTTATTATACCGTTCTCATTGACCCCGGTGGGAGTATCCTCGCGGGCGGGCGACCTACGCAGAAGGCGCTTCGCCGGAGAGGAAACCGAGGTACTGCCGCCCTGCGAGCGTGGTCGGCGCTATCAGGGGGTGCGAGCCCGTCGCCCGATCGTGCGGGCTGGTCCGCGATAATTACCCGTCCAAGGCCGGGACGGCAACCTACCGCATCATCCCATAAACAGACAACAGGCATATTATATAGGACATTGCGGCAAAACGCAAGAACTTTTTGCGAGGAAATTTGCCCATTTTTCGATTTTTCACAGGTATTTTTTGAGGTACCGCCCGCCGTTGCACGTTCGGCGGCGATCATCCATGATAACGCTCCCGGGCGTGTCGCGCAGTATGCAGCGCATACTGCGCCGCGCGCCACGCCATGTCATCCCGCCGTAGGGGCGACCTCCGGTCGCCCGCGCGGCACAATCTCATTGCAATTCTTTTAACACATCGTTATACTATACACAAAAAACACAAGGAGGCGCACGCCATGACAAACGCATTCAACATCAAATTCTACGCCGTCACGATGGACTGCGACGATCTGGACAAGCTCGCGGGGTTCTACGCCAAGCTGCTGGGCTGGGTCGTGGCGTATCAGGACGCGGAATACGCCTGCCTCGCCGTTCCCGGCGCGAAGCAGGGCGAGTACCCGGGCATCACGCTGCAATATAACCCCGACTATGCGCCGCCCGTCTGGCCCGAAGAACCCGGCAAGCAGCAGCAGATGGCGCACCTCGATCTCGCGGTCAGCGACCAGAAAAAAGCAGTAGAACTCGCGATCTCGCTGGGCGCGACGATCGCCGCGCAACAGTTTAACGACGGCTGGACGGTCATGCTCGACCCCGCCGGACATCCGTTTTGCCTCGTCGATATGCCCGGGATGCTTGGCAGCGGCGATTGTCATTTGCGGTGAGGCGAGGAACGGAGAGGGAATAGGCAATAGGCAATAGGGATTAGGGAATAGGCAATAGGGATTAGGGGGTATGGGTTAGGGACGAGGGAACGACGCAGGAAGCGACGCTCGCATCTCCCCGCCTCCCTCGTTCCCCTATTCCCTATTCCCTCCCCGCTCCTCGTCTACCCCCCGCGCTCGTTTTACGCTTGCCAACCCATTCAAAAGGAAGTATAATATTCCCATCGGTACGTTACGCCGATAAGGAGGATAAACGCCATGATGATGGACGCACTGTGCAAGCTGTCGGCAGCGCCGGGGCTGACGCTGACGCGCGTGGAAAAGCCCGTGCCGGGGTCGGACGAAGTGTTGATTCGCATCCGCAAAACGGCGATTTGCGGGACAGACCTGCACATTTACAA
>CAZEIC010000161.1:0-2179 GCA_964512175.1 uncultured Oscillospiraceae bacterium | reverse complement strand
GCGATTTTCAGTAACTTGACGGGATGCGTCGAAGGGCGTTTAGCGCCTTCGACTTGTTCCGCAGAGCCGGCTCTGCCGGTTCGAGGAGCAGCCGACAGGCTGCTTCCTTACGCGGTCTGCCGCCCGGGAAAACGAGCCACCCTTCGCAAAGGATGGCTCGTTTTCTAGGCAGACCGTGCAACCGCACGAAAGCGCGTCTCCCGCGCTTTCGTGCGAAGGGGCGCGAACGCCGCGGGCTGCCCGTTTTGCTCCCATATGGCGATGTACTGCGCCGCGTCCGCGAGTATATCAGCGAATTCGCCGCGCAGTTCGTCATATGGATGGTCTTCCCACAGCAGCAGTCCCAGCCGCGTCACCGCGTCAACGTCGCGCATGTCCGCCTTGCGTATCGTCATAGCACGCCTTTTCCCGCGCCCTTCCTGCCGACCAGCGCAATGCAGCGCGTCGCGGTCAGCGTTTCGCGCGCCACGTGCAGCATGTCCTCCATCGTCACGCGCGCGATGCCGTCGAGCGTTTCCTCCATCGGCACGTATCGCGACAGCAGCATCATGTTGTTGCCCATGGCGTTCATGCGGTTGTAGGCGCTTTCCTGCCCGAGCACGAAGCCGCCGCGAAGCTGCGCTTTCGCCTGTGAAAGTTCCTTTTCGGTCACGTCGCTCGACAGGAACTTCTCGATTTCGATATCGATCTGGGCGATCACGTTCTTCACCTGCTTGGGCGACACCGCGGCGTATATGGTGAAATCCCCGCAGAACGGGTACGCCGACGGCGCGGAATAGATGCTGTACGCCAGCCCTAGCTCCTCGCGGACGCGCTGGAACAGCCGCGACGACATGCCGCCGCCGAGGATGCTGTTCATGACCGCCATGGCGTACACATCCGGCGAGCCCAGCGGCTTGCCCGGATACCCCAGACACAGGTGCGCCTGCTCCACGTCCTTGACCGCGTGCTTCTTTTCGGGCGCGCGGCACGGCGTTTCCAGCGGATAACGCTCGCCCGGCGCGCCCTGCCAGCCGCCGAACTTTTCCTCCATCAGCGCACGCATAGCGTCCAATTCATAATTGCCCGCGATGGCGAGCACGGCGTTGCGCGGTCCGTAATGCAGCGCGCGAAAGGCGCAGAGGTCTTCGCGCGTATAGCGCGCGATGTTCTCCCGCGCGCCGAGAATCGTCATGCCGAGGCTTTGCTCCCCGAACACCGCCTCGGCGAGCGCGTCGTATACCACGTCCTCGGGCGAATCGTCCACCATGGAAATCTCTTCCAGTACGACGCCGCGCTCTTTTTCCAGCTCTTTTTCGTCGATGAGCGGGTCGATGATGATGTCGGCGAGCATGTCGGCGGCAAGCGGCAGATCGCAGTCGATGACCTTGGCGTAATAGCTCGTGCAGAGCTTGCCCGTCGCGGCGTTGAGGTAGCCGCCGACCGCGTCCATTTCCTCGGCGATTTGCCGCGCGGTGCGCTTATTCGTGCCCTTGAACGCCATGTGCTCCATCAGGTGCGACAGCCCGTTTTGTTCGGGGGATTCCAGCATCGAGCCAGCCTTGACCCACACGCCGATGCTCACCGAGCGGATGTGCGGAATGCGCTCGCCGACGACGCGCAGACCGTTGGATAGGGTGAATTCGTCCACGTTTCGCTCCTTGATATTCAAAACGCAGCGCGTACCAAGCTTTCTTTGGATGTACGCGCTGCGCATTGCGGATTTACGGAAAGATTACCTTCTGCCGTCTCTGCGGGGCGGACGCGCGCCGCGATCGCCCGCCGGGGCGGAACGCGTGAAGGTCGGGTTGTCGTATACGATATCGTTGCGGATGAGGTTGATGCGCCCCTGCGCGTCGATCTCGCAGACCTTGACTTCGATTTCGTCGCCGATGTTGAGCACGTCTTCCACCTTCTCCACGCGCTTGTTGTCAAGCTTGGAGATGTGAATCATGCCGTCCTTGCCCGGGGCAAGCTCGACGAACGCGCCGAAGGTCATGATGCGCACGACCTTGCCGGAGAACACGTCGCCCACCTCGATATCCTTGGCGATGCCCTCAATGATCTTGCGCGCCTTGCCGGCGGCGACTTCGTCTGGCGTGGCGATGTAGACGTGCCCGTCGTCCTCGATGTCGATCTTGACGCCGGTTTCGGCGATGATCTTGTTGATCATCTTACCGCCTGGGCCAATGACCTCGCG
>CAZEIC010000160.1:0-2217 GCA_964512175.1 uncultured Oscillospiraceae bacterium | reverse complement strand
ATCCCCCTCGCGGGGATGTGAGTTGAAATCCGAACGCCCACATAAAGGCGTCATGCCCGTAGCGCTGCTCGAATCGCGCCTGCGTTTCGCGTTTGATGCGCAAGTCGAGCGAATGATCGTAATGAACGCCGTAACGGCTCATGTTATGGTAATCGGCGCGCAGCCACACCCAGCAGCCCCATTTCTCGCTTGCCTTTCGGCGGGAACCTGCGAACACATGATGCTTATGCAAATCGTTCGCAGCGCCCGTAATGTAACACTCGCGCTTGTCCTGCATGATGCTCTTACTCACGGTTTTCCCACTCCCTTTGCAACCGCTCAATCTCCTGCGGCGTCGCCGTCTCGATGCCGAGCGCCTTGGCGTCCTGAACAATGTAGTCTATCAGCGCGCTCATTTGCTTGCTGTCGTAGGTAGACGAACCGTAATACAGGATCACGTTGACGCAGCCTTCGATCTTGCTCGGCATGGTGTCTGTCTGCCAACCGATGCCGTGATCGCTCCACGCGCTGACCAGCCTCTGCGCGGCGTTTTCCTTGACGCACACCGTTTCGCTCACGCCGCCAATGTCGCGGATCGCCGCACGATACACCTCGGTTTTAGGAAGATTCATTGCGCTCGCGATCTTGTCCATCAGCACCCACGCATAGGCGTTTGCGTCGAGCGACCGGCGTTTTCGGTATTTCTTGATCGTCACGTCAATGTCTGTATCACGCAGGCGGTCGTACTCTGCGCGGAAATCTTCCTTGAAGGTGACGGTGATGTTGTAGCTCCCGTCTACGTTCATCGTCAGGTCTTTTAGCCGTCCATTCATGTCGCCTCCCGCATCGCGATACGGTCAAGCGCCTGATTGGCGCAGGACACGCACAGCACCTTGCCGAATTTGTCCTTTGCCCGCTTCGCGGCGTCCTCGGCGTTCATGTAGATTTCGCCTTTGCTGTTGCGCATAGGCGCGATGACCGCGCCGCAATCGGCACAGACGGGGAATGACGGCGCAGGCTTCGCCGGAG
The DNA here is from genome assembly GCA_964512175.1 of uncultured Oscillospiraceae bacterium. Taxonomy (GTDB): domain Bacteria; phylum Bacillota; class Clostridia; order Christensenellales; family Aristaeellaceae; genus CAZEIC01. The sequence continues at coordinate 1,209 of CAZEIC010000160.1, read as the reverse complement.
CGTCGGGAGACGCGTCATACTTGGTCGCATCTTTATTCCAGTACACGTCGGCAGCCATGCCAAGCGCCTTGCAAGCCGTCCCAATGGCGTCGCTGTAAGCCTTCTTCATGCCGTCGTCGTCGGCGTATGCGCCGTTTCGCTCCTGCGACAAAATCTTATTGCCGCCAATGCCGTGGATGGGCTTTGACCACTCGCCATCCATCTTAATGTACAGGTTAATTTCTACGACACAGATGATTTCATTGCCCGACGGCTCGTAACTTATCGTCACGTCGTCGATATACCAGCCAATCCCGCACACGCCGAACGTTTCGGTCAGCGTGCGAATGCGCCACATGGGATTGATGTCCGTCTTTCCCTTCAATCGCCCCGCGCTGATCTCCTTAAGCGCCTCGGGCGGAGGGGTGCGCAGCTTGTTATAGATCCTCATGTTTTCCATCGTTTTCATCCTCCGTAAACGTCATCGGGCATGAGCTACCAATTGCGCCTATGTCATACAGGATTTCCTCGGTCAGAATGCAGCGCTCGCGCATTCTCATGCTCTGGTCGGAACGGCAGAAAGCGCACCACTTGCATTTCTTCTCGCCGTTGGGAAAGCCGATTTTGACCGTCACCATGCCTCTTGTATACCGCAGAACGCCGTCTGTCATTTGCTCCACGCCTCCTTCATGATCTGTTCATCGGCCGGCGCGTCGGTCGCAGGTTTGTGCTTCGCGCGGCGCGGCATTTCAGCGCACACGCACTTGTCGATGGGGCGACCGCACTCGCAGCAGGTCATCAGTCCACCCCCGTTATGGGCGAATACCCCATGTCGGACAGCACGGCGCGGACGCTCATGTGTTTTTCGTAGCATTTACAGTGATAGATACCGTCGAAAATCTCATAGCGCGAATCGTCGGACATGATCGCCGCGCCGCAGATGTCGCAGTAGCCGATCACCGTTTCTTCGTCGTCCTCGACGCCGAATCGCTCGGCGCGCGCTATGTACGGCGCGTCGGGCAGGTCGTAAGCAAAATTTGTCATGTCGTCCCCTCGCTTTCAGGTCTTTTCGGCAGCGGCATCCAATGCGTGATGTACGGGTTCCGCGCCGCGTCTTTGTAATGCTGCAAAATCACGCCGCTCATCTTGTGCCACGCGAGCACCGTCGCGCAGCCGTTTTCATCCTTGCACGGCGGCTGCTCATCCTTGGCGATCCATCCATTCATCACA
>CAZEIC010000159.1:0-2224 GCA_964512175.1 uncultured Oscillospiraceae bacterium | reverse complement strand
CACGCGCCGCCGTTGGACAGCGCCCAGACTTCCATCTGCCACGTCCAGTTATTGACGAAAGCGCCGTACTGCACGATCTTATCGGGGTTGAAGCCTTCCTCGCCCGGGTGCTTGCCGGCTTCGTCCAGCGTCAGACGCTTGGCGACTTCCACAAACTCTTCCCATGTGTAGGGCTTGTCGGCGGAGGGGTACGGCTCGTTCGCCGCGTCGAACATCGCCTTGTTGTAGTACAGCAGCAGGATTTCGTTGCAGCTGGAGTAACCCACGGGCGTGCCCGCGTCCTTGAAGGTGATGCAGTCCATCGGCTGCAGCGTTTCACCCTCGTACATGCTTGATACGTCCGCCATCACGCCGTTGCGCGCGAAGTACAGCACGGCGTTCTCGTTGACCATGCCGCAGTCGGGAAGCTGGTCTGCGATGGCGTAATTGACCAACGTCTGGGTGTATTCCTCGTTGGGGATCTGCATGGGCTCGACGAAGATTTTGTCCTGCATGGCGTTGAAAGCGTCCAGCGCGACCTGCACGCTCTCGGCTTCCGTCTGGTTGCCCCAGAAGGAATAGGTGATGTGGACGCGGCCGTCGCCTTCCGCCAGCGCCAGCACGGGCAGCAGCATGACGAGGCAGAGGAGCAGGGCAAGCAGTTTCTTCATGATGATTCCTCCTTCATAATAGTGCGCATCTGTGTAGGAAGGTTATTCGATTTACCTTCCATCTGACGATAGAATACTAGCAAACAATCCAAAAGTCAATAGCAAAAATGCACGAATACGTGAAATTCGCGCGGTTAATTTGCTAACCAACCATTGACAGGGAAGGCTGTGTCTGCTATAATGCGGACAAACGTTTAACCGATAGCAAAGTTGGTGATGACAATGGCGACCATGCGCGACGTAGCCCTGCTGGCGGGCGTATCCACGGCAACGGTGTCTCATGTGGTGAACGGCACCAAAAAACTCTCGCCCGTGACCACCGAACGGGTGTTGAGAGCCATTGCCGAGGTGAATTTCGTGCCCAACACGCTGGCGAAATCCCTGCGCAGCGGGCAAACGCACACCATCGGCGTGCTGGTAGAGGACATTCGCGGCCTCCCGGTCGCGGACATCGTCAGCGGCGTGAACGAAACGCTGTCCAAGGGCGGCTATAAAATGCTGCTGCACGATTTGCATCTGCTTGAAAGGCTGTATAACCAGTATGAGCAGATCGGCATGTACCGCCAGCGCATCAACGACGGCGTGGCGCTGCTCAAGGCGGCGAACGTCGACGGCATCATTTATGTCGGCATGCACGACCGGCATCTGGATTACCTGTTTGACCCGATGGAAACGCCGCTGGTCTTCGCCTACTCGCACGGCACGAACCAAGACACCTATGTGACCTATTCCAACGAGGACTCCGCCGCCGACCTCACCCGTTATTTGCTGGCAAAGGGGCACAAGCGCATCGCCGTCATCGCCGGGCATCCGCACTCCTACCCCACGGCGCGGCGCATGCAGGGCATTCAGGCGGCGCTGCAGCAGGTCGGGCTGACGCTCCCCTCGGAATACATCCGCTACGGCAACTGGGAGTATGCCTCCGGCGCGGAGCAGACAAGCGCGCTGCTCGCGCTGCCCGCGCGCCCCACCGCCATCTTCGCCATGAACGACCTCATGGCGGCGGGGTGCATCCGCACGCTGAACCTGACGGGGCTGTCCATCCCGGCGGACATTGCGGTGGTCGGCTTTGATAACCGTGAAATCGCCGCGTACCTGCAGCCGCCGCTGACGACCATCCGCCTGCCGACCACCGAAATCGGCGTGGGCGCGGCAATGCGCATCATGGAGAAAATCAATAACCCCGCCACGCCGCCCGTGCGGGAAATCATCCATTGTTCGATCGTCGAGCGACAGTCGGTGTAGTTCGGGGTTGTTTGCAGATGCCCGCAAAAAAGGAGCTTACCCTCGCGGATAAGCTCCTTGCTTTTGTTGCGCGCTTACTTGCTTGCCTGCTCGATGGCGACCGCGACAGCTACGGTCGCGCCGACCATAGGATTGTTGCCCATGCCGATCAAGCCCATCATTTCGACGTGCGCGGGGACGGAGGAAGACCCTGCGAACTGCGCGTCGGAGTGCATGCGACCCATGGTGTCTGTCAAGCCGTAGGAAGCGGGGCCCGCCGCCATGTTATCGGGATGCAGCGTGCGCCCCGTGCCGCCGCCGGAAGCGACCGAGAAATACTTCTTGCCGTG
>CAZEIC010000158.1:0-2225 GCA_964512175.1 uncultured Oscillospiraceae bacterium | reverse complement strand
CTTTTTGACAATGATATATCCCTTTTCTTTTTCATCATATTTCGTGGATAAGCTGACAATATCATCAGTTGCAATAAAGGTTATGTAATTCAGCCAATCCGCCAACATAACCTTGTACAGCATTTTATTTTTGTCAAAATCGGATGAAACACAAAAGCCTCCAGCAGACCCATTTTCTGCAAATTCAAAGAAGAAAATATACGAATGTATAAGAGAATTGCAAAGTCTCTTACCCGTCAGAATAACTGCCTTCTCATTCTCCCAATCATGACTGTCTTCTTCCGGCCAGCGATTCATATAACTTATGTGTTTTATTGGCTTTATGGCTTTTACGGTAATAGCATATTTATCGGCTTCATCACTCAATTTGCTGCCACAATCAATTAGTTTACGAATAATGAATGCTGAGTAGAAAACGCATTTTTCTAAAATTGTATAAGTCGCATCAAAATTGCTGTCGAAGCGCTCTTCTGTGTTATGCTTTATTATCAAACTTCTACGTCGTTGCAAGTCTTGCTTCCAAGGATAAGTCTCGAAGACCAAAGCCACACCCCCAAACCGTCATCAGTTTAATTTTTGAGTTTAAGTTAGCATAAAATTAGCTCTGTTTATCAAGCACAGCCTGAAATCAAACCGAGTACATTCTCGATTGCAAACGGCTTGAGGTCAGAGCTGTAAATATGTACTGCTCTTATCAATTCAATCTCCCTTGGAAGTTCATCAAGCTTAAATCCAAACGGTTCAGGCCTCGTTGATCTGCTAAATCCACTATTCGTATTGGTTAATGTAAACCAATCTCCATACAGAGCATCGGCGTTCTTAAGCAACAGAAGATTGAACCCTATTTCCTTTGAGTCATACACTCGCCCCCAGGCTAAAATATCGCGATTATTGCACTGGGGAATATAGTTTTCATTGCGGTACCCTTCGTCTCTAAAAACCCTATCGACATGCACTTTTCGGATATGATTTTCTTTTAAGATTGCTTCCATCTCAATTTGTATCCTATTACTTGATGGCGTAGTTATCGTACTCGAGAAGCGTTCACTGCTGGAGTTGCCCCTCTCTGGAGTTAATTTATACGAGCCCGTCCCGGCGTATTGACTATTGAATCGTGAAATAAAGTCGCGTATCGGTTCAATAACCGTGCTATCATATTGAGAATAAATCAAGCGACAAAAGTCCTCTTTCAGTTGAGCTAATCGCTTTTCTTCAGTCAATTTCTCCTGCAAACGTATATCTGCGGCATTTCGAGTCTTTAATGCTGTGTCAACAAAGCTATGTATATTATCTTTTGGCATCGGTTCTGCTTGGAGCGATTTCAAAATGTCCGCCCAGTTTGTAAATCTTTTTTGTGTTGGTTTTTCAAGCATGCGAATAATAACCGATGCGATATTCGGTGGTAATTGTGAGTTTATTGATGCAGGGTTCTTAGCCGGTTGATATAGATGCGCATTCCGGTATGCCATAATATCCTGCTTGCCGCCAGTATCATATGGATATTGTAATGTTGCTAACTCATAAAACACAATCCCCATAGAATAGATGTCCATCTGAATAGTATTTTTATCATTGTCCCAGGCTTCGGGCGCAACATATTTTGCTGTCCCATATCCCTTAAATGTCAAGGTGCGAGTATTTTCTCCCGAGAACTTCGACAGACCGAAGTCGCTTATTTTCAAAGTGTCACCACATATCAGGATGTTTTCCGGCTTAATATCTCTATGAACTAAGACTTTATTTATAATGTCCATACCCGAAACCAGCTGTGTGAATAATTGCATCAACGACTCGATTTCAAAGAGCTTCCCTTCTTTTTGTTGTTTTTCAATTAAGTCAGATAAGGCACCTGAATCCGCATATTCCATAATTATATACGGAGGATACTCTGTATATTTTGTCCCATCATGTGTGTACTGATATCTGATTACATGAGGCGATTCAACCGTCTCTGCTTGTTGTAATTCCTTTTGAAAAGAGAGTAATCCTTCGGCACTATCAAAAGAAGGCAATAAAGTTTTTACTGCAAACAGTTGCCCGTCGCTTTCTCTATGCGCCTTAAATACATTCGCAAATCCACCGCTACCAATCATTTTATCAAGAATATATGTGTTTTCTTCTTCACCTCTGAGTACCGAGCCTACTGTAATCAACATTTTATCCACCCCCACATATAAAATAAATTACCTCGCAGGGAAGTAATTTAAGTAGTCCAAGATTTTAAA
>CAZEIC010000157.1:0-2238 GCA_964512175.1 uncultured Oscillospiraceae bacterium | reverse complement strand
CTTCCATGCCCACGATCAACCAGTTGATCCGCAAGGGAAGGGAAAAAGTCGTCAACAAATCGACCGCGCCCATCCTGCAAGGGTGCCCGCAAAAGCGCGGCGTATGCCTGAGCGTGAAAACGACCACGCCTAAGAAGCCGAATTCGGCTCTGCGCAAAATCGCGAGGATCCGTCTGACCAATCAAATCGAAGGTACTTGCTACATTCCGGGGATTGGTCACAACTTGCAGGAGCACTCGGTAGTGCTCATCCGCGGCGGCCGCGTTCGCGACCTGCCCGGCGTTCGCTACCACATCATCCGCGGCGCGCTGGACACAGCGGGGGTTGCCAAGCGCAACCAGAGCCGTTCGCTCTACGGCGCCAAGAGACCCAAGAAGTAATCAGGCGCGCGCCTTTCCAGCGCCTCGCCGCCGCTTGACAGGGCAGCCCCTCCGGTTGGAACGCCGGACGGGATTCCGCCCCCAAGAGCGCCGTCTGCACGGAACGGTCCTATGCTGAAGGACTGCCGCCGGCAAAGCGAAGGACGGGCGAAAGAATTGAAGGAGGGAACACAATGCCCCGTCGTGGTTTTATTCCCAAGCGCGAAGTGCTGCCCGATCCCGTACACGGGAACACGGTGGTAACAAAGCTCATCAACCAGATCATGCTCGACGGCAAACGCGGCGTCGCGCAGCAGGTCTGCTATTCCGCATTTGATATGATCGCCGAAAAGTCCGGCAAAACGGGCAACGAAGTGTTTCAGCAGGCGCTCAATAACGTGCTGCCGCAGCTGGAAGTCAAGGCTCGCCGCGTCGGCGGCGCGACTTATCAAGTGCCTGTAGAAATCCGCCCCGAGCGCAGGCAGACGCTGGCGCTTCGCTGGATCGTCGATTTTGCCCGCAAGCGCGGCGAGAAGACGATGGCGGAACGCCTCGCGGGCGAATTGCTCGACGCGTCCAACAACGCGGGCAACGCCGTCAAGCGCAAGGAAGAAATGCACCGTATGGCAGAGGCGAATAAGGCGTTCGCGCATTATCGCTGGTAGTCACTTAGTAAGGAGAAAGCAAGCGCATGCCCAGAAGTCATCCCCTGAACATGGTCAGGAATATCGGCATCATGGCGCACATCGACGCCGGCAAGACCACCACGACCGAGCGCATCCTGTTCTACACGGGACGCGTGCATCGCGTTGGCGAGGTGCACGAGGGCGCTGCCACCATGGACTGGATGGCGCAGGAGCAGGAGCGCGGCATCACCATCACCTCCGCCGCGACGACGTGCCAGTGGCTCGGACACCGCATCAACATCATCGACACCCCCGGCCATGTGGATTTCACGGTCGAGGTCGAGCGCTCTCTGCGCGTGCTCGACGGCGCGGTGGCGGTGTTTTGCGCGAAAGGCGGCGTTGAGCCGCAGTCCGAAACGGTGTGGCGGCAGGCGACCAAGTATTCCGTTCCCCGCATCGCGTACATCAACAAAATGGACATCACCGGCGCGGACTTCTTCCGCGTCACGGGCATGCTCCGCGAACGGCTCGGCACGAACGCCGTGCCCATCCAGATCCCCATCGGCGCGGAAGCGTCGTTCCGGGGCATCGTGGATTTGGTGCGCATGAAGGCCGAGGTCTACTACGACGACGACGGCAAGGACATCCGCGAAGAGCCGGTTCCAGCCGATATGCTGTCCCTCTGCGAGCAGGCGCGCGCCGACCTCTGCGAAGCGGTCGCCGAGCTGTCCGACGAGCTGATGGACAAATATCTGGAAGACCCGGACAGCCTCACGGAAGCGGAGATCGTGGACGGCATCCGCAAGGCGACCATCGCCTGCCGCATGACGCCCGTGCTCTGCGGCACGTCCTACCGCAACAAAGGCGTGCAGCCGCTGCTGGACGCGATCGTCGCGTACATGCCGTCGCCGCTGGACATTCCCCCGGTGCACGGCACAGACCCCAAAGACCCGGAAAAGGTCGTCCCCTGCCCTGCGGACGACGACGCGCCTTTTGCGGCGCTCGCGTTCAAGATCGCCGTCGACCCGTTCGTGGGCAAGCTGGCGTTCTTCCGCGTGTATTCCGGGCAGCTCAAGAACGGCTCCTACGTCTACAACTCCACCAAGGGCAAGCGCGAGCGCATCGCGCGCATCCTGCGCATGCACGCCAACCACCGCGAAGAGGTGGACGCCGTGTACGCCGGTGAAATCGCCGCGGCGGTCGGTCTTCGCGACACCGTGACGGGCGATACGCTGTGCGACGACAAGCACCCG
>CAZEIC010000156.1:0-2290 GCA_964512175.1 uncultured Oscillospiraceae bacterium | reverse complement strand
CGGTTTTGGTCCGCCGATTGCCGCCATCACGCCCAGATCGTCCATGTAGCAGTAGCTGAACCAGCAGAACAGCCCGAAATTGGGCGCGCCGTCCTCCTTGTACGTGCCGTAGACGAACAGCGTCTGCGGGCAGAAATCATTGGTCGGCGATACGGATACCTTCTTCATGGTAAACGCTCCTTCTTTGGAAATTTTCTCCATTATATTGCGCGCAATGGCGAATGTCAATCGCGTGTTTTTTGCGGCAACAAATCGGCGTGACAGGCGCGGCGCTTGATACTTTGCGATTGGCTTGACAGAAATCCGGAATCGCTGTATGCTGGCGGCGGGCAAAATCAACCTTCGGGGGAGGACGGAAAGTGAGCGAGAACTGTTCGCACAACTGTGAAAGTTGTAAGGAAAACTGCGGCGAGAGAACGCGGGAGAGCCTGCTGGCAAAGCCCCACGAGCTCTCGCGCGTCAAGAAGATCATCGGCGTGGTCAGCGGCAAGGGCGGCGTGGGGAAATCGCTGGTCACGTCGCTGCTCGCCGTGTTGGCGCAAAGAAACGGATGCAGAACGGCGATTCTGGACGCCGATATCACGGGACCTTCGATTCCCAAGGCGTTCGGGCTGCACGAGCGCGCGATGGGCGACGGCACGGGCATGTTCCCGGTCAAGACCAGAACGGGCATCTCCGTGATGTCCCTGAACCTGCTGACCGAGCGCGAAACCGACCCCGTCGTCTGGCGCGGGCCGATGATCGCCGGGACGGTCAAGAAGTTCTGGACGGACGTGATTTGGGGCGACGTGGACATCGTGCCGCTGACGGTGTTCCAGTCCATCCCCGTGGACGGCGTGATCATCGTCGCGTCCCCGCAGGAATTGGTCGGGATGATCGTCGAAAAGGCGGTCAACATGGCGGACATGATGCACATGCCCGTGCTGGCGCTGGTCGAGAACATGAGCTACGCGACCTGCCCGGACTGCGGCAGGGAGATTCGCCTGTTCGGCGAGAGCCGCGTCGCCGAGATCGCCGAGAAGCACGGCGTTGGGACGGTCGCGCGTCTGCCGATCGAGCCTAAGCTCGCTGCCGCCTGCGACGCGGGAACGATCGAGCTGTTCGTCGGCGACTGGCTGGACGAGCTGCTGGCGGCGATCGTGTAAACGCCGGGTACTGTCAATTTTTCATTCAGCGCCCGATACTGGCAATTGCAAACCGTCGCGGCGCATGGTATCCTTGAAAAGCTGAAACGCAAAGGAGAAGGAACATGCGGTACTTTGAGCGCGACGGAGCGACGCTTCGCTTCCGCAGCAACGGTGAAACGCTGGAAATCACGCCGTGGGGCGAAAGCTGCCTGCGCGTGCGCGCCGCCATGATGGCGGACGTGACGGACGAGCGCTGGGCGCTGCTCGCGCCGAGCGCTGAAGGCGCGGACATTCAAATTATGGAAAACTGCGCGTTCATCAGGCGCGGGGATTTGACGGCGACCGTCGAGGTGGACGGCTGGCGGCAGACCGCGCGCCTGACGTTTACCAACCAAAAAGGCGACGTGCTGCTGCGCGAGATCGACTGTGGCGGCGCGCTCAATTTGCATGCGCGCGCGTTCGAGCCGCGTCTGGGCGGCGATCATTCGCTGACGGTGTGCTTCGAGGGCAACGAGCGTGAACGGCTGTATGGCATGGGACAGTATCAACAAGAAACGCTCGACCTCAAGCATTGCACGATCGAGCTTGCGCACCGCAATTCGCAGGCGAGCGTGCCGGTCGTGATGAGCAGCCTTGGCTACGGCTTCGTCTGGCACAACCCCGCCATCGGCGAGGCGACGTTCGGCAAGAACCGCACGACGTGGAGAGCCGCCGCGACCAAGCAGCTGGATTATTTGGTGTTCACGGGCGACACGCCCGCGGCGTTGTCGCGCGCGTATTGCGAGCTGACGGGCTTCCCGCCCATGATGCCGGAATACGGGCTGGGCTTTTGGCAATGCAAGCTGCGCTACTGGAATCAAGAGCAGCTTCTGTCGGTCGCGCGCGAGTACAAGCGGCGCGGGCTGCCGCTGGATTTGATCGTGTGCGACTTCTTCCATTGGCCGAAGATGGGGGACTACCGCTTTGAGCCGGAGTGCTTCCCCGACCCCAAGGCGATGTGCGACGAGCTTACCGCCATGGGCGTGACGCTGATGGTCAGCGTGTGGCCGCAAATCGCGCTCGACAGCGAAAACTATCAGGAGATGCGCCAGCAAGGGCTGCTCGTCAAAAGCGAGATGGGCGAGCAGATCGGCATGCGCTTTGGCGGCGACAGCATGTTCTAC
>CAZEIC010000155.1:0-2292 GCA_964512175.1 uncultured Oscillospiraceae bacterium | reverse complement strand
AAGCGCTGAGCGCCTACGTTCAGGAGCTGGGCTGCACGCTGGGCGAGGCGCTGCTTGCGCCCACCTGCATCTATGTCAAGCCCGTGCTCGCGCTGGCGGACGCCGTGCGCGTCAAGGCGGTGGCGCACATCACGGGCGGCGGCTTTTATGAGAACATCCCGCGCAGCCTGAACAGCGGCTTGATGGCGCGTATCGACAGGGGCGCGCTCAAAACCCCGCCCGTCTTTGACGTGATTGCAAAGAAGGGGAGCATCCCCGAGCGCGACATGTTCAACACCTTCAACATGGGCGTGGGCATGTGCGTGGTTGTGGATAAAGATGACGCGGACGCCGCGGTTTCCGTGCTTGCACAGAACGGGCAAAGCGCGTATGTCATGGGCGAGCTTGCGCCGGGCGAGGGCGTTTCGTTATGAGAAGCGTTCGCGTGGCGGTGCTGGTGTCGGGCGGCGGCACGAATTTGCAGGCGCTGCTGGACGCGCAGGCAGCGGGCGCGCTTGCGCCTGCCGAGATTGCGCTGGTGGTTTCCAATAAAGAAAGCGCCTACGCGCTGGAGCGCGCGCGCCATACGGGCGTGGAGGCGGCGTTTTTGCAAAAGGCGGGCGGGCAGGACGCGTTTGAGGACGCGCTGCTGTCGCTGCTTTCATCGCGCGGCATCGAGCTTGTGGTGCTGGCGGGCTTTTTGTCCATCCTGACCTCGCGCGTGACCGGCGCGTACCAAGGCCGCATCGTCAACGTGCATCCCGCGCTGATTCCCTCCTTCTGCGGCAAGGGCTATTACGGCCTGCGCGTGCACGAAGCGGCGCTGGCGCGCGGGGTGAAGGTAACGGGCGCGACGGTGCATCTGGTCAACGAAATCCCCGACGGCGGGAGAATCCTATTGCAAAAGGCCGTGCCCGTGCTGGACGGCGACACGCCCGAGATTTTGCAAAAGCGCGTGATGGAGCAGGCCGAATGGGTGCTGCTGCCGCGCGCGGTGCAGATGCTTTCACAACAGATTGCGGAGGGAGAATGAATATGCAGACACTCAAGCAAGCGCTGAGCTCTAACACCTACCCCGGGCGCGGCATCGTGCTGGGGCGCACCAAGGACGGCAAGCGTGCCGTGGCGATGTATTTCATCATGGGGCGCAGCGAGAACAGCCGCAACCGCATCTTCGTGCCGCACGGCAAGGGCATCCGCACGGAGGCGTTCGACCCTGCGCGCATGGTCGACCCGTCGCTGGTCATTTATGCGCCCGTGCGCGCGTATGACCGCTATCTGATTGTCACCAACGGCGACCAGACCGACACTGTGTACGACGCTTTGGAGCAGGCGGACGACTGCGGTGAGCTGAACGACGCGTCTGCGCAGATAACGTTTTTTCAGGCGCTGGCCACGCGCGAGTTCGAACCCGACGCGCCCAACTACACCCCGCGCGTCAGCGGCCTGCTCACGGTCGGCGACGGGATGCGCTACACGCTGTCCATCCTCAAAAGCGCGGACGGCGACCCGTCCCAGTGCCTGCGGTTCACCTTTGATTACGAAGCGCCGACGGCGGGCGTGGGGCACTTTATCCACACCTATTCGGGCGACGGCAGCCCGCTGCCGTCCTTTGTGGGCGAGCCTGAGGCGGTCACGCTGGAAAACGACATCGACGATATCACGAACGAAGCGTGGAGCGCGCTGAACGCGGACAACAAGGTGTCGCTGTTCGTGCGCGCCATCGACCTTGAAACCGGCGCGTGCGATACGCGCATCAAAAACAAGCATGCGGAGGGCGTTTGACATGGCCAAGGAACTTTCGCTCAAGTACGGCTGCAACCCCAACCAGCAGCCCGCGCGCATTTATGTTGAAAACGGCGAGCTGCCCGTGACCGTGCTCAACGGCAAGCCCGGGTACATCAATTTTCTGGACGCGCTCAACGGCTGGCAGCTGGTGAGCGAGCTGAAAAGCGTGCTGGGTCTGCCCGCCGCCGCCAGCTTCAAGCATGTCAGCCCCGCGGGCGCGGCGCTGGGCGTGCCGCTTTCCGACACGCTGCGCAAAATCTACTTTGTGGATGATGCCATCGAGCTTTCTCCGCTTGCGTGCGCGTACGCCCGCGCGCGCGGCGCGGACCGCATGAGCAGCTTTGGCGACTGGATATCGCTGTCGGACGAGTGCGACGAATCCACCGCAAGGCTCATTCAGCACGAGGTGTCCGACGGCATCATCGCGCCCGGGTACACCAAGGAAGCGCTGGATATCCTCAAATCCAAGCGCAAGGGCAATTACAACATCGTGCAGATCGACCCCGCCTACCGCGCGCCCGAGCT
>CAZEIC010000154.1:0-2434 GCA_964512175.1 uncultured Oscillospiraceae bacterium | reverse complement strand
ATGTGATCCTGACCGCACAGTGCATGATGCGCACATCGGCTGTCACAAGCACATTGAGCGCCTACCTGCGCGGCGCAGACCGTGTGACCTTTGCCAATCGCCCCGAGGGGTATTACACGGCGCGCATTGTGAACCAAATTCAGTTTGACAAGATCCTTCGCGGACGGCCGCACCGCGCTTTCGCCGTTAACTTTCGGTGCAGCCCGTTTCTCTATCTGCTCAATTCGTCAGACATCACGCTGCTCGCGCCCGACATCGTGAATAATCCATACGCCGTACGCGCCGAGCCGATCATCACGATATACGGATCGGGCGATATCGAACTGGTCGTCGGCGGCACGGTGATCTCTCTCGAAGGCATCGAGGACAGCGTGACGCTCGACACGCCCGCGCTGACGGCTTACAAAGGCGCAGTCTCCATGGACGCCGCCATGACGGGCGAGTTCCCCTATCTGGCGGTCGGCGATACGGCGATCAGTTGGCTGGGGAACGTGACGCGAGTAGTCCTGTCGCCGAACTGGCGAACGCTGTAAAGAAAGGTGGGAAGGCATGATCTGCGTATACGCGCCGGACTGCACGGACTATTCGGCAAACGGGCTCGGAACCGTCGCACCCGCGAAATGCGAAGTGACCGAAACGTTGAACGGCGAGTGGGAGCTTGTCCTCACGCACCCCATTGACAGCGCGGGCAAATGGCGGCTGCTCGCCGAGGACAACATCCTGCGCGTGCCCGTACCGGCGTCGCCTACGCCGGCGATCCGGCAGTATACCGAGCGGCAGGGTGAGGGCGCGATCAAACGCACGACCTCGCGCGTGAATCTGCGTACGCAAGCAGATATGTCCAAGCCGACCATCTGCATGGTACCCGGCGGCACGGATATCGTGATGATCACAGACAACGTGAATACCTACTGGGCGGAGGTCGTCATTCCGGATGGTCGGCGCGGGTATATGAGCAAGCTCTACATGACTGACAGCCCAACGCCTGCGCCGACGCCGGCGGACGCCGTGAATGCCGTCGTGGAGTCCCGACTGCTCCGCGACCAGCCTTTCCGTATATATCGCGTCGTGCCCGATATGGACAAGGTAACGGTCTATGCGCGGCACCTGTTCTATGATCTCATGGACAATATGATTAGGTTCTACACGCCGCCCACGGGCGCATCAGGCGCGCAGGCGGCGGCGGGCGTTTTCGGTGCGTGCCTTTCGGCGCACGATTTCACCCTGCATTCCGATCTGGCTTCGACGGCGGAGGAGGTATCCTTTCAAAACATCAATCCGGTCGATGCGATCTTTGCCGAAAACGGGATCATTGTCAAGTACGGCGGCGAGATCGCGCGTGACTGGTACGATGTCTATTTGACCGAGCGCATCGGGCGCGACACCGCCGTCACGATCCGGCAGGGGCGCAACTGCCTGGGCGTCAGTTATGATGTCGATTGCACGAATGTCGTCACACGCATCATGCCGACGGGCGAAACCAGGAACGGCGACATGGTATACCTTGACGATGTATATGTTGACAGTCCGCATATCGACGACTATCCGCATCCCAAATGGATCCATCTGCCGGTACAGGGCGCCAAGGTGGGCGAAGACGGGCTGACGCTCGCCGCCGTCAGACAAAAACTACTGGAAGCTGCTCAAGCCGAGTTTGACAAAGGCTGCGACCTACCGACCATGACGCTCGACGTGGACTTCATCTGTCTCGAAAACACCGAGGAAATGAATGCTTACGCACCCCTGACGGTGCTTTATCTGGGGGACGCCGCGCGCGTGCGTGTACAAAAGATCGGCGTGGATGTTTCCATGCGCATGACGCAGTACACCTACGATTGTCTGCTCAAACGCTATACGCAGGTCACGCTCGGCACGGTTGCCGATACGACAGAAGGCAATACCATCACCTCGCGCCAATTGCCCGACGGTGTGGTCGGCGGCGCGAAACTGGCGATCGGGAGCGTAGGCGCGGGTCATCTCGCGCCCGAATCGGTTACGGCGGGCAAGCTTGCCGCCGGCGCGATCGCTGCCGGCAGCGCCGTCATTGCCGACGCCGCGATCACCCGAGTCCAGATCGCCGATGCCGCGATCGGTACAGCGCAAATCGACGACGCCGCGATTACCTCCGCCAAGATCACCGATGCCTCCGTCACAAGGGCAAAGATCGACAACGCCGCCATCGGCAGCGCGCAAATCGAAGATGCGGCGATCACCTCCGTCAAGATCGCGGACGCCGCGATCGACACGGCGCAGATCGAGGACGCGGCGATCACTTCCGTTAAGATTGCGGATGCCGCCGTCACAAGGGCAAAGATCGGCAGCGCCGCCGTCGGCAGCGCGCAGATTGCCGATGCCGCGATCACGCGCGCGAAAATACAGAGCGCGGCGATCGGGACGGCGCAGATCGAAACGGGCGCGATCACCACGGCGCTGA
>CAZEIC010000153.1:0-2454 GCA_964512175.1 uncultured Oscillospiraceae bacterium | reverse complement strand
TTTCTCGGTGAACGCCGCGACCATCGTCTTGAACGTTTCGACGTTGGTCGGCAGTTCGAGCTCGAGCTTCTTGAGCCAGTCTTCGCGGTAGACGATGCCCACGCGCGCCGAGGAGATGATCGCGGGAATCAGGTAATTACGGCCGTTGACGGCGGTCACTTCCAGACACGGCGCGGACGTGAGGTTCTCGCGGAAGAAGTCGTTCTGCTGGATGAAATCGGTCATATCCCAGAACACGCCTTCTTCGCACATCGTCAGGTAGTTGGCGTTGGTCGTGATGCCGCTGTTGACGACCATGACCATCGGCTGGTCGCGCGACGCCATGACGGTGTTGAACTTGGTCTCAAAGTCGCCCTGCGGCGCCCATGTGATTTGCAGATCTACGTTGCATTCCTTTTCGACGAGCTCCAGCAGGGGGTTGCCCTCTTCGCCGGTCGTGTTTGCCGGGGGCGTTTCCTCATAGTTGGGCGCGACGATCGTAATGACGAACGGTGCTTCTTCCGCCGCCGCGAAGGGCGCGCAGCCCATGACCATCAGGACGGCGAGCGCCAATGCCAAGAATTTCCGCATGCAGATACCTCCCAAGATTTGTTTTCCCGCGCTTATCTCTTTGCGGGGTTTACCACACTATACCACAAACTGACGCATGAATGCAATACAAATTTGGTAATTTTCATGTATAGTGGGGCGGCGCGCGCTGAAATGCCCCCAAATATTCCATACGAAAAACCGCCCGGCGATATGCCGGACGGCGGATATTCCTGCGCTTATTCGATGGTCAACGCCAGCGCGTCATGGTCAGACAGCGGAAGCTCGCCCGCAGGCGCGCGCCAGACGCGCAGCGTGCGCGGCAGCGCCGCCGTCTCCGGGTCGACCAATATGTAGTCGATCTTGCCCTGGGGATAGCGCCCGAAGCCGTTAAAGGTCGTCTCGATGCCATCCGTCACGTCACGCAGCGGGAAGCCGTCCGCCAGCAGCGCGTAATTGCCTTCGTCCGGCGTGAAGTTGAAATCGCCCGTCAGGAACGTCGGGACGCGGCACGCCCTGCGCTCCGCGCGGATGCGCGCGGCGATCTGGCGCAGCCCCAGCGCCTGCGCCCGCGCCGATACATGATCCAGATGCGTGTTGAACAGGTAAAACAGCGTACCCGACGGGCTGTGATACAGCCGCGCCAGCGTGCACACGCGCGCGCAGCCCGCGCCCGCGTATTTCACGCCCGGCGCATGCGGCGCGCTGGAGAGCCAGAAGGTGTCCAACGCGTGCGCTTCCACGGCGTCCTTGCGAATGGCGATGCTGTTGTGCTCGCCGCCGAACCCCTTTTCCCTGCCGCACCCGAGAAACAGGTATTCGGGCAGCGCGCTTTCCATGTAGGCGAGCATGCTGCCCGTCATTTCCTGAAAGCCGATGGCTTCGGGCGCTTCCGCGCGGACGCGCCGCGCGATGCCCTCGCGACGAAAATCAAAGTGGTTCGCGCCGTCCTCCGTCGCCGTGTCGCAGCGCAGGTTGAACGTGGCGACCGTCAGCATAGCGTGTATTTGTCCTGTCCGGCGGGCGCGTCGAGCATTTCGGCGCGCTTGCTCTTGTATTTTTCGCCCTCGTTGCCGAGCACCGCGTAGGAGGCGATCTTGGATTCCTCCACGCCCGGCTGGTCAAACGCGTCCACGTCCAGCAATTCGCCGGCATACGCCGTCGTCAGCATGAGGAACTGCAATAGCTGCCCGACGGTGTGCGCGCTGATTTCGGGCAGCACGATCGTCTGGTTCATGCGCCCCGCGCGCGTCAGCGCGAACTGCGTGCCCTTCTTTTCGGCGGCGATCAAGGCGTTCAGCGTCTTGCCGCCGAGGAACGCCACGTCCGGGAACTCTGCACAGCCGTGCGGGATGGGCGTTTCTTCGCGGAACTTGCCGACCTCCAGAAAGGTGATCATTTTGTCGTAAGGCCCTTCGGTGTATAGCTGAAGCTGGCTGTGCTGGTCGGTCACGCCGAGCGCCTTGACGGGCGTTTGCCCGCAGTTGATGGCTTTGCCGCGCCGCGTGACCTTCTTGCCGAGGCTCTCCGCCCACAGCTGGCAGAACCAGTCCGCCATGTACTTGAGCGCGTCGGAGTACGGCATGACGACCTGAATATTGACGTTCATTTCGCGCATCGCGACGACCGAGAGCACCGCTTCCAGCAGCGCCGGGTTCTGGAACACATCGCCCGACTTGCAGCGCTCGTCCATATCGCGCGCGCCCGCGAGCAGCGCGCGGATGTCCACGCCGCAGACGGCGGCGGGCAGCAGCCCCACGGGCGACATCTCGGAGAACCTGCCGCCGACCGAGGACGGGATGATGAAGGTCTTGAAGCCTTCCTGCTTCGCCAGCCGGATGAGGTTGCCCTTTTCCTTGTCGGTCGTGGCGATGACGTTCTTTTGCCAGCCCTCGCCGACCGCTTCCTTGAGCATGTCGGAGATGA
>CAZEIC010000152.1:0-2632 GCA_964512175.1 uncultured Oscillospiraceae bacterium | reverse complement strand
AGTACATCACCATCCACGGGCGCGGAAAAATCCTCGCCAAGATTCGCAAGGAGGCCAAGACCGCCTCGCAGATTCTTCTGGCGACAGACCCTGACCGCGAGGGCGAGGCGATTTCGTGGCATCTGGCGCAGACGCTGGGCGTGGATATCGATTCCGCCTGCCGCATCGAGTTTCACGAGGTGACGAAAAAGGCGGTGCAGTCGTCGCTGAAGAACGCGCGCGCCATCGACATGGGACGCGTGGACGCGCAGCAGGCGCGCCGCGCGCTGGACAGGCTGGTGGGCTATAAAATCAGCCCGCTGCTGTGGGCAAAGGTCAAAAAAGGCCTGAGCGCGGGGCGCGTGCAGAGCGTCGCCACGCGCATGGTGGTCGACCGCGAGCAGGACATCGAGGCGTTCATCCCCGAGGAATACTGGGATATTATCGCCGAGGCGATGCTGCCCAGCGCGCGCGGGCGCAAAACGACCTTTTCGGTGCGCCTTGCGAGCGTGGACGGCAAAAAGGCGGACATCGCCTGCCGCGAGGACGCCGAGCGCGTGCAAAAGCGCATCGAGGAAACGCCGTTTGCGGTGTATCAAATCAAGCGCGGCGAGCGCAAAAAGCAGCCCGCGCCGCCCTTTACCACCTCCAGCCTTCAGCAGGAGGCGGGGCGCAAGCTGAACTTCACCACGCAAAAGACCATGCAGGTCGTGCAGCAGCTGTATGAGGGCGTGGACATCGAGGGCGAGGGCACGCAGGGCATTGTGACCTATATCCGCACCGACAGCGTGCGCGTGAGCGACGACGCGCTTGCGCAGGTGCGCGCCATGATTCCCGAGCGCTTCGGCGAGGCGTACCTGCCGCTCGAAGCGAATCAGTACAAGGGGCGCAGCAACGCGCAGGACGCGCACGAGGCCATCCGTCCCACCGATGTGACCCGCACGCCCGAAAAGATTAAGCCTTCGCTGACCAAGGAGCAGTTCAACCTGTACAGGCTCATTTACACGCGCTTTGTCGCCAGCCAGATGGCAAACGCGCTGTATGACACCATGAGCATGGATATCCGCGGCGGCGGCATCGGCCTGCGCTTTTACGGCGAGCACAAGAAATTTCCCGGCTTTACCGCGCTGTACGAGGAAAGCACCGACGAGGCGGGCGAAACGGCCGAGTCCACGCTGCCGCAGATGGAGGAAGGCGAGCCTGTCATCATCAAAACGGTGGATTCGCAGCAGCACTTCACCCAGCCGCCGCCCCGCTATACCGAAGCGTCGCTGGTGCGCATGATGGAGGAAAAGGGCATCGGCCGCCCCAGCACCTACGCGCCGACCATCACCACCATCATCGCGCGCGGGTACGTCATGCGCGAGAGCAAGCGCCTGTTCCCGACCGAGCTGGGGCGCATGGTGACCAGCATGATGACCGAGTATTTCGGCCCCATTGTGGACACCGAGTTCACCGCCGATATGGAGGATAAGCTGGACGCGGTGGAGACCACCCACAGCGACTGGCGCGGCGTGCTGCGCGATTTCTATCCGCCGTTTGAAAAGATGCTGGAGGTCGCGGAACAATCCATTGAAAAGGTCGAGCTGCGCGACGAGCCAAGCGACGTCATCTGCGACAAGTGCGGCGCGCAGATGGTGTACCGCATGGGGCGCTACGGCAAATTCCTGGCCTGCCCCAACTTCCCCGAGTGCCGCAACACCAAGCCCGTGCTTGTGTATATCGACGCCGCCTGCCCCAAGTGCGGCGCGCGTCTGCTGGAAAAGACCAGCCGCAAGAACCGCAAGTTCTACGGCTGCGAGCGCTACCCCGAGTGCGACTTTGTGTCGTGGGAGATGCCGGTTGACCTGCGGTGCGAAAAGTGCGGCAGCTACATGACCGTCAAGCGCAGCAAGCGCGGCGAATCGTGGTATCTGTGCAGCAACGAGACCTGCCGCCACCGCGTGGAAGCGCCGCAGGAGGAGCAAGAGTGACACACCGCGTAACCGTCGTGGGCGCGGGGCTGGCGGGCTGCGAGGCGGCGTGGCAGCTGGTCAGGCGCGGCGTGCCCGTGACGCTGGTAGAAATGAAGCCGCACAAGATGTCGCCCGCGCATCACTCGCATTTGTTTGCCGAGCTGGTGTGCTCCAACTCCCTGCGCTCCGACAGGGTGCAAAACGCCGTGGGGCTGCTCAAGGAAGAAATGCGCGCGCTGGATTCGCTCATCCTGCGCGCGGCGGACAACGCGCGCGTGCCTGCGGGCGGCGCGCTGGCGGTGGACAGGGAGCGCTTTTCGGGGTACATCACCGACACGCTCAGAAACCATCCGCTGGTGACGACGGAGGCGCGCGAGGCGACGGAGATTCCCGAAGCGCCCGCCATCATCGCCACGGGGCCGCTTTCCAGCGACGCGCTGTGCGCGCATCTGGCCGCGCTGCCCGACATCAAAACGCTGAACTTCTACGACGCCGCCGCGCCCATTGTCACGGCGGAATCGCTGGATATGAGCAAGGTCTTTCGCGCCTCTCGCTACGGGCGCGGGGACGACTACCTCAACTGCCCCATGACGCGCGAGGAATACGACGCGTTTATCGCCGCGCTTTTGTCCGCCGAAACCGCGCCCGTGCACGGGTTTGAGGAAACAAGCGTGTTCGAGGGGTGCATGCCGGTGGAA
>CAZEIC010000151.1:0-2694 GCA_964512175.1 uncultured Oscillospiraceae bacterium | reverse complement strand
CTGGGCGCTGGTGCTTCCGCAGGCGGTGCAGATCTTCAACATCATCCTCATGCAGAATTTCTTTCGCGGGCTGCCGGTCGGCCTTTCGGAATCCGCCTTCATCGACGGCGCGAACCATTTTCAGGTGCTGTACGGGATATACCTCCCCATATCGCTGCCTTCGCTCGCGACCGTGGGGCTTTTCACCATTGTCGGGCACTGGAATGCCTGGTTCGACGGCATGATCTTCATCGCCAATCCCGCCAAATACCCTTTGCAGACTTATCTGCGCAACGTCATTCAATCGGTGGATTTGGCCTCCATCGACCTGCGCTCCGCCGCCGCGCTCAACGAGGTGTCCCGCAAGACGCTCACGTCGGCTCAGATTTTCGTCGCCATCGTTCCCATCCTTTTGATCTACCCGCTGCTGTACAAGTATTTTGTCACAGGCATGACCCTTGGCAGCATCAAGGAGTAACGCATGTACAGCGTGTTGCTTGTGGATGACGAGAAGGTCATCCGAGAAGGGGTATGCGAGCTGCTTTCCATGACGGATCTTGATCTGGAGCTCGCTTCGGCCGCCTCGGCCGTGGAGGCTGTCGCCATTTTGGAGCGGCGTAAAATCGACATTGCCGTGCTGGATGTCTGCATGCCGCAGATGTCCGGCATGGAGCTGTACGACATGATTCGGGATCGATGGCCGCACTGCAAGCTGATTTTTTTGACCGGGCATCTGGAATTCGAGTATGTGTACAAGGTTCACCAGCACGCCCGTTATGTTCTGAAAGCGGACGACGACGACAAGCTCGTGGAGGCCGTCAGGGACGCTATCGGGGAGATAGAGCGCGCGCTGATGCTCACGCGCATGGCGCAGGATCAATCCCGCCAGCTTCGCCAAAGCCTGTTTTATCAGCGCGCCTTGCTTTTCAGCGAGCTGGCGGAGGGCAGCGCCGAGCGGTCGAGCATGATTTTAGAACTGTGCCAAAGCGCCAAAGGCGATCTGGATACGGACAAACCCGTCTATTCCGTGCTGCTGCGCGGCGGCGGATTGGACAAAATCGCGTACGCGCGCAGGGCGGATATGACGCAGGATATTTGTCTGCTGATAGAAAAGAGCTTTCTGGACTGCTATCGCGGGGTGTGTCTGGGATACAGGCACACGTTCTTTTACCTTTTGCTGCAGCCTCAAAAGGAGATGGGGCGGGAAAGGGCGCTTTCGCTCCTGACCGATTGCTGCGAGATGTTTCAAAAGGCGGTCGGCGTCAATCTGTCCATCCCCATGGCGGTGTACATTCGGGAAGCGCCCGTCCTGTTCGAACGGGCGCTGGAGGATTTCGCAACCGTGTACGACCATATGCTCCGCATGGAGTCGGACGAGATCATGCTTGGCGAGCCTTGCGCGCCCAAGCAGGCCGAAAACGGCCTTTCCGACAGCGCCAAGCGGGAACTGAGCCGGCGCCTCGCCACGCTGGAAAGCCGTTTTGACAACATGGACCGCAAGGGGATTCTTGAACTGCTCGATGAGATCTACGAAAAGCTGCAAGGCGTCGCGGACATGCGCGACTTATTCGCCGTGGAGGTATACTGCATCCTTTGCGCGAGGCTGCTCAGCTATGTGCAGAGGATCGGCCTTGATACGGAGGCGGCCGCCCGGTTCACATACGACCTTTCCGCATACGCGAGCTGGGCGGAGGCGCTGTCCGAGCTGAAACGGACGATGTGCCGCGTGTTCGACCGCGTGGACACCTCCATTGAAAGCAAAAACGAGGATGCGGCGGAGAGCGTCAAGCGCTATATCCGCCATCATCTGGACGGGGACACCTCCTTGTATGCCCTCGCCGATTCCGTGCATCTGTGCCCGGAATACCTGCTGCGTATCTTCAAAAAGCAGGAGGGCATGACCATCCTCCAGTACACGAACGAGCTGAAACTGTCGCGCGCCAAACAGCTTCTTGCGGAGACGGACATGCAGATCAAGGAAATCGCGCTGGAGATGGGTTTTTCCAGCGCCGGATACTTCGGGCGTTTCTTTAAGAGCAAGGCGGGCGTAACGCCCAACGTATACCGCGAGCAGCAGGCGCTGCGCTGAAGGAGGCGGTTTTTATGCGCGCGATCCCCCATTCACACTGGATATGGGCGCCCGACTGGGCCGAGCAGGTCAGCGGCAGCCCTGTCCTGATGCGCTTTCGCAAGGCGTTCGAGCTTGAGCGGTTGCCGGAACGAAAGCGCCTGCGCGTATCGGCCGATACGCGGTATAAGCTGTATGTGAACGGCCGGTTCGTCGAGTTCGGCCCCGCCAGAGGCGACCTGCGCGTTTGGTATGCGGACGAGATTGATATCGCGCCCTACCTGCGCGCGGGGCGCAATCTGCTTGGCGTCGAGGTGCTTCGCTATCCGCTCGCCTATCGCGGCGGCAACTTTGGCATGGCGAGAACGGCCACGCCCGGCTTGTTTATCGAGGATGAGGACGGGCTTCTGACCGCCGACGAGAGCTATGTGTGCAAGGCCGTCGACGGCTTTCACATAACGCGGGAAAACCCCGGCTTTGCCCCGCTGATGTTCCTTGAGAACAATACGGGCGACGCGAAAGACATCGGCTGGAAAACGGCGGAGTATGACGCCGGCGGCTGGCGCGCCGCCAGCGCCTATTCCGTGATGGAGATCAACGAGGCCGCCTGCCCGGGCGACCTGTCTCCACGCCCCATTCCCTATCTC
>CAZEIC010000150.1:0-2923 GCA_964512175.1 uncultured Oscillospiraceae bacterium | reverse complement strand
CGGCTGCTGCTGCAAAAGCCCGATATCCTGCTGCTGGACGAGCCGACGAACCACCTCGACCTCGCGGCGCTGGACTGGCTGGAGAACTACCTCAACGGCTATCGCGGCAGCCTGATCGTCGTGTCGCACGACCGCTACTTCCTCGACCGCGTGTGCACCTGCGTGACGGAGATCCTGATGGGGTCCGCCGAGAGCTATCAGGGCAATTACACGCGCTATTCCGAGCTGCGCTTCGAGAGCCGCGTGCGCGCGTACCGCCTGCAGCAGACCGAGATCGCGCGCATGGAAGCGATCATCGAAAAATACAAGAGCTTCAACCGCGAGAAATCGCTGCGCGCGGCGCACAGCCGCGAAAAGGCGCTCGGGCGCATCGAGCGGCTGGAAAAGCCGACGGACGAGCGCGCCGTGCGCTTCCGGTTCGAGGCGAAGCGGCGCACGGGCGAGGACGTGCTCGCGGTGCGCGATTATAAGAAGAGCTTTGACGGGCGCGCGCTGTTTGAGAACGTGTCGTTCACCGTCAAGGCGGGCGACCGCGTGGCGCTGCTGGGGCCCAACGGCGTTGGCAAGACGACGCTGTTTCGCTGCCTGATGGGCGAGATCGCGCAGGACGCGGGGCGCGCGCGCTGGGGCGCGAACGTCGATATCGGGTATTACGACCAGCGGCAGGCGCACCTGCACGACGAAAAAACCGTGCTGCGCGAGGTCTGGGACGATTTCCCGCGCATGCTGCAGCACGAGGTGCGCGGCGCGCTGGGGCTGTTCCTGTTTTCGGGGGACGATGTGTTTGCCGAGGTCAAAACGCTGTCGGGCGGCGAGCGCGGGCGCGTGCTGCTGACCAAGCTCATGCTCCGGCGCGATAACGTGCTGCTGCTGGACGAGCCGACGAACCACTTGGACATGGACAGCCGCGAGGTCTTGGAGGACGCGCTGGAGGACTTTCAGGGGACGATCCTCGCCATCTCGCACGACCGCTATTTCATCAACCGCTTCGCCACGCGCGTGCTGGTGTTGACGGAAACGGGCGTGGAGAGCTATCCCGGCAATTTCGACGACTATCAGGCGGCGCTTGCGCGCCCGCAGCGCGAGATCGACCCCGCGCTCGAGGGGCTTTCGCGGACGGAAGCCGCTAAACAAAAAAAGCGCGCCCGTGAGCAAATGGAGCGCCAGCGCGAGGCGCAGGCGGCGGTGGACGCGGCGGAGGACGCGATCGCGCGCGCGGAGAAAGCGCTGTCCGAACATGAAGCGCTGATGGCGACGCCCGAGGTGTACGCTAGTCCCGAGAACGCGGCGTCCGCCGCCCGCGAGCACGCGCGCCTGCAGGGCGCGGTGCAGATGGCGTATCAGGAATGGGAGCGCTTGATAGACGCGGAATAACGCGGCGCTACGCAGCCGCGAATGAAGGAATGAAGGAATGAAGCGCGCGCCGCGCGGCGGCGCGCATGAAGGAATTTGAAGTTTGTTATGAAAAAGAACGCGGGATAACGCGGCTGTATACCGTGCTCCGCGTTCTTATTTCTTCATGCGCCGTCAGGCGCGCTTCATTCTTTCATGCGCGGCGCTTGCGCCGTGTTCTTCATTGATTGCGGAAGCGGCGTATCGCTTCCGCAATCACTTTCTGTCCTTCGTCGTTGGGATGGATGCCGTCGACGCACATGAGCTGCGGGAAATCGCGCCGCGCGAGGAAGGCGGCGCGCAGGTCAAACAGCGGGCAGTCGGTCTGGTAGGCGACGCGATAGACGCGCGTGGCGTAGCGCTCCTGCCAGCGTGCGATGTGCTCTGCGTCGCCGAGGTAGCGCAGGATGTTCTCGGCGCTTTTGCCGCGCGACACCCAGTCATAATAGCGCCGCGCGTGCAGGGGCACGGTGGAGACGAGCAGCGGGCGCAGCTTGCGCGCGCGCGCGAGCGCCACGAATTCCCGCAGCCCGCGCTCGAAAGCATCCAGCGGCGTACGCGCCTCGTGCGGGATATCGGGCGCGTCGGAGACCGCCTGCCAGTCCATGTCGCAGTCGTTGCCGCCGTATTCGATGGCGATCATAGCGCCCTCGGGCAAGTCCGCTTCTTTGAATTCCGCCAAGCCCTGCGGCAGCGTCGCGCCCATGAAGGCGCGGTTGTCAAAGGCCATTTCGTCCGCGAGCAGCTTTTCAAAGCGCCCCTTGGTCAATGCGTAGCGCGCTCGTTCCTCGTTGTATATGATGCCCTTGCCAATAGAATCCCCGTAAATGATGATGTTTTCCATAGTACTCCTTCATGGTTTTCGGAGGGGGTGCGGGGGAACCGCTTTTGACACAAAAGCGGTTCCCCCGCGTCTTCTCGTCCCCCCGCGCCTTCGCGTCCTATAACGTCACGCTCGTTTCATCCCCCATAAGCAGCGGCTGCTTGGGCGCGCGCGTGAACGCGAGATCGCCGTTTTCCAGCGACACGCGCACGCTGTCGCCGAGCGTGAGCCTGCCGGCAATGATTTCCTCGGAGAGCGCGTCCTCGATTTTGCGCTGGATGACGCGGCGCAGCGGGCGCGCGCCGTATTGCGCGTCGTAGCCCGCTTCGGCGAGGAACTCGGGCACGCCGCCGTCGATGTCGAGGGTCACGCCGCGCTCGGCGAGCCTGCGCGCGACCTGCGAGATGAGCAGTTCGGTGATCTTGACGATCTCCTCGCGCGAGAGCGCGTGGAAGACGAGGATTTCGTCGACGCGGTTGAGGAACTCGGGGCGGAAGACCTGCTTGATTTGCGAGAGCACTTTCTCGCGCATGACCTCGTAGGAAGCGATGGTCGATTGCCCGCCGAAGCCGAGCTGGCGGCTCTGTGCGATTTCGTGCGCGCCCGCGTTGCTGGTCATGACGATGATGGTGTTTTTGAAGCTGACGACGCGCCCGGTGTTGTCGGTCAGCCTGCCGTCCTCGAGGATTTGCAGGAGCATGTTGAACA
>CAZEIC010000149.1:0-3020 GCA_964512175.1 uncultured Oscillospiraceae bacterium | reverse complement strand
TTGTTGAGCATGTCAAACAGGTTCTGCGCGCGCAGGTATCCCCCGCCCCATATCAGCATGGCGGCGGCGTACATCACGACGAAAATGCCGATGGTTATGAGCATCAGCAACTGCGCGCTGTTGATTCGCTCGCGGCGTTTTTTGCCTGTTTGCGCCTTTTGTATCGTTTGCACGCCCTTACTCCTTCCCGACGGTCGCCACGCGCCGCGCCGGCTTGAATTTTGCCAAGAATCTGCCGATCTCGCGCTTGATGACGGGCGAGGACAGCATGACCAACAGGATAATGACCACCGCTTTATACGCCTTGATGGCGGTGGAAGACACCTTCATGGCGTACAGCGTGGTGGTCAGCGCCTGAATGGCGTACGCGCCCAGCACCGAGCCTGACAGCTTGAACTTGCCGCCGCTGAGCGCGTTGCCGCCGATGGCGACGGCGAGAATGGCGTCCATTTCGATTTCAATCAGCAGCGTTTCGTGATTAATCAGGCTCAGCCGACCCACGCTGATGACGCCCGCGACCGCCGTGCATACGCCCAGCAGCACGAACGAGGTCAGCTTCACGCCGACCGTGTTGATGCCGTTGAGCCGCGCGGCGCGCGGGTTCACGCCCACCGCCTGCGTCAGCAGCCCCAGGGATGTAAACCTGAACAGCAGGAAGAACAAAACGGCGCACAGCGCCACAATGAATATCGGCGTGGGCACGGGCACGCCGGGAATAAACCCGCCGATGGCCGTGACGATGGGGCTTGACACCGTGGGCGTCGCGCCGCCGTTGATCCAATAGGCGATGGAGCGACCGCAGGTGAACAGTATCAGCGTGGCAATCATCGGCTGGATTTTGAAAATCGCCACCAGCGTGCCGTTGAACGCACCAAACAGCATCGCCACGACAGCGCACGCCAAAAACGCCAGCGCGACCGTCCAGCCTGTGATAACGCCCGCGCCCGACAGCACGCGCACAAACACGCTGCCCGCGATGGCCGCCGCCGCGCCCACGCTGATGTCCTGCCCGCCGCAGGCGGCGGTGACCAGCGTCATGCCCATGGCGAGTATGGCCAGCTCGCTCGCGCCGTTGAGAATGCTGATGAGGTTGCCGCTGAGCACCCTGTACCCCGCGCTGTTGGTCACAACGCCCACCGAGAAGAACGAGGCGTCGCGAATCAGGTTGAACACGACCAGAAACAGAATCGCCACCAGCGGCACCAGCAGCTGCGAATAGGCGCGCATGACCCGCGCGAACC
Source organism: uncultured Oscillospiraceae bacterium (assembly GCA_964512175.1). Lineage (GTDB taxonomy): Bacteria > Bacillota > Clostridia > Christensenellales > Aristaeellaceae > CAZEIC01. The sequence continues at coordinate 1,779 of CAZEIC010000149.1, read as the reverse complement.
GCCCGCCCTTTTTATTCATTGGTATCGGCACCTCCCGCGATGGTGCGCATCACCTGCGCCTGCGTCATCTCCGCGCCCCGCAGCTCGCCCACGATGTCACGGTCGCGCATGACAATCAGCCGCGAGCAGGTGCGCAGCATCTCCTCGATTTCAGAGGAAATGAACGTCACGCTCACGCCCTCCTGCGCGAGCTTCAGCACGAGTTTCTGAATTTCGGTCTTCGTGCCCACATCGATGCCGCGCGTCGGCTCGTCCAGTATCAGATATTTGGGGTGCGTCAGCAGCCAGCGCGCAAGGATGACCTTTTGCTGGTTGCCGCCCGAGAGCGACTTGACGGGCGTATCGGTGGACGCGGTCTTGATATCCAGCGCTTTGATGTATTCTTCGGCAAACGCCTCGGCGCTTGCCTTGGAGATGGGCTTGAACAGGCCTTCCAGCACCTGCAGGGCAAGGATGATGTTGTCGCGCACCGACAGCTCGTCGATGATGCCGTCGTACTTCCTGTCCTCGGGCAGATAGCCCATGCCGTGCTTCATCGCGTCGATGGGCTTTGCGATTTTCGCCTTCTCGCCGCCGACGGTCACCTGCCCGGCCGTGCCCGCGTCCGCGCCGAAAATCGCGCGCACGCTCTCGCTGCGCCCCGAGCCAAGCAGCCCGGTAAAGCCGTTGACCTCGCCCTTGTTGATTTGAAAGTCAAACGGGCGCACGCCGTTTGCGTTGTGCAGCCCCTTGGCCGCGTACACCGGCGGCTCGTTTGTATGCAAAGCCTCGTCGTTGCGGCGCACCACGGACAGGTCGTCCAGCTCCTTGCCCATCATCTTGGTGACCAGCTCCACCTGAGGCAGATTTTCGATTTCATACGTGCCCACGAGTTTCCCGTTGCGCAAAACGGTGATGCGGTCGCATACGCGGTAGACCTGCTCCAAAAAGTGGGTGACAAAAATAACGCCCACGCCCTGCGCCTTGAGCCTATGCATCAGCTCAAACAGCATGGAAACTTCCTTCTCGTCCAGCGAGGATGTCGGTTCGTCCAGGATCAGCACCTTGCAGTCCATATCCACGGCGCGGGCGATGGCGATCATCTGCTGCACGGCAAGCGAGTATTCGCCCAACTGCCGCTTGGCGCGCGCCGGCACGCTGAGTTTCTCCAATATGTCCGACGCGCGCTTTTCACGGGCGCGCCACTTGACCAGCGCGCTCTTGTCGCGCCCGATGAACATGTTTTCGGCGACGGTGAGGTTGGGACAGAGCGGCACTTCCTGATACACCGTGCTGATGCCCGCCGCCTGCGCGTCGTTGGGCGAGCGGAAGCGCACCGCGCCGTCCCTGCCCGCGATGAAGATATCGCCCTCGTCCTGTCGATAGACCGCCGTGAGCACCTTAATCAGCGTGGATTTGCCCGCGCCGTTTTCGCCCATCAGCGCGTGAATCTCGCCCCTGCGCAGGGTAAAATCCACATGGTCCAGCGCTTTTACGCCGGGGAACGCCTTGGAAATTCCCCGCATGGTGAGTATCGCGTCGCTTTGCATCCGCTATCCCCTCGCGCCTTTTTCAAGTAGGCGCGCAGTGTGGGCATGCGCGTCATGCCCACACCGCGCGCGGCAAAATCAGATGATGTCGTTACTCGCCCAGGCCGTAGGCGTCGATGTCGGCCTGCGTGATGGTCTTTGCGTCAAAGCCCTTTTCCTCGGAGATGATCTTCTTCTCCGTCAGCGCTTCGCCGGCTTCAATCTTCTTGATCATGTCGCTGATGACGGCCGCCTGGAAGGGGCTGCACTG
>CAZEIC010000148.1:0-3118 GCA_964512175.1 uncultured Oscillospiraceae bacterium | reverse complement strand
TGGCGAGCTCCTCCTGCGTTTCGATATCCTTTTTCTCGATGATGCTGAGGATCGCCGTTTGTCTTGCGTTCTTCACAGAACCACTCCCGTACTGTATCTATTCTTGACCCCACTCCGCCTGCTTCTTGCGCAGGCGCGTCAGAAAACGCGGCTGCGTGAAGCGGATGAAGCGCGCCTTTTCCTCCGCGCGGCGGATGACCACCTCTGTGTCCTCCCGGACGCTGTACACGCTCTGCCCGTCCATGATGAGCTGCAGCCGCCTGTCGCCGCCCGCTTCCACGCACAGGCGGATGGTCTCCGACAGCGGCAGCACCACGGGGCGCTGGTGCATCACGCGCGTACAGATGGGCATGATGAGCATACATTCGACCTCGGGGCAGATGATCGGCCCGCCCGCCGACAGCGCGTAGCCCGTCGTGCCCGTCGGCGTGGACACCAGCACGCCGTCGCCCTTGGCGGAAAAGATCATTTCGCCCGACACATACGCGCGCACGTTGATGATGCCCGCGTATTCCCCGCGCGTCAGCGCCACGTCGTTCATCACCAGCGACGGCGCGCCGCCGTTGACGCTTGCCTCAAGCAGCACGCGCTCCTCGATGGTGTAGTGCCGAAGCAGCAGCTCGCGCGCCGCGCGCTCCAGCTGCGCGCCCTCGACCTCCAATAGAAAACCCACGTGCCCCATGTTCACCCCGAGCACCGGCACGCGCCGCTTCGCCGCCTTGGGGATGACGCGCAGCAGCGTCCCGTCGCCGCCGAGCGATATGACCGCCTCCAGCGGCGCGTCGGTATCCAGAAGCGACGCGGGCGCGCCCATGTGGATGTCCTTGTAGAGCCAATCGTCCATCAGCACGGCTGCGCCGCTATTTTCCAGCACTTGCGTGACCTTGCGGGACATGGCGATGCTGTCAGGCTTGTACGGATTGGCAAACAGATAGAAAGCCTTGTTTTGCATCCTCCGCCTCCGTCGCTACTGATTATACCATGCGGTGGATAAACATACAAGAGCGCATGGCACAAAAAACAGGGCAATCGCTTCGTAAGCGATTGCCCTGCGAACAAAGGGGCGGGAGACGCCCCTTTGTTCGGAACACGATTTCCTCTCGGCTCCTGCGGGAGCCTCCCGGGCGGAAATCGCGCAAGGAAGCAGCCTATCGGCTGTTCCTCGGGGCGGCAAACCCGCCCCTGCGGAATTGAATCGGTGGCTTCGCCCCCGATACCCCCGAAAAGTTAGTGAAAATCGCTGACCGCGATTTTACTACTCATAAGCGATGGCTCTGGCACAAAAAACGCGCGAGGACATAGGATATTACGGAACCCCAAAGGAGGAAACACGATGAAATACAAGGTATTTGTCCTCATCGCACTCTGTATGCTGCTAACCGGTACGGCGCTCGCGCAGGAAACGTTCCCGCCCGCGTCCACGCCGACCATACGCGGCATCGACGTGAGCGACTGGCAGGGCGAGATCGACTTTACGCGGGTGGCGGCGTCCGGCATCCGCATCGTATACATACGCGCCAGCGAGGGCGACAATTTTGTGGACAGCCGTTTCCGCGAGAACTACGCGGGCGCGAAAGCGGCGGGGCTCGACGTTGGCTTTTACCACTTCCTGACCGCGCTCACGCCCGCCGAGGCGCGCGCGCAGGCGGCATTCTTTACCGATACCACCGCAGACACCCCGCCCGACTGCTTCCCCGCCATGGACTACGAGGTGGGCGGCAGCCTGACGGACGCGGAATTCAACGCCGTGGCGCAGGCGTTCCTCGAAACGGTGCGCGAGCGCACGGGCACGGACGTGCTCATCTACTCCGACGCTTCCGGCGCGCGTGACCGCTACAGCGCGGCGCTCGCGCAGGAATACATGCTCTGGGTCGCCAATTACGACGTGACTCTGCCCGAAGCCAACGGCAAATGGGCGAGCTGGGTCGGCTTCCAGTACTCCGACCGCGGCAATGTGCCCGGCATCACGGGCAACGTGGACCTTGACCAGTTCACGCGCGAAGTATACATCACGCCGCCCTCCCCCACGCCGACGCCCGAACCCACGCCCGAACCGACGCCTACGCCCGAGCCGACGCCAACGCCCACGCCCAAGCCGACCGAATCGAGCGTGCGCTACACCGTGGCGCGGCGCGGACAGACCTACGCGACCATCGCGGAGCGCTACGATATCCCGGAAACCGACCTGCGGGAAGCGAACCTGCGGCGTGATCTGGAGCTGGTCGTCGGGCAGGTCGTGCGCATACCGGGCGGCGAAGTGCGCGAGGACGGACGCTTTGCGAGCGTGTTCATCGCGCCGCACGCGACCACGCCGTACTACGTGGCGCTGCACTTCGGGCTGCCGCTGTCCGCCGTGCTCGCCGCCAACGACCTGCCGAGCGAAACGCGCGTATACTCCGGGCAGGCGGTCTATCTGCCGCCCATCACAGGCAGGCAGACGCTCATTTCCTCGCCGGATACCCTGCTTGACTTCACCTACGTCGTGCAGCCGGGCGATACGCTGACGCGCGTCGCCGCCAAGTTCGGGCTTTCCGCTTCCGACCTTGCCATTTGGAACGGGCTGACAGTCGGTCAGCGCATATATACGGGACAGATCCTGCACCTTGACAGCTTCGGCATCGACGATATGCGCGGGTTCTACGGCGCGTACATCGTGCAAAGCGGCGACACGCTCGCGCGCATCGCCGGAAGGTTCGATACCACAATCAACGCCCTGTTCGAGGGCAACGAAATCAGAAACCGCAACCTGATCGTGACCGGGCAGGTGCTGGTCATTCCCCGTGAGTAACTACCACTTGTTCCGAACTTTTTCCGCGAAGCCGGGGAGGCAATGCACCTCCACGGCTTTGCCGTCGTCCAGCACCGCCTTGCCCGTAAACGTCCCGAACACCTGATGCTGATCCGAGCAGATGAGCTTCACGTCGATCTTGGCGGCGCGGTCGATAACGGGTGAAAACTCGAGATCGAGCCGCCCGTCGTCCGACGTGACGTGCCACTTTTTCATGTACTCCTCGCGCCCGCCCTGCATGGGGATGCCAAAGTCCACATGCGCGAGCTTGTGCGCGATGCCGTCATAAAACAGCATGTTCTCCGTCGCCGCCGAGGTGTCGCCAAAGCC
>CAZEIC010000147.1:1202-3162 GCA_964512175.1 uncultured Oscillospiraceae bacterium | reverse complement strand
AAACGATCAACAAGCTTATTCGCGTGTCTCGCCAGCTATTGCAGGAGTACGGCCGCGAGCCAGCGCCGGACGAAATCGCCAAGGCGATGGGCATCAGCGAATCCAAGGTGCGCGAGATCATCAAGATCGCGCAGGAGCCGGTGTCGCTCGAAACGCCGATCGGCGAGGAAGAGGACAGCCATCTGGGCGATTTCATTGAGGACGACGACGCGCCCGCGCCCGCTGACGCCGCTTCGCATACGTTGATGAAGGAGCAGCTCTGGGACGTGCTGGACACGCTCACGCCGCGCGAGGAAAAGGTGCTGCGCCTGCGTTTCGGGCTGGACGACGGGCATCAGCGCACGCTCGAGGAGGTCGGCAAGGAATTTAAGGTCACGCGCGAGCGCATTCGGCAAATCGAAGCAAAGGCGCTGCGCAAACTGCGGCATCCCAGCCGCAGCAAAAAGCTCAAGGATTTCCTCGATTGACAAGCGCCGCGCCCAAGCTGGACCAACGGCTCGCGTTGGCGGCGAGCTTCTTTCCCGCCTGTGAATCAAGCGCTGATATCGGCGCCGATCACGGGCGGTTGTCTTGCGGTTTGCTGCTTTCGGGAACATGCGAAAGCATGCTGGTCTCCGATATTAGCGAGCGCTCGTTGGCAAAGGCAAAGCGCCTGCTGGAAACGCACGGGCTGTCGGCGCGCGCGCGGTTTGTCGTGGCGGACGGGCTGGACGCGCTGGACGCGGCGGATACGCCCGTGTCCGCGCTGGCGATCCTCGGCATGGGCGGCGCGTCCATCGCGGGCATCCTTCTGCGCGGCAGGCAAAAGCTCGCGGGCGCGAAGCTGATCCTCTCGGCGCATACCGATTTGTTCGCGCTTCGGAAAGCGGTGTATGATATCGGATATCACCTCGCGCGCGAGGCGATTGCGGTCGCGGGCAGCCGCCGGTATATCGTGATGCTCGCGGAAACGGGGGAAAGGGCGGTCGGCGACCGGGAGCTGTATATCGGGCCATGCCTTTTGCGGGACAGACCGGAAGGCTTTGACGATTACCTCGCATGGCGCGAGCGCGTGATCTCCCGCGAATGGGAGCCCGGCGAGCGACTACAATGGATACGGGAGGCGATTGGGCATGCGACAGGCGACGGTTCGGGTCATCTATGACTGGCTGAACGGCATCGCGCCCTTTGATACGGCGGAAGGGTTTGACAATGTGGGGCTGTTGCTGGGCGCTATGGACGCGCCCGTAACTCGCGTGCTCGTCGCGTTGGACGCGACGCCCGCCGTCGCGCGCGAAGCGGCAGCGCGTGGCGCGCAGTTGATTTTGACGCATCACCCGCTGTTTTTCCATCCGCGCAAGGATCTGCGCGAGGACGATTACGAGGGCGCGCTCATCTGCGATATGATCCGGAACAACCTCGCGCTCATCAGCGCGCACACCAATCTGGACATTACCGAGCATTCGGGGACTGCCGCGCTGTGCGAGCTTCTGGCATTGCAAAACCGACGCATGGAACGGTATATCGCGCTTGGCGAGCTGCCCGCGTCGCCTGTGCGCGCCGGGGAGTTGCTGCGCACGCTGCGTGAATTCCTGCAATCGCCCGTGTGCTTATACGGCGACGCGGACGCGTCCGTTCGCACGGTCGCCGTTGCGGGCGGCGAATACGGCGTGGGCTTTGACAGCGCCATTCGGCTGGGCGCGGATGTGTTCGTCACGGGCGAGGTCAAGCATCATCAGGCGATCGAGGCGGCGGCGCGCGGGCTGCCGATCATCGGCGCGGGGCACTTCGCCACCGAAAACATTTTGGTGCCGCGCCTATGCAAGTGTTTACAAAACGCCATGAACGCGGTAGAATATCAGGTGGAAGTCTATCCATCCGCGTGCGCGCCTTATGGCGTGCGGATGGCGTAAGGAGGAACTGGATGAATCAACTGGAATTGCTATGGAATTATCAGCAGGCGGACGTCGAGGTGGACCGC
>CAZEIC010000147.1:0-1192 GCA_964512175.1 uncultured Oscillospiraceae bacterium | reverse complement strand
GGCGATCAAACGCTCTCCGACGCGGCAAAGGCTTATTAAGTTCCGCGATTTTTTGATGGAGCAGCAAAACGCCATCAAGCATATCGAATCCGAAGTCATGGCGATGGTGGACAGAATCGACGCGCTCAAGGATGCCATATCCCGCACGGAGGATCAGCTTCGCGCGCTGCAGGCGCGCATTGAGAGCGATCCCCCCAAGGATACCGACGGCGTGCGCGTCTTTTTGACCGACGCGCAGCGCATGATGGGCAACATCACCAGCTATGAGCAGGAAATCAAGCGTATCCGCAAGGATGCTGAGGACAGAAGCCATCAGCAGCAGGACGTCAAGCTCCGCGCCGCCAAGGCGAAAGCGGAGTTTGATAAGCTCAAGGTCGAATACGACGTGGAGTATAAGGAGAAGATGACGCAGCTCGAAGCGCTCCGCGCGGCGGCGCAGGAGAGGGCGGCGGGCATCGAACCGGGCTATATGGAGCGCTACAAAACCATCAAGCAGCACAGCGTTCCGCCGCTTGCCAAGCTCAATAACGACCAGTGCGGCGGTTGCAACATGTCCCTGCCGTCCACGGTGCTGCGCAACATCAAGGCGGGCAAAGTGGTGGAATGCGAGAACTGCGGCAGGCTCATCATATAGGAAGAAAATCGCGAACGCGATGAGGTGGCTGAATGGTCGCACGCCCGCAAGGGCGTGAGGAAAGTCCGAGCACCACAGGGCAGAGTGCCAGTTAACGGCTGGTGGAGGCGACTCCAAGGCGAGTGCAACAGAGAGATACCGCCGGCGCGCAAGCGTCGGTAAGGGTGGAAAGGTGCGGTAAGAGCGCACCGGCGGCTTGGCGACTTGTCCGTCCTGTAAACCACACTTGGTGCAAGATGAACGAAGGCATATGGGGCTGCCCGTCCCGCCTTCAAAAATCGCTAGAGCGCGCTGGTGACAGCGCGCGCAGATAGATGGCCATTCTCGACAGAACTCGGCTTACAGGCCACGCTCATCAAGCATTGCGCGATTTCCGATAAAAGCGCTCGTTTTCTGCGGAAGACGAGCGTTTTTGCTGTCGAAAATCGTGCAAGAAAGCAACGTAACGGTTGCTCCCGCGCGCTGCTATGTTCGCAATACTCCGCCATAAAATGGGAACACATTTTCGCATTTTCCGCTTGCAAGCGGAACGCGTCTGTGGTATCATGCAAATAAGAA
>CAZEIC010000146.1:2394-3170 GCA_964512175.1 uncultured Oscillospiraceae bacterium | reverse complement strand
AGCACGCCCGCCGCGATGCCCGCCATGTACGCCGCGCCGACGGCGGACATTTCGCTCGCTTTGGGCACATCGACAGGGCGGTTGAGGATATCCGCCTGAAACTGCATGAGGTATGCGTTGCGCGCCGCGCCGCCGTCCGCCAGCAAAACGGGAATATGGACGCCCGCATCCTTCTCCATCGCGCAAAGCACGTCGTCAATCTGATATGCGATGCAATCCAGCGCCGCGCGCGCAAGCTCTGCGCGTCCGGTCACGCGCGTCATGCCGCAGAGCACCGCCTTTGCTTCGTCGCGCCAATGCGGCGCGCCAAGGCCCGTGAAAGCCGGCACGAGGTAGCTTGTGTCTGCGGGATTGGCCGCGCGCGCCAATGCCTCTGTCTCCTGCGCGTCGGCAATCAGCCTAAGGTCGTTCTTGAGCCACGAAACGACAGCGCCCGTGTAATGCAGGTTGCCTTCCATGACATACAGTACGCGCCCGCGGCGCTTCCACGCGAGCGATGTCGCCAGCCCGCTCCCGGAAAGGATGGGGCGATCGCCGATGTTCATCATGATGGACGAGCCTGTGCCGTAGGTCGCTTTGGTCAGGCCGGGCATCTGGCAGTTTTGCCCGAACAGCGCCGCGTGCGAATCGCCCAGCGCGGCGCGCACGGGAACCGGGCGGGGAAGCAGACCGTCCAGCGTCGTTTCCCCGAACGCCGCGTCTGAATCGACGACCTGCGGCAGACTGTCCGCGCGCACGCCGAACGCCGCGCAAAGCTCCTCGTCCCACGAAAGCGA
>CAZEIC010000146.1:0-2384 GCA_964512175.1 uncultured Oscillospiraceae bacterium | reverse complement strand
CGAGTGGATATTGAACAATTGCGTGCGCGAGGCATTGGAAAAGTCGGTCAGGTAGCGCCCTGTCAACTTCCAGAGCAGCCATGCGTCGATTGTTCCGACGCGCAGCTTGCCGTTTCGCGCAAGGCGCGCGGCTTCCGGTACGTTTCGGGTTATCCACGCCAGCTTCGCCGCTGGGAAATATGGGGACAGCGGGATGCCGGTGCGCTCTCGAACAATCTCGCCAAAGCCTGCCTTGACGATTTCCGCGCATATATCCGCCGCGCGCGCACACTGCCAAACGACCGCGTCGCACACGGGCGCGCCGGTGTCCGCGTTCCACGCCACAGTCGTTTCACGCTGGTTGCTGATGCCCGCGCAGGCGATCGCGCCGGGGGCGACGCCCGCTTGCTCAATCGCCAGCCGTGCTGTTTTGAGTACGTTCGCGAAAATCTCCTCCGGGTCGTGAGACACCCAGCCCGCCTCGCTGATAAGCTGCACATGCGGCGCGTCGGCGCGCGAAAGCGCTTTTCCCGCATCGTCAAACACGAACGCTTTCGTGCCCTGTGTACTCTGGTCGATAGATAGGATGTACCCGCGCATCATATCAGCTCCTTCATCACGCGCGCGGCGATGCCCGCCCCGGTCAGCCCGTACCGCGCGAACACCTCCTGCGATGTTCCGGCCATCACGGGCGCATCCGGCAGCGACAGGCAGAGGACGCGCCTTGGATCATGCGCGGCGGTTGCCTGCGCGACCATGCTGGAAAGGCCGCCGAAGGGCGCGTGTTCCTCGACGGCGGCGACCAGCCGCCTGCCGCGAGCGGCGGTCAGCAAAGTCTTTGTATCAAAAGGCTTGACGCAGTACATGTCAAGCACGCCTGCCGATACGCCGCTTTCTTCCAGCAGCGACGATGCGTCCAGCGCGGGCCTGACCATCTCGCCGCAGGCGACGAGCAGCACGTCCGCGCCTTCTCGGAGCAAGGTTGCCCTGTCCATGACAAAGGGCACGTTGTTTTCTTCATATACGTCCGTGACCGGGTTTCTGCCCAGGCGGATATAGGCGGTCTGCGTATCGCGCAGCAAGGCCTCAAACAGCTTCTTTGTCTGATGCCGGTCGCTGGGCATGTACACGCGCATGCCGGGGATGGCGCTCATGGCGGCGATGTCCTGCGCGGAATGGTGCGTCATGCCCAGCGCGCCGTAACTCACGCCGCCGGATATGCCCACGAGTTTGACGTTCGCGCCCGAGTACGCGCAATCCACCTTACACTGCTCGTAGGCGCGCGTGGACAGAAAGGACGCGGGCGATACGGCGAACGCTTTCTTTCCGCATGCGGCAAGCCCGGCGGCGACGCTCACCAGGCTTTGTTCGGCGATGCCCACCTCCACAAACTGCGCGGGATATGCGTTGGCAAAGGCGGTCATCGACCCTGAACCGCGGCTGTCGGAACATAGCACGACGATGTCCCTGTCTGTCGCGGCGGCTGCCATGAGCGCTTCGCACACGACCGCGCGGTTGGCGATGCTATGCACGCAGTATCGCCTCCTTCCGGGCGGCGAACTCTTTGGCGATGCTTTTGTATTCCTCGGCGCTTGGCAGATGATGGTGCCAGTCCGCCTTGTTTTCCATGATGCACGCGCCCTTGCCCTTGACGGTTTCGGCGATGATCGCCGTTGGTTTTTCCTCTGTCGCCTCCGCCTCGTCCAGCGCGGCGGATAGCTGGCTGACATCGTTGCCGTCCAAGACATGAATCGTATGCCAGCCAAAGGCGGAGAACCGCGCGCACACATCGCCGCAGCGCATGACGCGCTCTGTGTCGCCCGTGATTTGCAAATGATTGCGGTCAACGACGGCGCACAGGTTGGAAAGCCCGTAATGTCCTGCCGCCATGGCTCCTTCCCAATTAGAGCCTTCGGCCAGTTCGCCGTCGCCCAGCACGGTATATACGCGGTACCGCCTGTCGTCCATGCGTCCTGCAAGCGCCATGCCTACGCAGATCGACAGCCCGTGCCCCAAAGAGCCGCTGTTCATTTCGATGCCCGGCAGCTTATTGCTCGGATGTCCGATATAGGGCGAGCCGGGCTTGAGGTATCGCGCCTTGACATCCTCCAGATCCAGAAAGCCCTGGTCGGCGAGCACGGCGTAAAGCGTTTCCACACAATGCCCCTTGGACAAAACAAACCGGTCGCGGTCGGGGTCGTCCGTGCGCTCGGGCGACACGCGCATGCGGGCGTAGAGCGTCAGGACGATTTCCATGCAGCTCATATCGCCGCCGATGTGCCCGCCGCCGCCCGCCATGATGATGTCCAGCGCGTCCCGGCGCAGGTCGTACGCTTTCGCAGCCAATTCCCGCATGTTCATACCTCGTCGAACGTCACGTCTTCGCCCCGCAGGTACGCCCTGAC
>CAZEIC010000145.1:0-3322 GCA_964512175.1 uncultured Oscillospiraceae bacterium | reverse complement strand
GATGATGAGGTATTGGCTCATGGTCTCGGCGGTCGCGCCCGATTTGGTGATGATGTTGAAGCACGTCTGCCGCACGTCGATGACGTCCAGCAGCGCGCGCATGCGCTCGGGGTCGATGTTGTCCTCGACATATACGCGCGGCGCGCCGCGCTTTTCGACGGGCAGTTCGTTGTAATGCAGGTGGCACAGCGCCTGCTGCACCGCGATGGGCCCCAGCGCGCTGCCGCCGATGCCGAGCACCACGAACGCGGAATACCGCCTGCGGATGTGCCGCGCGGTCGCCTCGATGTCTGCAATCAGCGCTTCCTGCTGGTAGGGCAGCTCCGTCCAGCCCAGCCAGCCCGTGCCGCGCTTTTTCTGCACGGCGGCGTTTGCGCGCTCCGCCATGCTGGAAAGCGCCTGCACGCGCGATTCCTCGATGCCATAGGAATAGCCGATCACGTCCGCCATCATGTTGTTTGCGTCCAAGATAATACGCTCTGCCATGTTGCCTTCCCCCGTTTGTCTGTCGATTGTTTAGCGAATCAGCGTGCCGACGATGCGCTCCAGTTCGCGCTCGCGGCGCTCGATATCGCGCAGCAGCGCCATCTGCGCGCGCGCGCGGACGAGGTTATGCTGCGGCGAATTGACGCGAAAATATACGTTGCCGTCGATGTAGTCCATCAAAAAGCGCATCGCCAGCTCGCAGGTGATGACCTTGATGCCCAGCACCAGCCGCGAAAGCTCGGCGGGCACGAGCGCGCTGCTCGTCTCCGACAGGTAGCCCTCGGTGAACGCCGTGAACTTTTCGACGTCGAGCTTGATTTTGCTGGTGTCTTCCTCGTCCTCGGCGGCGGTCGAGCAGCCGAAGCGCACGCCGTCGCCGTAGTCGTACAAAGAAGAACCGGGCATGACGGTGTCCAAATCGATGACGCAGATCGCCTTGCCCGTTTTGTCGTCGATCATGACGTTGTTGGACTTGGTGTCGTTATGCGTCACGCGCAGCGGCAGCACGCCCGCGTCCAGCAGCTTGACGATCTCCGACATCATCAGCCGGCGCTCGAACATGAACTCGATTTCGTCTTCCAGTTCATGTACGTGCCCCGCCTTGTCCTCGTCCAGCGAGCGCACGAAGGCGTAGAAGCGCTTGCGCGTGTTGTGGAAGTTGGGGATGGGCTCGTACAGCTCGTTTGCCGGGAAGTTGGACAGCAGGCTCTGGAAGTTGCCAAACCCGCGCCCGACCTCGTACACCAGCCGCGGGTCGGACACCGCGTCGTGCGCCGTCGCGCCGAGGATGTAGCCGTATGCGCGCCACACGTCCTGATGGTCGTCTGTGTAGAGCAGCTCGCCCTCCCGCGTGCGGATGATGGAGAGCACGCTGCCCTTGGGGTCCTTGCCCTGCGCGCGCAGGCTGTCGCACAGGTGGCTCGTCACCATCGAAATGTTGTGCATCACGCCCTGCGGGTTCTTGAACACGTAGGTGTTGACGCGCTGGAGGATGTAGTGGTGCTCGTGGTTGCGGCTGTAGACGAGGTGGTACGTCTCGTTGACGTTGCCCGACTGCAGCTCGGTCGCCGACACATACTCGCCGACGAACTGAAAATGCGGCAGGATGGTTTTGATGCGTTGATAAATCATACTGTTTCCTCCGTGCCGTGATACCCCTTGGGGTTGTTCTTCTGCCAGCGCCACGCGTCGCGGCACATGTCGGCGAGCGAGCGCTTCGCCTGCCAGCCCAGCGCGTCTTTGGCAAGCGAGGGGTCGGCGTAGCACACGCCGATGTCGCCCGGCCGGCGCGCGGTCACGCGGTAGGGGATGCGCAGCCCGTTGACCTCCTCGAACGTATGCAGAAGCTGGAACACGCTGTAGCCCTCGCCCGTGCCGAGGTTGACCGCGAGCGAGCCCACGCTGCTGGCGGTGTATTTAAGCGCCGCCAGATGCCCGTCTGCGAGGTCCATGATGTGGATATAGTCGCGCACGCCCGTGCCGTCGGGCGTGTCGTAATCGTCGCCCGTGACGTTGAGCTGCTGGAGCTTGCCGGAGGCGACTTGGCAGATGTAGGGCATGATGTTGGCGGGAACGCCCGCCGGGTCTTCGCCGATGCGCCCGGACGGATGCGCGCCGATGGGGTTGAAGTAGCGCAGCAGCACGACCGACCAGCCCTCCGCCGTCGCCGTGTCCGTCAAAATGCGCTCGGACATCCACTTCGTCCAGCCGTAAGGGTTGGTGCAGCCCGTCTGCGCGTTCTCGCGCAGCGGCATGTGGTCGTTGGTGCCGTACACCGTCGCGGACGAGCTGAACACCAGCCGCCGCACGCCGTATTTCTTCATTACATTACACAGCGCCATCGTCGCGCCGAGGTTGTTTTGGTAATACTTGATCGGCTGCGCGACCGACTCGGGGACGGACTTCAGCCCCGCGAAATGCACGACCGCGTCGATCTTCTGCGCCTCGAACACCTGCGTGACGACGAGTTCGTCCGCGCAGTCCACGATGTACAGGGGCACCTTCTTTCCCGTGATTTCCTCGACCCGGCGCAGCGCCTCCGGGCTGCTGTTGGAAAGATTGTCCAGAACTACTACGTCATACCCCGCTTCCAGCAGCGCAAGACAGGTATGCGTGCCGATATACCCCGCGCCCCCGGTCAGTAACACTCGCATGGTTCAGGTCGCCCCCTTTTGTGATCGTCACATCATTATATGGAAAAACGCTGGTATTGTCAAACGATTCCAGCGTTTCGCACAGCCAAATAAAAGGTTTGGCAAGAATTCGCAACGATGCGGCGAACCGTTCTGCACGGCGCGCTTTGTTTTCCCGCCATTTTTCCGGCAGCATGACAAAAGCCGCCCCCCTTTATTGACCGGGGGCGGCGATTTGAATTATGATATTACTTGTTGAGGATGGTCGCCTCGGTGTCCTTGTCGAAGAAGTGGAGGCGCGTGGTGTCGAACGCGACTTCGATGTCGTCGCCCATGCGGGTCGCCGTGCGCGGATCGACGCGCGCGATGATGCTTTCTTCCTTGCCGGTCGTGGTGAAGTAGAGGTAGGTTTCCGAGCCCATGAGCTCGGTCACTTCTACGTGCACCTTGATGGCGGAATCCTTATGCGCCGCGACGTAGGCGGGATCGTCCGAGATGTTCTCGGGGCGGATGCCCATGGTGACTTCCTTGCCGATGTAGCTCTCGTCCACGAGCTTCTTGACCTTCTCCGGCGGGATGACGATCTTGTTTTCGCCAAACAGCGCCACGACCTGACCGTTCTGGTTCTCGAGCTTGACCTCGAAGAAGTTCATCTGCGGGCTGCCGATGAACCCGGCGACGAACTTGTTGTGCGGGAAGTCGTA
>CAZEIC010000144.1:0-3328 GCA_964512175.1 uncultured Oscillospiraceae bacterium | reverse complement strand
GTCGCCGTCGCCCCGCCCGCCACCGTCGACGGCACGCCCGAGAGCGCAAACTTGCCCGCCCCCGCGCCTTCCACTGTGATGCCCCAGACGTGCAGGGTCTGGTTGCCTGCGTTGGCGATCGTGAACGTCCGCGAGAGCGGCGCACTGCGCGCCGCAAAGCCGAAGTCCGTCCCCGCCGCCAGCGACGGCACGGCGCCGTCGGCCAGCTCCACGCCATTGGTGCCCCGCACCGCCAGCAACGTCTGCGAAATCCCCTCGCCCGACAGCGCCAGCACGTACTCGCTGCCCTCGACCGTGCCGACTGTCAGCGTCCCCGCCTTCACCCCGTCGCTCTGCGGTTGGAACGTGATCGTGAAGTCCGCCGACGAGCCCGCCGCCAGCGAAGCCGGAATGCCGGTCTGGGCATAATTCACCGCATCCGACAGATCCGCCTGATCCACGTTGAGCGTGGTCCCGCCGACATTGCGCAACGTGAAGGTTCGCTCCAACGTTCCGCCCGTCTGCACCGCGCCAAACGCGCCACCGCCGTCGACACGCAGGCTGCCATCCAGCCCCGTGCCCGCCACGTTCAGGCGAAACGGCGTCATTCCGCTGTCGTTGGCGAAATCGATCCGCGCGGCCAACTCCCCCGCGCCCGCCGGCTCGAACGCCACCGTCAGATAGCCCCGCTCGCCCGCCGGGACGCTCGCCGGCGCGCCCACCACGCG
This sequence comes from uncultured Oscillospiraceae bacterium, assembly GCA_964512175.1. Lineage (GTDB taxonomy): Bacteria > Bacillota > Clostridia > Christensenellales > Aristaeellaceae > CAZEIC01. The sequence goes on along the minus strand of CAZEIC010000144.1, from coordinate 2,621 downwards.
GAAGGAGGCCGCCCCCGCCCCGTTCGTCGTCCAGCCGGAGATCGCCAGCGCAGTCTCGCCCGGATTCTCGATGGTGAACACGTTCGTGACGGCCATCCCCGTCCCGGCCTCGCCAAAGTCCGTGCCCTTGCTGCGCCGCGGTGTCTCGTTGTCCGCGATTTCCGCGCCGTCCAGGCCGAGCACCCGGAAGTCCGCCGCATGCCGGTAGGTGAAGGCGTCTTCGCGCACCGTCGTTCCAAAGCGCACCGATTCGACCACCACGTCGCCCGTGAGGGCAAAGGCCGCCGCCCCGGCCGTCACCACGATCTGCGTCGAACCCGACACCGACTGCACCGCCGCCTCCACGCCCGCCAGCCAGACCCGGACGTCGCCCGTCGTCCCGTCGCACAGGTTCGTTCCGAGAATCGTCACTGGATACCCGCCCGCCAGCGGGCCGAACGCCGGATCCACCCCCGCCCCGCCTTCGCCCGTCGGCTCCCACCCGCTGATGCGCATCGCGTTGAGGAACTTGAAGGTGCTGCTGTAGCTATTGGTCCACTGGATGACCGTGACGGCGCGATCCACAGGCGCCACGTTGGACCATGTGATGTAGCGGTCCGGATACCAGGCCGCATTGGTCACGTTCAGATTCATTCCGCCGCCGCCGGAATTCTGCCACGCGGATGCATTGGTGCCCCAACTGCCGCCGGCACTGCTCATGCCGCTGGTCCAGACGCCCTCGAACAGCTTGCAGTTGAATTCCCAGCGCGCGGCGCCATATCCGGCGAATACATCCACCCGGTAGTCGGCCCCGGGCAAATTGGTAATCACCACGCGGTTCGTCATGGTCGCGGTCGTTCCATACAGGAAGTTGGTCGCCGCAATCTGGCTGATCCAGTCGACCGGTTCGGCCCGGATGCCGTCGGTGGCAAATTGGTTGTCGTAATCCTTGGCGGCCAGGAAAACCCCGTTCGTCAGCCCGTTTGTGGACACCAGTTCCACGAAGCCCCCGGCCAAGGTCGTGTTGTTGTAGTACGTCCACCGCCCCGTGCCGTCCGGCGCCGCATTCGTCGGATACCGCACGTCCTTGTTCGGATCCGTCGAACCGCTGCCGAAGAAATTCACCCGGTAGTCCGCCCAGCGCTGCCCGCCCGCGCCGCCCGCGATCTCGCCCGCCGGATTCACCGTGTACGCCCCCGCCAGCGTCGTCGCTCCCGCGCTGGCGGAGCGGATCACGATGTCCTTCAGCCCCTCGGTCGCATTCGCCCCGGCGGCGAACGTCACCGACGTCGCCGTCTGCGCCGTGATCGTCCCCTCCGCGCCGCCGATCGTAGCGCTGTAGACGTCCGCGCCCGCGCCAATGCCGCCCGCGATCACGGTGATCGTGTTGCCTCCGGCAAACGGACCATCCGTCGGCGCGACCGCCCAGACCGCACCGGAGACGTTCAGCGTGAACGTCGCCGCGTCCGTGTTATTCGTAAAGACGATCGCCGCCGCAAACGCCCCCGGCCCATCCGGCGTGAACCGCACCGTGAAGGTCTCCAGCGTCCCGTCCGGCACCGTCGCGGGCAGTCCCTCTACCGCAAACCGCGCATCCGAACTGCCCCAGCCCGCGATTTCCAGCAGCGCCACGCCCCCGTTGGTGATCGAGAAGACCCGTGCCTCGTCCTGCCCCGGCTCCAGCAGCGAAAACGCCGTGCCGTTGCCCGTCTGCGCCGCCTCCCCGCTCGCGATCTCCGCGCCGTTCGTCCCCAGCACGATCATCTCCGGCGGATCCAGCGCGATATACTCGAACGCATCGCTTGCCACCGTCTCGCCGAATCGCGTCGAAAACACCCGCACGTCGCCGACGCCCGGCGTCCCGGCCGCGGCCACCACCACCACCTGCGTGGCTGACTGGCTCTGGATCGCCGCTGCGGCCCCGCATAACGTCACGTTCGTGATGTCGCCGCCATCCCCGAGATTGAGACCGCCGATCACCACCTCGAACGCCCCCGTTTCAATCCCCGACGCCGGCGCCACCGTGGCGATCGAGCCCGCCGCATTGTAGGAATAGGCGTCCGGCAGGACGATGTCGCCCTCTCCATCCGCCTGCACCGTGACGTCCACCGTTCCCGCCTCCGCGCCGGCCGGCATCGCCAGCATCAACCAATCCGCCCCGGACGAAACCGGCGCAACCCCCGCGCTCCCGACCACCACATTCGTGACCGTCCCGAAATTCCCGTTGCTGACCGTCACGGCGTTCCCGCCCGCCAACGGTCCGTTGTCCGGCGTAACGACGAACACGCGTACGATATTCGTCACGTTCGGCGCCGCGCCATAGTTGATATTCTCCTCCTGCGACGCCACCACCGTCACGTCGCCCGGCCCCGTAAAGGTCAGGTTCGTCGCCCCGGCGATGCTCCCCGGCCCCGACGCCACCGCAAACGTCACCGGATTGCCCGATGCTCCGCCCGTCGCGCTCAATCCCACCGATGCCGTTGTCTTTTGCGGCGCAATCGGCGCAAAGGTGATCGACTGCGTCAGTCCGGCCACCGCCAGCGTGCCCGTGGCCGTCCCCTGCCACATCGCGTTGTCCACCGTGCCGGTCACCGCATAATTGCCCTGGTTGATGGGCGCGTTCGTCGAGCCGTTGTAGGTGA
>CAZEIC010000143.1:0-3342 GCA_964512175.1 uncultured Oscillospiraceae bacterium | reverse complement strand
GAGCATCTATGCGGCACTGACGAAGCGTAAGGAGATGGCGGAGAATGCGTAAGATCACAATTTACCGCCTGTACTTTACCAAGAGCGACTGCTTCCGCGCCAACGTCCGGCAGACGCCGACGGGAGTACAGGTACACTCAACGGGCGCGAATAACCCTCGCCTCAAGCGCTACGTCCAGCCCGACGACGGGCGGCTCGGGAAGAACGCCTACGGCAACCACCACAACCGCGCGGGGAAGGTCTGCGCGAGCGCGTATATCGGGAAGCTCGCCGATGATACGGTGGCGATCTACCAAGTCCTGCCGTGGAATATTCGCTGCTGGCTGTCGGGCAACGGCGCAAACGGCAATGCGAACCGCAAAGGGTACATCGGGTTTGAAATCTGCGAGGACGGCTTGACCGACGAAAGCTACTTCCGCGCGGCGGTCATGGGCGCGGCGGTCAACTTGACGGCGCATCTGTGTCTGCTGCATGGGATCACGACGGAGAACGTGCGTGATCACCGCGAGCTGCACGATATGGGCCTGGCGAGCAATCATGGTGATATCCTGCACTGGCTGCGCAAATACGGGCTGACCATGGACGATTATCGTTACGAAGTACAAAAGGCCATGGACGAGGGCGTGGAGGCGGAGTACATTGACGCCGAGAAAAACACGGAAGGTGGCGAGGTAGACATGAGCGACATGATACTTAAACGTGGCGACAAGGGCGTGCTTGTGCGGAATCTGCAAGAGGCGCTGTTAGCAAAGGGCTATTTATTGCCCAAGTACGGCGCAGACGGCGACTTCGGTGCGGAAACCGAAGCGGCGGTCAGGGCGGCGCAGAGGGACGCAGGGCAAGTGGAAACGGGCATGTGCGGCATGGAACTGGTGACGTGGCTGACGTACAAGGAGATCACGAGTACATTAACGCCCGAGGACGCCAACGGCGGCGATTTGACGGGGGTTAAACCCGTCTCTCCAGGCGAAGCCGAGGAATCGGCTGTCCTTGTGCCAAAGGCGCTGCTGAACGCGCTGTACGCGGCGCTTGAGCAATGCGCGGCGTGTCTGGACGCGCTGAGCGAGATCACGGGGGAGGCGTAAATCGTGGGCACGTCTGAAATCGCCGTCTGCGTCGCCACCGTCGCGATGATTGTGTCGCTGGTTTTCAATATCATCTCCGCGCGGCGCGGGACGAAGGCGGACACGCGGCAGTCCGCGTCTGATACGGCTGCTGTTATCGTCAAGCTCGAAAACATCTCGAATGACATCAAAGAAATCAAAACCGACGTGCGCGGGGTCAAGGACGACGTGAAGGAACTGCGCGAGCGCGTGGTCGTCGTGGAACAAAGCAGCAAACAGGCGCACATGCGACTGGACGAACACTTGCATACGGACAGGGTGTAAGGAGGGAATACCATGCAGAATCGGATGAAGTCTCCCGTAGTCTGGGGCGCGATTGTAGCGCAAATACTCGCTATCTTGGTCACGATTGGCGTCATCGACGTTGGCATGTCTGACACTATCAAAGCAGTTGTTGCGAGCGCGCTTGAGCTGTTTGTAGCGTTTGGCGTACTCAACAACCCGACGGCAAAGGACGAGTTTTGAAAAGGACGGGGCGGCGGTTTCTCGCCGCCCCTGCTCGTGCACATGTTGTGGTGGCTACTTTTTAGGGGCGGGGCGCAAGCCCCGATTTTTGTTGTTTGGAAAACACTGCGCGCGGCTATTCGAGCGATATGCAGCCGAGTACGGCGCAAAGGGCTCTTTTGTACGCATCCGGGATCGGCGATTTGCCGCACTCCCATCGGCTGACGACGGACTGATCGACGCCGACCGCGTGCGCGAGTTGCGATTGGGTTAGGCTTTTACTTAGGCGGAGCGCGGTCAGCCCGCCACGGTCGGATGCGCGCGGTAACGCGTTTATATCGTCAGTGAGGCGCCCGCGTGCCGCACGGTAAGCCGTCTCACAGGCGGATGAGCAAAAAACACGTTTGCCTGCGGGCGTCATGATCGTTCTGCAGACGACACAGGCGCGCGATGTGGGCAGGCGATCATCCGCACGGTTCATGCGCTCGGTCAGCGCGGCGTCGGTTTTCATGCGCTCTCGACGTTCTCGCTCTTTGATGCGTCGGTTTTCGCGCGTCGCGTCGGCGCTGCAATTTTTACAATATTTCTGATGACTGCTTTCGACCATGTACCGCTCTCCGCAGGCGGCGCACAGATCGACGCTGCCGATGCGGCGCACGTGACCGACGCTTTCTCGACGTAGGTAATCTATCTGCGCAGCCCGGTTGCGCTTTGCTTGACATGACGGACAGCGTACGGACGATCCGCGCTGCATAAACCCTTTCCCGCAGTCCGGACAGACGCGTTCACGCGGGAGCGGCGGCGGTTTGTGTGCCGCGCGTCCTAAAGCGTCCCGGCTGCGGTTCGCCTCAGTGCGACAGGCGTCGGAGCAGTACAGAAAGCGGCGGCGCGGGAGCGGCGCGCCGCAGACGGCACAGGGCTTTTTTTCATACGCGCTCATGCGAGCCTCTTGTCGCCAATGCCCGGAATCATCGTGTAGGCGATCAATACACGCAGATAATCAGGCGCGGCGCGAACACCCGCGTCCCAATCCTCGACTGTCCGCACCGGGATGTGATACGTCCTGCACCACGCCGCGCGGCTCATGCCTGACATATCACGCAGATCTCGTATCGTCCCGTGAGCAGCTATCCATGCAAGATGATCGATCCCGACATGCTCCGTAAAGCAATCCTTGACATTTTGCGCCTCGTTCACGCGCGCGCAGAAATCAGGGTATGTCATGTGTACCTCCTTTGGGTATATAACGATGCGCCGCGATGGTGGCGGCGCGGGGTGAAGTCTGATTTGTAGTTTCCGTGCGGGCTGTTATGCGTCCCGGCGATCCCAATAGGTGACGTCCCAGAGCTTTGCGGCCAGCTTGCAGGCGTCCTCGTACGTTTCGGCGGTTTCCTCGCACTGCTCGGTGCCGGCTTTGCTTGCGCCGTACAGGTGCTTGTCGTCTTCGCTCCACATAATCGTTACGCGGTCATCCTGTTTTCCGTTGTTGTTGGCGATGGTGCAAATCTTTTTCATGGGTCATCCTCCTCATTACGTGGGCTTCCCTGCCTCACTCTCTGGGTATAGTATACCACGCAATGTGTGGATTGTCAATACCTTTTTTCACTTTTTTTTGAGATTATTTTATAAGAATTTGATTACGCTTACTTATTACACGCCGTTTACATGGATGGAAGCGGGTTCCGAAATGAATTGATCTGCCAGGGCAGAAAAACAAGACGATCGGCGCGCCTGCTGGTGATGCGCCTGGCCTCTATCAAGTCGATATGGCGAC
>CAZEIC010000142.1:3123-3398 GCA_964512175.1 uncultured Oscillospiraceae bacterium | reverse complement strand
GGTGTTCGGCGTGGGCGATCACGGCGGCGGACCGACGCGCAGGGATTTGGATCATTTGTGCGAGATGATGACGTGGCCGATTTTCCCGACTGTGCGCTTTTCTACCTTTGGCGAGTATTTCAACGCGCTGGAGAGCATACGGAATCATCTGCCCGTGCTCACGGGTGAACGCAACAGCATGTTCTCGGGCTGCTACACCACCCAGACGCGCATCAAGCGCGGAAACATCCTTGCCGAACGCTCGCTGCAGGATACCGAGCTGTTCTCTTCACTGG
>CAZEIC010000142.1:0-3113 GCA_964512175.1 uncultured Oscillospiraceae bacterium | reverse complement strand
CATATGCGCCAATGCGCCTTACAACGCGCCTGCCTTGGAGGAGGCGTGGCGTAAGGTGCTGTTCAGTCATTTTCATGATATTCTGCCCGGCTCGTGCAAACGGGAGACCCGGGAGTTCGCGATGGGTCAATATCAGTTGGTAACCAGCGCCGTGGATTCCGCGCGCAGCCTTTCACTCGCAAAGCTATGCGGAGCGATAGACACCTCCAAACTCTCCGCGTTTGATGCGCGCATTGCGTCCGATCATAAGAGCGAAGCGTACGCCATTGACGCCATGCAGGGCGGTTTGACCCCGCGCCGCGATGGGCTGCGCGTGTTCCATCTGTTCAACCCCTTGCCCGAAACGCTCCGAAAGGTTGTACCCTTGGTCGTGTGGGATTACGATCAAACGCAGGGCATGGAATTCATACTGCCGGACGGTACGCCGGTCGCCCATCAAATGATAGATCATCGCCGCGCCTTTGGCAGCGCGAATATGTGCACGGATGTCCTTTTGGCTGTGACGCTGCCCGCGTGCGGCTATATCACCGTGGCGCTGCGCCCGGGCGCTTGCCCGAAGCCCGCGGTCTATCCCGTTTCCGTGCTTGCGTGGCGGCAGGAGGAAGCGTTTGACATGACGCTGGAGAACGAGCGCATCCGCGCGGAATGGCACACGTTCGAGTATCATGCGCCCCGCCTCGCGCCTGACGCGGCTTACGGACAAGCAAACAGGACGGGAAATGGCGTTTGACGGCGGTTTTGACTGGATTGAAGAAGCGCCAGACAGCCGTTCGGCGTGGGTGATAGGGCAATATATGAGCGTACGCCCGGCGGGTGTTCGCACCTATATAAAAACAGGCGCGTGGGGTGATTTACGAAAGGCGTTCACTGTGCGCACTGAGGTCAACGATCAAACCCATATACAGTATACCGTCTCGCTGGATCAAGACGCGAATCATATTGTATACGACGCGGTCTGCAACTGGCGCGAGTTTGGTTCGGCACGCGCAATCCCCAACCTCAGTTACAGCGTGCGCCTGCCGCAAGCGCCCGACATGTTCCGCAGCCGTCTGCCGGGCGGAACAATCAATCGACCGGGCGTCCGGCTGGATCAAGCATCCCTTCAGGTCATCGCGGCCAACGGCATCGCCCTGATGAGCGACTGTAAATACGGCTTCCGCGGATACGGAGATAAAATGAGCGTCACGCTGGTTCGCGGCAGCATCGCGCCCGACCCGATACCCGATATCGGCGAAATACCGTTCAAGCTCGCAATCGGGCTTGTATCGGACAGGCAGGTCGATGAAGAAACACGGCGATTCCTTGCGGGCACACAGGTGGTGGATGCCGTCAGCGGCTTTTGCCATACGGGTACGCTTCCGATGGAAAGCGCGCTGCTTTCACTGTCGGGCAGCGGTCTCTCGCTGTCGTGTGTGAAGCTGGCGGAAGCAGGCGACGGGTTGATTGTGCGCATCTGTTCCGATACGGATACCGACACACAGGCCGTTCTGACGCTCCCGTACGCTGTGCAAAACGCGCATCTGACCGACATCACGGAGCGCGTCGCAGGCGATGCATACATCATAGAAGATAACCGCGTGCTTGCACGCGTACCAGCACATGACGTCATAACGGTGCTGATACGCTTCGCGCGTTCACCTGCAGCCATGCGCTCATAAGAGGTTATCATGCGTCGTCGCAGATGCGTTATAAGGAGTTTGTATGACACAGGAAGAAGCGTTTGGTCAGGCATTATGGGTTGGCGGCAATCCGGTGTGGAAAGCGCCATGCTTTGCTTCCGCGTTTGATTTACCAAGCAACGCGCGCATCGGTATTCATATATGCGGCTTGGGGAGTTTTCGGTTGTTCATCAACGGAAAAAGCGTATCGGATGATTTGTTCGCGCCGGCTTACACCGATTATGCTCCGCGCGACATCACCGTCGACGGCGTCCCGTTTGACGAACAGATGCGCCACCGCTGCTGCTTTATGCAATACGATTTGACCCCGTTTGTGCGCAGAGGGCGGAACATATTGGCCGTCTCACTAATACCTGGATATTTTGCGCAGGATATGCCCTCCTTTAACAAGCGTGTTTGTTATGGTCAGCCGCGGCTGATTTGGCACATGACATGGACGTGCGAAGACGGTCAAGCAGGCGTATTGGATTCAGGGGAAGAGACGCGCGTTCACGACGGCGATGTGACGGAATGCCAATTTTTCAAGGGCGAAACACTGGATCTGCGCCGACTGCCTGAAGACTGGACGACAGCGGATACCTCCGAATGGGAGCATGCGCGCCTACTCGCGCCACTTGACACCTGCTTTGAGGAACAGTCCTGCCCGACGGATCGTGTGATTCGTATCATCAAACCGCGACTGGTTGCATCTTTTCCCGCCGCGAAAGTATACGATGCGGGCGAAAACACCGTAGGCTTTGTTGTGTTCAAAGACAAAGAAACGGCTGGCGGCAGGGTTGACGTGCGCTTTTCGGAAGCTCCGGATGCATGCGGCGCACCGGAACCGCGCTATGGTCACGATCAGCGCTTTAGCGTGGTTTCTGATGGCAAGGGGCGTATGGTTCGCCCGCGCACCACATGGTTCGGCTTCCGATACTTTGCGGTCAGCGGGCGCGCACAGGTGCTGCATGTTGAAGTGGTTCACGCCGATGTACGCGTGACTTCCGCCTTTTCGTGCGGTCAGCCCGTCCTTGACTGGCTGTACGCTGCCTTTACGCGCACGCAGCTGTGCAACCTGCACATGGGCATCCCGACCGATTGTCCGCATATAGAAAGAAAAGGATATACGGGCGACGGACAGCTTGTATGTCAGTCGGCGCTGATGACGCTTGATTACGCGCCGTTTTTGAATAAATGGATGCGGGATATCCTTGACTGTCAGGACAGCATAACGGGTCATGTGCAGTACACTGCGCCGTATACCAAAAACGGAGGAGGACCCGGCGGCTGGGGATGCGCGATTGCCGTTGTGCCATGGCAGTACTACCGTTATACGGGCGACCTTTCGGCATTGAAAAACGCATACGATGGAATGAAACGCTATGCGTCCTACCTGCGTATGCACAGCGAAAACGGATTGGTCACCAGCGACCGTGCCGACGCATGGTGTCTGGG
>CAZEIC010000141.1:0-3398 GCA_964512175.1 uncultured Oscillospiraceae bacterium | reverse complement strand
CGTGCCGCCCGTTGTCCGACAGCGCGTGGCACAGGTACGGCGTGCCGACAAAGCCTGTGGTCAGGTGATTCTTGTGGCGCTCGATGTTGGCGACCAACGTTTTGAGTATGGCTTCCCTGTCCTGCTCGCGCGCCAGACCGAAATGCAGCGCGAGCACGCACGCCGTCTGCGTTTCCGACACAATGCGTCCGCGCGCGGTGAAATACTCCTCGCGGAAGGATTGCAGCGTTTTGTCGTGAACGTTTTTGTAATACGCCGCTTCTTTCGGCTTCCCCAGCGCAAGCGCCGCCTGCGCCACGATGTCGGTCACATATACGAAATAGGCGTTCGCCACAAAATACACGTCCGTAGCGCCGACGCTGGAAGGACCTTCCTCGCGGTCGAGCGCAAGCCAGTCGCCGAACTGGTAATCGCTTGTCCACAGCCCGTTCCTGTCCGTGCGTGCGATGATGTAATCCGCCCACTCGTGCATGCAGCGCCACGATTCTTCAAGAATGCGGATGTCGCCGTAGGTTTGATAGACGACCCACGGGATGATTGCCGCCGCGTCGCTCCATGCGGCGGAGGAACGGCTGCCCTGAATATCGGGCACGATGTGTGGCACGCCCGTCTCCTGCGAGGATTCCGCCGCCATGTCGCGCATCCATTTGCTGAAGAACAGCGCGGTATCGCGCAGATATGCAGCCGTCCACGAAAACACCTGCGCGTCACCCGTCCAGCCAAGGCGTTCGTCGCGCTGCGGGCAGTCGGTGGGAATATCGAAAAAGTTATCGCGCATTGACCAGGCAATGTTGCTTTGCAGACGGTTGATTTTCTCGTTGTCGCACCAGAATGCACCCGTTTGGCGCATATCCGTGTGCATAACGCAGGCGGTGAACATGTCCGCCTGCATGTTTGAAATTCCGTCCACCGCGATATAGCGGAAGCCGTGAAAGGTGAAGTGCGGCATCAGCGTTTGCTGTTCGCCGCTTAGGATATAGGTATCGCGCGATTCGGCGGCGCGCAGTGTGTCGGGGTAGAACACGCCGTATTGATCCAGCGTCTCCGCGTGCCGTACGGTCACGGTTTGCCCTTTTGTGCCCTGTATCGTGATTTCGACAAGCCCGGTGATGTGCTGCCCGAAATCCACGATATGGTTGCCCTTGGGGTCGGTGAAGACGCGCGTGGGCGCGATGCGCTCGGTCACGCGCACAGGCGCGCTCTCCTGCGCGGTCAGCACGCGCTTGTCAAACGGCACGGCGACCGTCTTTCCCTCTCGGTGCTCGGGCGCGTTGGTGTCGATTCGCTCGCCCATGTAGATTTCGCTGTACCGAATCTCGTCCGTGCGCACGCGCCAGCGCTCGTTTGTCGCAATGATTTGGCGGCTTCCGTCCGTGTAGTCGATATGGATTTCCGCCAGCGCAGCCACGCGGTCGCCATAGCGATTGGGCTTGAGGTCGTAGCTCAATATGCCCTTGTACCAGCCGTTGCCGACGGTCATTTCGATAATGTTTGCTTCCCGCAGGGACGCCGTGAGGTCGTAGCATTGGTATTGCAGCCGCTTGTGGTAGCTCGTCCACCCGGGCGCCATGTACGCATCGCCAATCCGTTTCCCGTTCAGGCTCATCTCGTACACGCCGTGAGCGGTTGCGTATACGCACGCCTTCGCGACGGGTTTTTGAACGGCGAACGTTGTGTAAAACACCGGGCAGGCGGTTTCATCCGATGGAAAATTATGCGTAATCAAGTCGGCTTGCAGGCGCGCCGCGTCCATCAGCCCGGTTTGAAAAAATGTGTCGCCACGCGCCGAATTGCCGTGGTTATCCCATACCGTGACGCGCACGTCATACCGCGTTTCGTCTTCAAGCGCCGCGCCGTCATAGGGAATCAGCACCGACTGTTCGCTCGTTACCCTGCCGGAATCCCACACTGCCGCGTTGCCTGCCGTGATTGTAATCTGATATGCCGTTTGTACAACATCATGTTCAACGGACGCAATCTTCCAAGAAAACCGCGGAATCTTTACGGACAGCCCGTACGGCTCGATCCGATGCTCCACCCGGATATCGTACAGCGTCATCACGTTTCCCTCCTTGAGCCTGTTCCTACTGATGGCATTGTAGCAGATTCTTGCCGACAGATATTGAAATAAATCGTTATGCATTGTAATATTTCGTATATATTGCGCGTGGCTTATGCTATAATCAATCAAACGGGCACGGGAGGAACACGGTATGAACTTAACCGCCTATTGTAAGCTTTTGTATAATGCGACGGGCATCCATGTGTCTGTGCTGCAAGGCGGCGAGCCTGTGTATTCGTCGCTGGCGGACGCGCTCAGGCTGCCCGCGAAAGCGGGCCGGGAACTGCCGCCGCTGACCCGCAATCCGTATTTTTGCGGCATCCCGCCGCATGTCCTCTACGGCGTCGTGCATGTGGAGGATACGGCGAACGACGTCATTCTCGGCCCCATTCTCAACATTCCCGTGACGGACGAGCTGCTCGCGCAAATCCGAGAGTATCTGCTCATACCGGATGAATACACCAACATGCTGCGTGAGACGCTCGCCGCTATGCCGGTCATGAATGGGCTTGAATTAAGCAAGCGGCTGGCGCTTCTGCATATGACGCTCAACGGTCAGGAAACAGATTACACAGCGCTATACGACACGGCGAGCGTCGTCGCGCCTGAATTCTCCGAGGCGTCCTCGCGCGCTGAGAAACTCGAGCTGGGTGATTTGCACAACTCCTACTTTTTCGAATTAGAGATGTACCAGAAGGTGCGCGAGGGCGGTCTTGAGCAGCTAACCCGTTTCTTTCAGGAAAACGCGCATCTGCGCCTGCATGAAGGGCGTATGGCGCACACGCCGCTTCGGCACGCGAAAAACGTGTTCATCACCGCCGTCGCGAAGGCGGGCTTTATCGGCGCGATTCCCGGCGGCGTGGATGTAGAAAAGGTTTACTATTTAATGGATTTCTATATCCGCGAGTGTGAAAAGCTCACCACGGTAGAAGCGGTGAACAACCTGCAATATGCCATGGTGCGCGATTTCTGCGCGCGCTCGGGCGAAGCCAAGCGCCCGGACAGCATCTCTTCCGACGTGTGGTACTGCATGAATTACATTCGTTCGCATATTTACGATGTGATATCGCTTGCGGATGTGGCGGGGAGCATCCACCGCAGCGTCTCCTATGTGACGAAGATGTTCAAGAAGGAATTGGGCGTGCATGTCAGCGCCTACATCACGCGGTGCAAGCTGGAGGAAGCCAAAACCATGCTCATCTTTACGGAGAAAACGCTCTCGCAAATCAGCAGCAGCCTGTGCTTCTCCAGCCAGTCCTATTTCCAAAATTTGTTCAAGAAAGCGTTTGGCATCACCCCCGCCCGGTTCCGCAGACAGGCGAGGACGATTTAGCGC
>CAZEIC010000140.1:0-3749 GCA_964512175.1 uncultured Oscillospiraceae bacterium | reverse complement strand
GCCGCGTGCAGGTGCAGTATGCCAAGCGCGTGGTCGGCAGGAAGATGTACGGCGGTCAGTCCACGCACATCCCGATGAAGGTCGTCTCGGTCGGCGTTCTGCCGCTGATCTTCGCGTATTCCTTCATGTCCTTCCCCGGTACGATCTTCGCCATGCTCGGTCAGTCGAGCGGCGCGTACCAGTGGTGGGCTGCCAACATGGGGCAGACGTCGCCGCTGTACTTGATCGTGACGGCGCTGCTGATCGTGGCGTTCTCCTACTTCTACACCTCCATCAGCTTCAACCCGCAGGATATCGCCAAGAACATGCAGCAGCAGGGCGGCACGATCCCGGGCATCCGCTCGGGGAAGAACACGGTGGACTACCTCAAGCGTACGTCCAACCGCCTGACGCTGTTCGCGGCGCTGTTCCTGGCGGTACTGGCGACGGTGCCGACGCTGCTGTCGGTCTGGCAGAGCGTACAGATCCCGTTCGCCGCGTCGTCCATGCTGATTGCCGTGTCTGTCGCGCTGGAAACGGTGCGTCAGGTCGAAGCGCAGCTTGTCATGAGACACTACAAAGGTTTCTTATAAGAAACCTTTGTAAAGTAAGAAGTATTAGTGAATAGTGAATAGGTGATAGTCGCCAAACGCTGTAAAGCATGTTGACTAGCACCTCTTCACTCTTCACTCTTACTTCTTCCCTGTCCTCACTCCATACAAGGAGAACACAATGAATTTAATCTTCCTCGGACCTCCGGGCGCGGGCAAGGGCACGCACGCGCAAAGGCTGATACAGAAGCTCGGCGTACCGCAGATTTCGACGGGCGATATGCTGCGCAAGGCGATGCGCGAGGAAACGCCGATGGGCGTTGCAGCCAAAGGCTATGTGGACGCGGGCGAGCTTGTGCCGGACGACGTGGTGATCGCCATCGTGCGTGAACGTCTTGCCGAGCCGGATTGCCAAAGCGGCTATATCCTCGACGGATTCCCGCGCACGGTCGCGCAGGCGGAGGCGCTGGCGGCGTTCGCGGAGATCGACGCGGCGCTGAACCTCGTCGTGCCGGATGAAGTGATTGTCGGCAGGCTGTCGGGCAGGCGCGTGTGTCCCAAGTGCGGCGGCACGTTCCATACGTCGATGCTGGAGGGCGAAAACTGCCCCGCGTGCGGCGATAGGCTGATACAGCGTAAGGATGATATGCCGGAGACCGTGCAAAACCGTCTGTCGGTGTATAAACGGCAAACAGAGCCGCTGATCGCTTACTACGACGGTAAGGGGCTGCTGCGCTCGGCGGACGGTTCGCACGGTATCGAGGAGAACTATCAAAGCGTGCTCGGCGCGCTCGGCATCGAGGCGTAATATCGCATGATCTTTGTGAAGAATCCCGACCAGCTCGCCAAAATGCGCTCGGCGGGCAGCCTGCTGTATGACGTGCTTTGCCGTCTGCGCGAGGCGGTCATCCCGGGAGAAACGACGGCGGCGCTTGACGCGTATGCCGAGGAAATGATCAGGCGGCATAAAGCGACGCCATCCTTCCTCAACTATCGCGGCTATCCCGCGTCGATCTGCGCGAGCGTGGACGACGAGGTGGTGCACGGCATTCCGTCGGAGCATGTAACGCTTCAGGAGGGCAGCCTGCTGTCCATCGACTGCGGGCTGATTTATGACGGCTGGCAGGCGGATTCGGCGTTCACGGTGGGCGTGGGCGAGATTTCCGAGGCGTGTAAGAAGCTGGTCGCCGTTACGGAGGAATGTTTCTGGCTGGGCGCGCGCGCGACGATTGCGGGAAACCGCATCGGCGACGTGGGGTACGCGGTGCAAAAGCATGCCGAGGCGCATGGCTATGGCGTGGTGCGCGCGCTGACGGGGCACGGCATTGGCAGAGCCATGCACGAAGACCCGTCTGTGCCCAACTTCGGCGAGCCGGGGCACGGCGTTCGGCTGCGGCGCGGCATGACGATCGCGGTCGAGCCGATGATCGCCATGGGGCACTGGCAGGTGCACGAGCTTGCGGACGGCTGGACGATCGTCACCAACGACCACAAACCTTGCTCGCATTACGAGCATACGCTCGCCGTTACAGGCGAGGGCTTGCCCGAAGTGCTGACGCTGCCGGGCTTCTCATGGGAGGACAAAGCGTGAAGCCGACGGTCAAGCCGGGAATTGTCGCGGTCTCAAAAAAAGGACGTGACAAAAGTAGGGTGTTTGTGGTATTATCATCGGTGGACGCTGATTTTGTGATGGTCTGCGACGGGGACACCCGCAAGCTCGACCATCTCAAGAAAAAAAGCGTGAAACATTTGCGCGCGCTGCCCGCCGAAATGCCCGAATTGCTTGCGCTGCACGAGAAACGCCAGCTCAAGGATTCGGACGTGCGCAAGGCGCTCGCGCCGTATACCGCATCCGCAACCGGGCGCACGGGGGAGGGAAATCCCCCAGACATAAAGGGAGGTTCATCGTTTGTCGAAAAGTGACGTCATCGAAATGGAAGGAAAGGTCATCGAAGCGCTGCCCAACGCCATGTTCCAGGTGGAATTGCCCAACGGGCATCGCATCATGGCGCACATTTCCGGCAAGATGCGCATGAACTTTATCCGCATTTATCCCGGGGATAAAGTCACCATCGAATTATCCCCTTACGACCTGACGCGCGGCCGCATCACGTGGCGCAGTAAAGGTTAACGTCGCGCTGGACTGCACTGCTTCCCGCCGCGCCTGCGGGCGCGACGCTCATCCGCTACGTCAGCGCTCCTCCTCCATGCGAAGCAGGCTTCGCATGGGATACGACGAGGAGGAACGATATTCCGAATTACGCTTGCACCGTCGTATGGCATGCAGGTTTCCACTAATCAAAGGAGGTCATGGACATGAAAGTTCGTCCGTCGGTCAAGCCCATCTGCGAGAAGTGCAAGATCATCAAGCGCAAGGGGCGCGTCATGGTCATCTGCGAGAACCCCAAGCATAAGCAAAAGCAAGGCTGATCGCAAGAAATTTCTCGACATACCCGCGAGGGCTTCGCTCCCTCGCGGGAATCACCGCGTAAAGCGGTTTGGAACGATTGACCCCGCGTGTATTGGGCGGCTGCCCGGGCAAACGTCCGGGACCATGAGCGCGGATCAATATACACTTCCGGGTTCTTTCCCACCCGGCAATACCGGTTCACCCACATCATATGGAGGTGTAGCAAACACATGGCACGTATAGCGGGCGTTGACCTGCCCAGAGACAAGCGTGTGGAGGCGGGGCTGACCTATATCTTCGGCATCGGCCTGACCACGTCCCAGCAGATCCTCGCCGAGACGGGCGTCGATCCTGACACGCGCGTGAAGGATCTCTCCGAAAACGAAATCTCCAAGCTGCGCGACTACATCGAGCATCACCTCAAGGTCGAGGGCGATCTTCGCCGCGAGGTGTCCTTGAACATCAAGCGCCTCATCGAGATCGGCAGCTATCGCGGCGTTCGTCATCGCCGGAACTTGCCGGTGCGCGGACAGAACACCAAGCAGAACGCGCGCACCCGCAAAGGGCCCAAGCGTCAGGTCGCCGGCAAGAAGAAGGCTACGAAGTAAGTACGGAGGGATATTGATATGGCACCCAAAACAAAGCTGAAGAAGGTTAGCCGCAAGCGTCGCGAGAAGAAGCTTGTCGAGCGCGGCGTTGCGCATATCCGTTCTTCCTTCAACAATACCATCGTGACGATCACGGACGTCGCCGGCAACGCGCTGTCCTGGGCGTCCGCCGGCGGTATGGGCTTCCGCGGCAACAAGAAG
>CAZEIC010000139.1:0-4042 GCA_964512175.1 uncultured Oscillospiraceae bacterium | reverse complement strand
CGGCGAACGTGGAAACGCGCGACGAGAGCGTCTTTTGCGCGCGCAACGTCATTGACGGCGAGCACATCGCCGACGGCCACGGGCACTGGCCGTGGGGCAGCTGGGGTATCGGCGCGCGGACGGACGCGCGTCTGACGGTCGATTTCGGCCGCGAGGTCAACCTAGACGCGCTGGTGCTCTACCTCCGCGCGGACTTTCCGCACGACGCGCATTGGGTGAGCGGCGTCGCCGTATTCTCGGACGGCGGCGAGCTCGCCTTTCCGCTGCAAGGCGTGGACGGCCCGCAGCGCGTCGCGTTCAAACCGATTCGCACGCGCTGGGTGCGGCTGGAACGCCTCGTCAAGAACGACGACCCCAGCGCCTTCCCCGCCCTGCGCCAGCTGGAGGCGTGGGGGAGAGGATAGCCCCTGATCAGAAGAATCTGCGTAACAAGCAAAAAGGGATGACGGTATGATACAACCAAACGAAGAAACGCGACAGGCGGAGAATGTCATCACCATCGACCACCTGTACAAGCGCTTTGGCAGCGTGCAGGCGGTGCAGGATCTCAGCTTTCGCGTGAAAAAGGGCGAGCTGTTCGCCTTTCTGGGGCTGAACGGGGCGGGCAAGAGCACGACCATCTCCATCATGTGCGGGCTTTTGCCCAAGGACGAGGGCAAGGTGGTGGTCGGCGGGTACGATATCGACGCGGGTGCCGACCCCATCAAGCGCGATTTGGGCGTGGTGTTCCAAGCCTCAGCGCTTGACAAGGCACTCTCCGTGCGTGAAAACCTCAAGTGCCGCGCCGCGCTATACGGCGTGACGGGTAAGGCGTTTGCGCAACGGCTGGACGCGCTGGCGCAGAGCCTTGATTTTACCGACCTGCTTAAGCGCACGGTGGGCAAGCTGTCCGGCGGGCAAAGGCGGCGCATCGACGTGGCGCGCGCGCTGATGCACGAGCCGAGCATCCTCATTCTGGACGAACCGACCACCGGGCTCGATCCGCAGACGCGTAAGCTCATCTGGGACAGGGTGGGCGCGCTGCGCCGCGAGCGCGGGCTGACGGTGTTTCTTACTACCCATTATATGGAAGAAGCCGCTGACGCTGATTATGTGGTCATCCTCGACAGCGGCAAGATCGCCGCCGAGGGCACGCCGCTGCAGCTGAAGAACACATATACGGGCGATTTCATCACCCTGTACGGCATTTCCAAAGCGCAGGCCGACGCGCTCGCGCTGCCGTATGAGCGCATTCGCGACGCGTACCGCTTCGCCGTGCCCAGCACCGCCGAGGCGACCGCGTTGATCGTCAAAGCCCCCGCGTTGTTCACCGATTTTGAGATCACCAAGGGCAAGATGGACGACGTGTTCCTTGCCGTTACAGGCAAAAAGCTGATGGGAGGCGCGAAGGAATGAGCACGATCTGTGCGTTGACGGCGCGGAACATCCGCCTGTTTTTCAAGGACAAGGGCACGCTGGTGGCTTCGCTGATCACTCCATTGATTCTGCTGGTGCTGTATGTCACCTTTCTGAGCAATGTATATAAGAGCACGTTTATCTCCGGTATGCCGGAGGGGATGGTCATGCCAGACTCGCTGGTATCGCGCTTTGTGGGAGGACAGCTGGTGTCCTCGCTGCTGGCGGTCTCCTGTGTGAGCGTTGCGTTTTGCGCCAACCTCATCATGGTGCAGGATAAGTACCTCGGCGCGAGGAACGACCTGATGATCGCGCCCGTCAAGCCCTCGGCGCTGGCGGTGGGCTACTATTTGGCGACGCTGTGCAACGCGCTGCTGGTGTGCCTTGCGGCTGCGGTCGTGTGCGTATTGTATCTGGCGACGACGGGCGTGACGCTCGCGCTTTCCGATATCGCGCTGCTGCTGGCGGACATCATACTGCTGGTGATGTTCGGCACGGCGCTTTCGTCGCTCGTGTGCGCGCCGCTGTCCACCGAGGGGCAGCTCTCCGCCGTGGGTACGATCGTCAGCGCCGGGTACGGCTTCATCTGCGGCGCGTACATGCCTATCTCCCAGTTCGGCAAGGGGTTGCAAACGGCGTTGTCCTTCCTGCCGGGCACCTACGGCACCTCGCTGCTGCGTAACCATGCCATGGACGGCGCGTTCCGCGAGATGGCGGCGCTAGGCGTGCCGGACGCGGTCGTGGAGGGCCTGAAGGACGCCTTTGACTGTAACCTGTATTTCTTTGGTCGACGCGTGACCGTGCCCGCCATGTACCTTGTGCTGGGGCTCAGCGTCGCCGTGCTGCTGCTGGCCGTGGTGACGGTGCAGATGGTCATCGCTAGGCGTAAAAAGCGGTAAATGCGAGGCATTGCTCGCCTCGACGCGCGTCGATCATGACAGGGGGGTTCCTCATCGCCTTCATTTGTGATATGATAAGGCAACGCAAGTGAAACGAACGGAGGGTATACATCATGAAGAAGCGCGCGCTTGGACGTACGGGGCTTCAGGTCAGCGAGATCGGGCTCGGCTGCGAGCATCTGGTGGGCATGGAAGCGGAGAAGATCAAGAGCATACTGGACGCGGCGATCGACAGCGACATCAACATCATCGACGTATTCATGCCGGAGCCGCAGGTGCGCGACGACATCGGCGAAGCGCTGAAGGGACGGCGCGAGAAGGTGCACATTCAGGGGCACATCGGCTCGTGCTGGCGCGACGGACAGTACGAGCGCTCCCGCGACCGCGCGGAATGCGCCGTCGCGTTTGACGACCTGCTCAAACGCCTGCATACCGACTACATCGACCTGGCCATGCTGCATTTCGTGGATACCCAGAGCGATCTGGAGAAGCTCTATCAGGGCGGCGCCGTGGAGCTCGCGCGGGAGCTCAAGGCCAGCGGAAAGGCGCGCTTCATCGGCGCGAGCTCGCACGACCCCATCGCCGCCCGCAAGCTCGTGGAGGACGGCATCGTGGATATGCTGATGTTCTCCGTCAACGCGGCCTACGACATTTTGCCGCCCGACGTGGTGATCGACGACCTTTTCATTCAAAAGACCTACGACACGCAGGAAAGCTTCACCATCGCGCCCGCGCGCGCCGAGCTTTACGCGCTGTGCGAGGCGCGCGGCGTGGGCATCACGGTGATGAAGACGCTCGCGGCGGGCATGCTGCTCAAGGCGGAGGCCTCCCCCTTCGGCGTGGCGATGACCGCCGAGCAGTGCATCCACTACGCGTTGACGCGCCCGGCGGTCGCCAGCGTGATGATCGGCTGCCGCACGCCCGAGGAGGTCCGCGCCGCCGTCGCCTACGAGGACGCCGACGAACACAGCCGCGACTACGCCGCCGCGCTGCACAACCTCCCCAAGTTCAGCATGCGCGGCAAGTGCATGTACTGCAACCATTGCCTGCCCTGCCCCAAGCACATCGACGTGGCGCAGGTGAACAAGTACCTCGATCTGGCCGAGCTCGCCGGGAGCGTCCCTCAGACCGTGCGAGCGCACTATGACGCGCTGAACGCCCATGGCGGCGACTGCCTCGCCTGCCGCAGCTGCGAGAAGAACTGCCCCTTCGGCGTAGAGGTCGTCTCCCGCATGGCGCGCGCGAAGGAGGTCTTCGGGCGCTAGTCCGCGCCGGTATCTTCCTTTCCTGACGCTCATATCATGCCCTCGGGGTGAGGGACGATATGAGAGAGCGTCGGTACGCGGGCGCGCTGGCCTGCGTGAGCGCCGTGGTGGGCGCGGGCTTCGCGTCGGGGCGGGAGATCGTCACGTTTTTCACGCGCTATGGCGCTTGGTCATGGCTGTTGATCTTGCTCTCCACCGCGACGATGAGCGCGCTGTGCCTGCTCGCGCTGCGCACGACGCGCCGCCGCGCCACAAAGAATTGGTATGCCCTTTATCAGGCGCGCGGGCGCGCCGCCCGGCTCGTGAGCGTTGGGTGCATGCTCGCGCTTCTTTCGTTGATCGCGGGCGCGATGCTGGCGGCCTCGGCGTCGTCGGTACAGTTGCTCTTGCCGTTCCCGTATGCGTATGAGCTCGGGCTGATCCTGTCGCTGATGCTGGCCTTCTGGCTGACGGGGCGGAGCCTCTGCTGTATGAGCTGGCTGG
>CAZEIC010000138.1:0-4090 GCA_964512175.1 uncultured Oscillospiraceae bacterium | reverse complement strand
CCAACATGGCGGGGCGCGGCACCGATATCCTGCTCGGCGGCAACCCGGACTTCCTCGCGCGCCGCGACATGAAGCTCGAGGACTTTTCCGACGAAATGATCGAGCTGGCGACCGGGCATAACGAGAACGTCCCGGGCGAGGTGCTCGCGGCGCGGGCGCGGTATCGCGCGCTGCGCGACGAGCACAAGAAGACGACCGACAAAGAGCACGAGCGCGTCGTGTCGCTCGGCGGCTTGCACATCATCGGCACGGAACGGCACGAATCCCGCCGCATCGACAACCAGCTTCGCGGGCGCGCGGGCAGGCAGGGCGACCCGGGCTCGTCGCAGTTCTTCATTTCCTTGGAGGACGACCTCATGCGGCTGTTCGGCGGCGAGCGCATCAAGCCGCTGGTCGAGCGCCTCGGCATGGACGACGATTCGCCGCTGGAAGCCAAGATGCTGACCGCGCAAATCGAGAACGCGCAGAAGCGCATCGAGAGCCGCAACTACGAAATCCGCAAGCACGTGCTGGAATATGACGACGTGATGAACCAGCAGCGCGAACTGATTTACAAGCAGCGCAAGCAGGTGCTCGAGGGCGAGGATATGCACCAGACCGTGGACGGCATGGCAAACCAGCTCATCGAGGACGCGGCGGCGCGCCATTGCTCGGGCGAGTCGCCCGCCGACTGGGACATGCAGGGCTTGTGCGAATACCTCGAGCGTACGTGCGTGCCGCGCGAGGCGCTCACGCAAAACCGCGACGCCATGACCGGGATGGACAAACAGGGCTTGCTGACCTTCCTGAAGAAAGCGAAGGACGAGCTGTTCGCCGCGCGCGAAAAGCAGTTTGCCGAGCTTGGCATCTCCGATATCCGCGTCATCGAGCGCAACGTGCTG
This sequence comes from uncultured Oscillospiraceae bacterium, assembly GCA_964512175.1. Classification (GTDB taxonomy): domain Bacteria; phylum Bacillota; class Clostridia; order Christensenellales; family Aristaeellaceae; genus CAZEIC01. Next base: position 3,209 of record CAZEIC010000138.1, on the reverse strand, counting down.
CTGCGCGCGGTGGACGAGCGCTGGATGGACCACATCGACGCGATGGATCAGCTGCGCGACGGCATCGGTCTGCGCGCTTACGGCCAGAAGAACCCCGTCAACGAATACAAGCTCGAAAGCTACGACATGTTCGACGAAATGGTGCACCTCATCCGCGAGGACACCGTGCGCCGCCTGCTGCTTTCGCCGCTGGTGCGCGCGCAGGAGCGCAAGGCGGTCGCAACGCCCACCAAGGCGGTCGGCGCGGGCGATCAGGCGAATTCCACGCAGCCGCGCCGCGTCAAGGCGGGCGAGAAAATCGGCAGGAACAGCCCGTGCCCGTGCGGCAGCGGCAAAAAGTTCAAGAACTGCCACGGCAGCAATCTGTAAGGGGCTGTGGCGCTAACGCGCCACGCCCCTCGCTCGAAATGGCGGGAGACGCCATTTCGAGCGGTTGCACGGTCTGCCTAGGAATCGTGTCATTTTCTGCGGAAAATGACACAATTCCCCGGGCGGCAGACCGCGTAAAGAAGCAGGCTAATGCCTGCTCCTCGGGGCGGCAAACCCGCCCCTGCGGAAGGAATCGGTGGCTTCGCCCCCGATACCCCCGGAAAGTTTGTGAAAATCGCTGACCGCGATTTTTCTCGTTTCCGTGACCGAACCTTCAACGCAAGCTCCAGCTTTCCATATAAAGAAGGGAAAATGATATATGAAGAAACTCTGCTTACTGGCACTGTGCGCGCTGCTGCTGTCGGGCGTGGCGCTTGCCGAGGGCGCGCCGGAGATCGCCGTGAACGCGGGCGAGGTTACGATTCGCGTGCCGGGGAACGAAACGACCGGGCTTGTCTGGACGGCGAAATCGAGCGACGAAGCCGTGCTTGCGCTGCGGGAGAGCCAGTATATCCCCGACGAAGCGCCCGAGGGCATGGTGGGCGTGGGCGGCGTGAGCGAGTTCGTGTTCGCCGCCGTCGCGCCCGGTTCGGCGGTCGTGGATTTGACGTGGCAGCGCCCGTGGGAGGAAAACGCCGAGGCGGCGCGCACGCTGGCGTTTGACGTAAGCGACGAAACGATCATCTGCGGCGCGTGTTTGCAGGGCGATGAGACGTTCATATTGACGTTGTTTGAAAACCCGTCCACCGGCTACCTGTGGTCGCTCGCGATGAGCGCGCAGGGGGTCTGCGCGCTGACGGGCGACGAGTACGTCCCCGCCCCCGGCAGCGAGGACGCCGTCGGCACGGGCGGCACGCGCGTGCTGACGTTCGTCCCCGAGGAGCGCGGCGATACGCAGCTGATGCTGACGCTCGCGCGCGGCGAGGACATCGCGCAGACGTTCGTGTTCGCGCTTTCAGTTGATTACGATGTGGAAGACCCCGCGTCGGCGGGCTTGGAGTAACCCCCATTTCCCTCCATCTGTGACGAAAATTTCATGATTTACAACTTTGCGTATTGAATTCTTAACAAAGTTGTAATATAATATCATCGAAACGTCACATTTAGGAGGGAAACGGCATGCGGGGGAACGGACGGACACTGGGGAGCTTGATCAGGCGCGCGGTGAGCGCGTGTCTGTGCGCGGCGCTGCTTTTTGCGCTCGTGCCCGCGCAGGCGGCGAGCTATACCGGAAAACTCAACTGCGACGGCGTGCGGCTGCGCAAAAAAGCGTCCACGTCGTCTGATTATATCGCCAAGTACGATTCGGGCACGCAGGTCACGCTGGTGGACGAAAGCGGCGATTTCTTCTATGTCACGGTCGGCACGAAGACGGGCTATATCCTCAAGCGCTGCGTGACGGTCTCGTCTTCCACGCTCAAGAAGTTTGAAGCGTCGCTGAAGGACCGCAGCAAGTATGCGAGCGTCACGAGCATTTCCAAGCTCGGCGAAGCGCCCGGTTCGACGGAGAAGGGCGACTCGGGCGACGATGTGGAAAAGCTCCAGCAGGCGCTGAAAATCAAAGGCTATTACACGGGCACGGTGGACGGCGAGTACGGCGCGGGCACGCGCGACGCCGTGCGCGCTTATCAGAAAGCCGCCGGACTGACGGTGGACGGCAAGGCGGGCTATAACACCATCCTCAAGCTTTTCGGCAAGGTGTCGGAAACGACGGTCGAGAGCGACCCGCGCATGAACGGTATCACGAGGATATCGCAAATCGACACGCCCGCGACCAGCAAAAAGGGCGATTCGGGCAGCAAGGTGACGGCGCTCCAGCAGGCGCTGAAGATCAAGGGCTACTATGCCGCGCCCATCGACGGCGCGTATGGCGACAAAACGTATGCCGCCGTCATCGCCTATCAGAAGGCGGTCGGGCTGTCCAAGGACGGCGTGGCGGGCAACGCGACCATCAAAAAGTTGTTCGGCGAGAACGCCGCCAACTATTCCTATACGACCGAGCGGCTCGACTGGTTCAACGGCGGCGCGTCCGTCATCCCCAAGGGCGCGACGTTCACCGTCAAGGACGTGGAAACGGGCAAGACGTTCACCGTCAAGCGTTGGTCGGGCGCGAACCATCTGGACGGCGAACCGTACACCGCCGAGGACACCAAGACCATGAAATCCATCTACGGCGGCGACTGGAGCTGGACGCGCCGCGCCATCCTCGTCAAGTACGACGGGCATGTGTACGCCGCCTCGATGAACGGCATGCCGCACGGCACAACGACCATCTCGAACAATGATTTCGACGGGCACTTCTGCATCCACTTCTATAAGAGCAGAACCCACGAAACCAACGTCGTGAATTCCGAGCACCAGAACATGGTCGCCAAGGCGATGAAGGCAACGTGGTAAGAAAGCGGTATGATGAAAGGGCTGCAGCGCTCGCGCGCCGCAGCCCCATTCTCTATGTGGATTTGTTATTGCTTGGATGCGCGTTCCCTGCGCTTCCGAGCGTTTTAGTACATTCCGCCGCCCATGCCGGGATTCGGCGCAGCCGCCGGTTCGGGCGCGGGGATATCGGTCACGAGGGACTCGGTCGTGAGCACCATAGCGGCGACGGAGGCGGCGTTCTGCAGCGCGGAGCGCGTGACCTTGGTCGGGTCGATGATGCCGCGTTCGGTCATGTCCACGTACTCGTTCTTGAGCACGTCGTAGCCGTAGCCCTGCTTGCGGCTGCGCTTGATGCCCTCGATGATGACGCTGCCCTCGATGCCCGCGTTGGTCGCGATCTGGCGAACGGGCTCTTCCATGGCGCGCAGGACGATCTGCACGCCGGTCTTGGCGTCGCCAGCATG
>CAZEIC010000137.1:0-4311 GCA_964512175.1 uncultured Oscillospiraceae bacterium | reverse complement strand
ATGAAGTTGGACAGCAGCAGCCCGATGAGCACGATGATGACGAACGAGGGCGACACGATGCCCAGCGTCGCGGATATCGCGCCCGGCACGCGCGCGAGCTTGCCGCCCACGAACGTCGCGGTGTTGACCGCGATGATGCCCGGCGTGCACTGACCGATGGCGAAATAGTCGAGCAGCTCGTCCTCCGTGCAATACTGGCGCTTTTCGACGACCTCGCGCGTGAGCATCGGCAGCATGGCGTACCCGCCGCCGAAGGTCAGCAGCCCGATTCGGAAGAAGGTTGCGTACAGCGTTCCCAATAATTTCATGTTCATATCAAACTCATTTGCTCCGCGCTTTCATCAGGCGGCGAGAAGGGCGGCTGCATGCCCAGGTGCGCGTAGGCGTTTTGCGTGGCGACGCGTCCGCGCGGCGTGCGCATGAGAAACCCCAGTTGCAACAGAAACGGTTCGTATACGTCCTCGATGGTGATCGCGTCCTCGCCCGTCGCGGCGGCGAGCGTGTCCAGCCCCACGGGACCGCCGCCGAACTTCTCGATCATGCACGCGAGCACCGCGCGGTCGACGCGGTCCAGCCCCAGCCTGTCCACGTCCAGCATGTCCAGCCCTTCGCGCGCCACGTCCTTTGTGATATACCCGTCGGCGCGCACCTGCGCGTAATCGCGCACGCGCCGGAGCATGCGGTTGGCGATGCGCGGCGTGCCGCGCGAGCGCACGGCGATTTCGTGGATGCCCTCGGGGTCGGCGGGAATGGAGAGGATGGACGCTGACCGGCGCACGATGGTCGCCAGCTCCTCGGGCGTGTACAATTCCAGCCGGAACATGATGCCGAAGCGGTCGCGCAGCGGCGCGGAAAGCTGCCCCGCGCGCGTCGTCGCGCCGATCAGCGTGAACTTGGGCAAGTCCACACGCAGCGAGCGCGCCGTCGGCCCTTTGCCGATCATGATGTCCAGCGCAAAATCCTCCATGGCGGGGTAGAGCACTTCCTCCACCGCGCGCGACAGCCTGTGGATCTCGTCGATGAACAGCACGTCGCCCGTCGAGAGGTTTGACAGGATGGACGCAAGGTCGCCCGGGCGCTCGATGGCGGGCCCCGACGTCACGCGGATGGACTGCCCCATCTCGGCAGCGACGATGTGCGCCAGCGTCGTTTTCCCCAGCCCCGGCGGGCCGTAGAGCAGGATGTGGTCGAGCGCGTCGCGGCGCTTGAGCGCCGCTTGGATGTAGATGCCGAGGCTGTCGCGTACCTTTTCCTGCCCGATGTAGTCCCGCAGCGAACGCGGGCGCAGCGACAGCTCGACGTCTTCATCCTCCGGCCGCGCGCCGGGCGTTACGATTCGGTCAATGTCCATAGAGCCTCCTGTAGTGTGTGGGGCGGGGGAGGGAGTAGGGAATAGGGGTTACGAGGGGTTGCGAAAGGGGGGCGGCGGACGGGGATGGCACGAAGGTTGCCTCTCCAGCGTCCCCTAATCCCTATTCCCTAATCCCAATTCCCTCCTCGTCCCTCGTCACCCAAGTCCGCGCAGCGCCAGTTTCAGCAGCCCGTCGGCGGTATCCGCCTGCCCGCGCACGCGGGACACCGCGCGCGCCGCTTCCTGCGCGGAATACCCGAGCTGCTGCAGCGCCTGCATCGCCTCGCGCTCCGCGTCCATCCCGGGCGCGGAAAGGGGGGCGACGTCGCCGGGATAGGCGATGTCGTCCTGCGAAATCTTTTCCTTCAATTCCAGCGCGATGCGTTGCGCCGTTTTCTTGCCGATGCCCGGGGCACGCGCGAGCGCCGTGGTATCGCCCATCACGATGGCGATGGACAGATCGCGCAGCGGCATGCTCCCGAGGATCGCGAGCGCCGTTTTGGGGCCGATGCCCGACACGCCGCGCAGGCTGTGGAACATCTCGCGTTCCTCGACCGTCGCGAACCCGAACAGCTCCAGCGCGTCCTCGCGCACAGACAGCCACGTAAAGACGCGCATGCGCTCGCCCGTCTGCGGCGCGGCGGCAAGCGTCGCCGCCGAGCAGGACAGGAGATAGCCCACGCCGCCCACGTCGACGACCAGCTCGTTTTGCGCGCGCGCGGCGATCGCGCCCTCGATGTATGCGTACATGAAGTACCTCCGTCTATACGAATCGCGGTCGGCGGTTCGTTATTTCGAACGAGGTCATTTCATCAAAAACTGCGCCCGCTGCCTGCCCGCGCTCGCGTGCGTGATGGCGGCGGCGACGGCGTCCGCCGCGTCGTCCGGGCGGATGATGTCGTCCATGTGCAACAGCAGCTTGACCATCTGCTGCACCTGATGTTTGTCGGCGCGCCCGTAGCCCACGACCGCCTGCTTGATTTGCATGGGCGTGTACTCGTACAGCACGTCGCCGCGTCCGGCGCACGCGACCAGCGCCGCGCCGCGCGCCGCGCCCACTTGCAGCGCCGTGGTAACGTTGCGCGCGAAGAACAATTCCTCAAACACGATTTCGTTAGGCTGGTACGCCGACAGCAGATCGCGCACGCCCGCCTCGAGCGTCCACAAGCGCACGGGCGAGCGCATGTCGGGCGGCGTCGTCAGCGCGCCGCATGCCACGAGCGAGAGCGCGCTGCCCTCCGCGTCGATCACGCCCCAGCCCATCGTCGCCAGCCCCGGGTCAATGCCCAGAATCCTCATTCGCCTTCGAGGGCGGCGTTATCGCCGTCGTCCGTCAGCGGCGTTTCGTCCGGCGTATCGTCCTCCGCTTCGGCGCGCGCCACGCCGACCACGCGGCAGCCATCGCTCACGCGCATCAGGCGCACGCCCTGCGTCGCCCTGCCGCAAACGCGGATTTCATCGGCGCGCGTGCGGATGATCGTGCCGTCGTCGGTGATCAACAGAATGTCCTCGTCGTCGCGAATCATGAGCTGCGCGGCGAGCAGCCCCGTTTTGTCGGTCAGCGTCATGGCGATGATGCCCTTGCCCGCGCGCCCCTGCTCGCGGTACGCGTCCGCTTCCGTGCGCTTGCCGTAGCCGTTTTGCGAAATCGTCAGCACCTTCGCGCCCTGCTCGACAAGGCACATGGAGATCACTTCGTCGCCCTCGTCCAGACGCATGCTGCGCACGCCCATCGACGCGCGCCCCGTCTCGCGGATGTGCTGCTCGGAGAAGCGGATCGCCTTGCCGTAGCGGCTGCCCAGCAGCAGCTCGTCGTCGCCGCTCGTCATTTCCACGCCGATCAAATCGTCGTCCTCGCGCAGCACGATGGCGATCAACCCGGTCTTGCGCAGGTTCTGGAATTCCTCCATCGGCGTTTTCTTGATGAGCCCGACGCGCGTCGCCATCATCAGGCTCAAACCGTTTACATCATCTGGCACTGCCAACATGGCGGTAACTTTTTCGCCGCCCGAAAGCTGCAGCAGGTTGACAATCGCCGTACCGCGCGCCGTGCGCCCGGCTTCGGGGATTTGGTAGCACTTGAGGGTATACACGCGCCCGCGGCTGGTGAAGAACATGATATCGGCGTGCGAATTGACGATGACCAGCTTCTCGGCGTAGTCCTCCTCGCGCGTCGTCATGCCCGAAACGCCCTTGCCGCCGCGCCCCTGCGCGCGATAGACCGACTTGGACAGGCGCTTGACGTAGCCAAGGTGCGTGAGCGTGACCGCCATATCGTCCACCGCGATGAGATCGGCAATGTCGATTTCGCCGTCCACCGCGGAAATCTCCGTGCGCCGCGCGTCGGCGAACTTCGCCTTGACCGCGAGCAATTCCTCCTTGATGACCGCCAGCAGCAGCTTTTCATCGGCAAGGATGGCGCGCAGGGAGTCGATGGTCTTTTCCAGCTCGGCGTATTCCGCCAGCAGCTTGTCGCGCTCCAAGCCCGTCAGGCGCGCGAGGCGCATGTCGAGAATCGCCTGCGCCTGCTTGTCGGAGAAGTCCAAGCGCGTAATCAGGCCTTCCTTCGCCGTCTGCGTGTCCTTGCTGGCACGGATGAGCGCGACGATTTCGTCGATGTGGTCGAGCGCCTTGAGCAAGCCCTCCAAGATATGCGCGCGCGCGAGCGATTTGTCCAAATCGTACTTCGTGCGCCGCGTCACCACGTCCTCCTGATGTTTGACGTAGTAATACAGCATGTCGCGGAGCGAGAGCACCTTGGGCTCGCCGTTGACCAGCGCGAGCATGATCACGCCGAAATTGTCCTGCAGCTGCGTGTGCTTGTACAGGTAATTGAGCACAACCTGCGCCTGCACGTCGCGCTTCAATTCGATGACGATGCGCATACCGTTGCGGTCGGACTCGTCGCGGATGTCGGAAATGCCGTCCAGCCGATGCTCGTGCACCAGCTCGGCGATCTT
>CAZEIC010000136.1:0-4321 GCA_964512175.1 uncultured Oscillospiraceae bacterium | reverse complement strand
ATTATTTGCATTTTGTCCGCGTCAGTTGGAAAAACCGGAATGCTCTATTACAGCAATTCTATGCTTTGTTGGTAATATACCGTTATATCCATGTTCCGAAGAGTTTGCTCCATGTATGATTGCGCTGTATTTATTGCAAATATGTGTCGATCATGGTAGAATAAACACGGTTAACGGAGGCGCGCGCCATCCGCGAGGATAAGGAGGGTGAGACTCGATGTTTGAATGGATGGTACGAATCATGCTGGTTGACAATAGCCCATCCTTTTCGCACAATCTGGAGAGCGTGCTAGAAAAATCGCACAGACCTTATACGATCGTCTACAAGGGCGTGGATGCCGGCGAAGCGCTGATGCGCTTTCCCGCCCTGCAGCCCGACTTGGTCATCGCCGATGTATACATGCCCGGCATCGACGGTACAGCGCTGGTCAAAATCCTCAAGCAGGAGTATCCTGATTGCATCTGCGTGCTGCTAGGCAAAGAGCGTTTCAATAATTTCTCGCTGGTGCAAAGGATCGTACAGACCCACAGCGATGATTATCTGCCGATCGATATGTCCGAAGAAGCAATCGACGCCGCGTTAATAGGTTATCAGGAACATATTCAGCCGCGGCGGGAACGGCTGCTTTCCGCCCTCTTGCGCGGCGATGCCCCTGCAGGCGGAGAGGATCTGATGGCGGAAATCTTTCCCATTCGCTGCGCGCCGGTCATGCTTTGCACCAACGCGCTCTCCGAATCACAGCTGCGCCAAATCTGCCAGCGCGTAAATCAAATCTTCCCCTCGTTGCACCTGTTTGTACCCGAGTTGAAAAAGCCCGCGCCCTTTACAGTACTGGTAAAATGCGTCTCCAAAAGCCATCACGGTATGCGCTCTTCCGAGGAACGGCAGGCAGACATCTTCACGCTCAACCTTGCCTCCACCATGCTGGGCTACACGCCCTATTTACTTACGTTGGAGCCCGATCTGCCCACGCGCCTGAACGATGCGCTGCGCGGCCTTGAACAAGGGGTTTTTAGTTCGGTTTCTTTTGAAAATGGTCGTCCTGTCCGCATTACGCTGCCTTTCGTAAAGCGGGAAACGGACGAGGCGTTTACAGAGAAGGAATTGCGAGCGTACGCCCTGCCCGAGCGAATCGGCGATTTGATGCAGCGAATGGGTGAGATCCCCCTCTGCCGGGAGGGCATGTACAAGCAACTATGCGCCCATGTGCGGAGCATGGCGGAAAACGGATTCATGCGTGACGATGTCGATCTCCCCGATCTGTACCGAGATCTCGACGCGTTGATTGCCAGGGCGGAACGCCTTGACGACGCGGTGGCGGCGCTCGAAACGCTCATCGCAGACAAAAAGCGCCTGCCGAAGCGCTCCACAGACGACAGCCTGCTTCTCGCAGAGATCACTGCCTTCCTGCGCGGCAAGCCCAACCTTACGCTGTCTTTGCGCGACATCGCCGCCGCTTTCTCCATATCAAAATCCAAGCTATCAAAACTCGTCCGGCAGGAACTGAACGATTCAGTGATGCACTATTATAGGAAAATCAAGATGGAAGAAGCGCAGAAACAGCTGCTGTCCGGAGGAAAGATCGCCGACATCGCCAGCGGTTTGGGCTTCTCCGATCCGCTCTACTTCAGCCGCGTGTTCAAACAGTATACAAGCGAATCACCTAACGCCTACCGCGCCCGCTTGCGCGCAAAGCGACCCTAGCATATATCGATAACGCGATTGGTACATTTCTCGGACGGCATGTGGTTTTTCCCGGACGCGCAGTGCGAGCTTCTCAACATCCGCCTACGCTACGGTTCCGAGAACCGTTGGGCGCGGCGCGTCAAAGGCATTCGCCGCGCGGGGCTTGCAAGCCGGGGCAATCTCCAGCCGCAACACTTTAAATGACGGTATAGCATGCAATCATTGCTTTGCTTTCGGAACGGTGAGCAGAATATCGCAAAAGCAGCGGCAAACGGCGTTGACGCGCGTTCATTCCCGCGCATCCGTCCACGGCTTGAACGCGACCGTGACGGTCGTGCCTGCGCCCGGTTTGCTATCCAGCGACAGCGCCGCGCCGAGGTACAGCGCCGCATGCTTGACGATGGACAGCCCCAGCCCCGTGCCGCCGGTCGCCTTGGAATGGCTCTTGTCCACGCGGTAGAAGCGCTGGAAGACCCGTTCTTGGTCGTAGGGCTAGATGCCCACGCCCGTGTCCGCCACGCGGGCGGTCGTTCCGTCCAGCGTCACGCGCACAGAGCCGCCGGGGACGTTGTAGCGAATCGCGTTGTCGATCAGGTTCTTGAGGATTTCAAACGCAAGCTCGCGCGCCGCGCGAATGTCGCCGCCCTCGCCTTCCAACGTTACGCGCACGCCTTTTTCATCGGCTTCCGCGGCGAGCAAATCGATTGCCTCCCGCGCGATGGCTTGCAGGCGCACGCGCTCTGCGGGCAGCGCGACGTTGTTTTCATCGAGGCTCGACAGGCGCAGGATATCCTGCACGAGCGCGGTCATGCGCCGCGCTTCTTTGTAGATGCGCCCCGCGAACGCGCGCATGTCCTCGTCCTTCGCCACGCCGTTTTGCATGATTTCGGCATACCCCGAAATCGCCGTCAGCGGCGTTTTGAGTTCGTGGGAGACGTTCGCGGTGAATTCGCGGCGCGTTTCTTCTTCATCATACTTTTCCGTCGCGTCCACAATCAGCAGCACGAACCCTTCGACAGCGCCGGACGGCGCGACGGGCGCGACGCGCAGCTCCAGATGCCTGCCCGATATATCGGCGGTAAACGACGCTTCCTGACCGTCCTGCGCCTTGCGGAGCGCTTCGGTGAACTGAACGTCGCGGTACATTTCATAGACATGCCGCCCGATGTAATCGCCGTCGCCCGCGTCCAGCAGCGTTCGGGAGCTGTCGTTCAATGACAGGATATGCCCGTGCCTATCGAGCACCGCCAAGCCCTCGCGCATCGCCTTGGTGATCTCCGCCAGTTGGTTGCGGCTGACCTCCATCTGCCGGACTTGCTCGCGCAGGTCGCGCTTTTGCTCGGCAATGCGCTTGAGTAGCGGCGTTAGCTCATCATACGCGACGTTGTCCTCGGGATGTTCCAGATCGATCGCAAGCAGCGGCTTCACAAAACGCTTCGCCGTCGCGAGCGCAAACGCCGTCGCCAGCAGCAGCGTCGACAGCACGACGAGCGCCAGCGTGCCGCCGATATCATAGAGCAGCCCCGTCACGGTGCGCAGCGACCGCGCGACGCGCACGAGCCTGCCGTCGTTCATTCTCACCGCGCAGTAGACATATTGCTCGCCCAGCGTCTTGGAATCGCGTCTCGCCGCGCCCTCGCCGCGCGCGATCGCCGCCTGAAACTCCGGGCGGTCGAGGTGGTTTTCCATCGCGTCCGTCCGTGCTACGTTGTCGGCAAGCACCGTGCCGTTTTGGGCAAGCAGCGTGACGCGCGCGCCGTTTTTCGCGGACAGCGCGAGGTAGACACGCACATCCTCGCCGCTTTCCAGCGCCGCCGCCAGCGCGCGCGCCTCCGTCAGGTTGGCGTTTTCTGTGCGGCGGACGGACGCTGCGTTGAGCGAAACAAGAATCAATACGGCGGCGAGCAGCACGGAAAGCCCCGCCGCGAGCGCCATGCTGGCGAACCATTTCTTGCGCATCACGCACGCCCTCCCAGCCGATAGCCCACGCCGCGCACGGTTTCCACGGCGTTCCCCGCATCGCCCAGCTTTTGCCGGAGCGTCTGCACATGCACGTCCACCGTGCGCGTGCCGCCATAGTATTCGCCGCCCCACACGACGGACAGCAGCTGCTCGCGCGTGAACGCGCGCCCCGGGTTCTCCATCATCAGCCGCAACAGCTCGTATTCCTTGAGTGTCAGCGAAAGCGGTTCGCCCGATACGAACGCCGCGTGCATGTCGGTGTCCAGCCGAATGTCGCCGCAGGCAAGCGCCGCGCCCCGTGCTTTCGGCGCGCCGCGCCGGAGCGCCGCGCGCACGCGCGACACAAGCTCCATTATGCCAAAGGGCTTGACCATGTAATCGTCCGCGCCCGCGTCCAGCCCGACGACCTTGTCATACTCCGTGCCCTTGGCGGTCAGCATGACGACCGGGATATCCCGCGTCGCCCGGTCGCTTTTGAGCGCTTTGAGCAGCGCCGAGCCGTCCGTGCCCGGCAGCATGATGTCCAGCAGCACAAGCTCGGGCTGGTCGTCGCGACAAGCGTCCAAAAACCCTTCGCCCGACGCGAAGCCGCGCGTTTGAAAGCCCGCCTGATTCAGCGTATACAAAACAAGCTCCCGGATGCTCGCATCGTCCTCGACATAGAAAATCATT
>CAZEIC010000135.1:0-4420 GCA_964512175.1 uncultured Oscillospiraceae bacterium | reverse complement strand
TCGTACGGTGTTAACCACACGCCCCTCAAACGTGCGCGTATGCCGATTCCGCCACGACCGCAGGCTTGTTGCCAATGGCAACAGGTGTAATTATACTGATGGACACCCGGTTTGTCAACCATAAATTCGAGCGTTTTTTTTCAAGGATCGTCACCGCCTCGCAGAAAGCCCGCGATCTGGGCGGCGTTCTCGCGAATCGTCACGATGACCGCGCCCGAAACGTCCGTGCGGTAAGTTGCGATGCCTGCCAGCCGTTCCGTGACGACAGGCGAGGGCATATACTGCCTTCCCGAGGTCGAAAGCAGCGCGACCCGCGGATGGACGGCGGCAAGAAACGCCTCGGACGTGCTGTTGCGGCTGCCGTGATGCGCGATTTTGAGAATGTCCGCGGGGCGCGCGGCATAACGCTCATAGATGCCGGAGAGATCGCCCGCGTTCAACAGCGTCACGCCGTCCAATTCGCACAGCAGCGCGAGCGAGTAATCATTGGCATCGTGATCCGCGCGAACCGTCCCGGTAATCGGCCAGAGCACGTCGATGCGCACGCGTTCGGAGGAAACGCTGTCGCCGCGCGCGACCTCGGTCACGGGAATGCCCGCCTCACGCGCGCGCTCCAGCAGCGCGATATAGATAGGAGAAACGTCCTGCTCGCACGCGCGCTCGGGGACGACGATGCGGTCTATGCGCACGCGCGCGTCGAGCAAATCGGCGAGCCCGCCGGTGTGGTCGATGTGCAGATGCGTCAGAAACAACGTGTCAACGCGCCTGCCGTTTGCAAGCAGGTAATTGACGAGGTCGCCGCCGTTTTCGCCCGCGTCGATGACAAAGGTGGTATTGCCGTCCTCGATGACGGCGGCGTCCGCGTTTCCGGCGCTGAATTGCGTATAGCGCACGTCGCGGTTTGCCATACATTGCGTGGCGACAAGCGCGAAGACCGCCGCAAGCGCAATGATCACGGCGCGCATGCGCGTATTGATCAACACGAAGCGCGTGAGCATCACGACCGTTAGGATGATCGCGACGGCGGTCGGCCACGGCGGGGCTTGCGCCGGGAGCGCGGCGAACGAGAGGTCGCCAAATGTCCGCGCCATGGCGAGGAACAGGCGCATCAGGAACTGCACGGGCACTGCGAGCGCTTGCGCGACGGGCACGCTGACAAAGCTGGAAAGCAACGCGGCGAGGCAGCCGATCATCATGGGCGCGACCGCGAGGCAAGCAAACGGATTGATGAACAGTCCGATCACCGAGAACTGCCCGAAATGCGCGCACGAGGGCAGCAGCACGCCGACGGATGCGTTGACGCAAGTCATATAGTCCGTGGCGACGCGCCGCTTCCACGCGCTCTTGACACGCCGCGTCAGAACGCCCATACGGTCGCCCAGCAGCACGATGCCCAACACCGCCGAAAACGATAGCTGGAAGCCGGGCGCGAACAGTTCCAGCGGGTTGAAGAGCAGGATAAGAATGAACGCCAGCGAGAGCGTCGTCAAAGGGTCTGGCTGGCGAAAGCACGCGCGCGCCAGCAGCGAGCAGAGCAGCAGCACCGACGCGCGCACGACGGGCGCTTGAAAGGAAAGGAACGCGCAGTATGCCAACGTGACCGCGCTCATCAGGAGGAGTAACACGACGGGCGACGCGCGCAGCGGCTTGAGCAGCCGCAGCAAGAACGCCATCAACAGCCCGACGTGCAGCCCGGAAACCGACAGGATATGCGCGAGCCCGGAGCGCGAGAACCACTGACGCATGTCCTCGGGCAAATCGCTTTTATCGCCGAGCAGCAACGCGCGCGCGAGCTGCCCTTCCTCGCCAAACAGCATGTCCAAGCGCTCGCCCGCGCGCCTTCGAACCGCGAACAATTTGTTCTTCCATGAAGGATCGGGGTTTTCATCGATCACGAGCGCTTCCGCGCCGGATATGCCGAACGATACGCCATACCGCAGCAGATACAGCTTGAAATCGAATCCGAACGGGTTGACTTGCCCGGACGGATGATAGACAGAACCGGTAAACCGCACGATTTGTCCGTCCGTCGGCAGGATTGCGGTATCGTCGCTTGGGTAATATGTCCAGTATGCGCGCCCGAGAAGCTCGCCGTCTCTTGTCACATTCTCCAGATAACACCGCACGCTGCCGTTTTCGCGCGCCAGCGCGTCGCCCTCAACGGTCGCCTCGAACGCGAACTTGCCCTTGGGCGGCAGCGCGGGGGACACGGCGCGCCCGCCCAGCAGCAGCCCGATGACCAGCGCCGCGCACGCCGCGCCCGGAAGCATACGCGCGCCGCGAAGCCGTAAAAGAACGCACAGCGAAAGCGCCAGCGCCAATCCGCATAGCAGCCAGACGGGCGGCGGCGAACACTGAACGCCAAGCCATACGCCCGCGCCGAGCGCGAGCGCCAGTGCGACTAATTGCCTGCGCGCGAAGAAAGACGGCGGCATACGAGCGATCCTTTCGTACAGAAAACGTGTCTTGCATCCACATCATACCAATTCGCCGCGCAAAATGCAAGCGTCCGCGCTTGCAACATGATAGTCGCTGTGTTACAATCTACCATGCGCCGAATCGGCGGAGACTTCTGTATGGACGGGCGGACGAGTGTTTTTCAAGAAGCTGTTTTCGGGGCGCTTTCGCAAGCTGGTGTTGGACGGCGACGGCATATCGCTGGAATTGACGGGCGAGGACCTCGCGGACGAGCGCAACGGCATCACGGGCGGGTACACCTTCCTGATTTATACGCATCAGCCGCGCGCCAAGGCGGGGTATATCAGCCTGCGCCTCGGGGAAAGCCCTGAACTGTATTATCTGGGGCACATCGGCTACCGCGTTCATCCCGAGTTTCGTGGGCACGGCTACGCGGCGCAGGCGTGCGCGCTGCTCGATCCGTTCTTCAAAACGCTGGGCTTGCACAGCGTCGTGATCACCACCGACGTGCAAAACATGCCCTCGCGCAAGACCTGCGAAAAGCTCGGCTGCACGCTGGAGCGCATCGCGCCCGTGCCCAAGGCGTATCGTGCGCTGTGCGCGGGGTCAGAGCAGAAATGCCGCTATATCCTGCGCGTATGACGCGCGCGAAGTCGCCATATACTTGCAAGAAGGGGGCGTGCGCCGCTTGGAAATGACCGTGATGGGCGTATCGGTCGCGTACCGAATCGTGGGCGAGCAGGGCGCGCCCGTGCTGTTTTTGCACGGCTGGGGCTGCTCGGGCGAGCATTTCGAGCCGATCGCGCGCGCGCTGTCCGGCGAAAGGCGCTGCGTGCTCGTCGATTTTCCGGCGCACGGCAAGTCCGGCAGACCGCCCGAACCGTGGGGCGTGCCGGAGTTCGCGGATATGACGCTGGCGCTGATGCGCGCGCTGGAGATCGCGCCGTGCGATATCGTCGCGCATTCCTTCGGCGGGCGCGTGGCGCTGTATCTGGCGGCGAATCATCCAGAGGTCGTCAAGACGCTCGCGCTTACGGGGTGCGCGGGCGTGAAGCGCGAGCAGACCGCCGAGCAAAAGAAGCGTTCCGAGGCGTATCGGCGAAAGAAGAAGCTCGCCGAGAGCCTAGCGCGGCTGCCGCTTTTGCGCGGCGCGGTCGAAAAGACGCTCGAATCCCTGCGCCAGCGCTATGGCTCGGCGGATTACAACGCGCTGGACGCCGATATGCGCAAAACGTTCGTCAAGATTGTCTCGCTGGATTTGCGCCCGCTGCTGCCCCGAATCCAAGCGCCGACGCTGCTCGTCTGGGGCAATGACGATACCGAAACGCCGCTTGAACTGGGCAAGATCATGGAAAAGGAAATGCCCAACGCCGGACTTGCGGTCATCGAGGGCGACCACTTCGCGTATCTCGCGCAATGGCAGCGGTTCGTTCGCATCCTCGAAGTGTTTTACAAAGAGGGGGCTTCGTAAACGGTGATAGGCGATATTGCTTTCTGGCTGCTGACGCTCGCGCCGCCCGTCTGCGCGGCGCTGCTCGCGCGCCCCTGCGCGCATTATTTCCAGCTGGAGAGCTACCAGTTTCAAGGCTACGCGCGCACACTCTGGCGGCAGCGGGTACGCGCGTTCGTTCCTGGCGCGTGCGCGTCTGCGCTGCTGCTCGCGGCGAACATCCTATACGTGGAAAGCGCAGGGCAGACCGTTTTCCTGCTGCTTGCCGCGATTGCCTGCGCCTGCGCGGCGGCGGCGCTCACTTGCTACCGTGCCCTCCGGCGGCAAAAGGCGGTCAAACCGCTGGTCGTCACGGCGCGCATCAAGCGGTTGTATGCAATATTCTTCTTATTATTGATTATCATCGTCCTGCTATTGAAGCAGCACGCGCTGTATCTCTCCCTGCTGCCGGTCCTCGCGCCGTTCCTGCTCGCGCTCGCGGCGCTGTGCGCGCTGCCCGTGGAAAAGGGCGTGTTCGCGCTGTATTTCCGCGACGCGCAAAAAAGGCTCGAC
>CAZEIC010000134.1:0-4449 GCA_964512175.1 uncultured Oscillospiraceae bacterium | reverse complement strand
TGCAAAACAAGGTCGTCTACGACGTGCTCGACGTCGCGCGGAAGGATTGCAAGCTGCGCTACGCGCTCATCCAGAGCGTTCAGCAGCCCGCGCTCTCGCTGCTGCCGGCCTCCCAGCTCGCCACCGTGGGCCAGCTCACCGCCGAGGACTTGAGCGAGGTGGCGCGCAAGCTCAAAAAGCGCTGCGCCTACGTGCTCATGGACGCCCCGGCGGGCATCGCGCGCGGGCTGAAAAACGTCGTCCCGGCGTCGGATCGCTGCCTGCTCGTCGTCACCCCGGACGACGTCGCCATCCGCGACGCGGAGCGCATGGTGGCCCTGCTGGAGGCGCAGCATAAGCCCCGCCCCATGCTCGTGGTCAACCGCGTCATCCCCAAGCTCGTTCGCAGCGGCGACCAGTATTCTCCGCAGGTCGTCGCCAACACGCTGGACGTGCCGCTTTTGGGCTTCCTGCCCGACGATATGGCGGTGCTGCGCGCGCTCAGCCGCCACGAGAGCTTCATGGGCGAGCGCTGTCCCGCGCAGGAGGCGATGGAGCGCGTATGCAGCCGCTTTTTAGGCGAGTACGTGCCCATGCCGGTGCTTGAAAGAAAGCGCCGCTTCTTCCACAGGGGCGCGCAGCTAGGCGTGTGAGACCCGCGCGCGCTCCCATATGACAAAGGAGACGTTCCATGACCTTCATCGGCACCTCGCGGCGCTCGCGCCCGCATTTTGACAAGACCCTCACGCTGCTGGTGTTCGCGCTGGCGACGTTCGGCGTGCTCTGCGTTTCCATCGCGGCCTTTTCCACCTCGTCGGAAACGGAGGACACGCTGCTCAACTACATCGTCGCCTCCTACTACGGGCTTCGGCAGGCCATCTTCCTGCTGATCTCGCCCGTCGTCATCGGCGTGATCACCTATTTCCCCTACGAGTTCATCCGCCGCCGCTCCACATTCTTCTACTACGCTGCCTGCCTGCTGCTGTTGGTCGCTCTGGCCGGACAGGCGACGGGCGTGCGCGCGTGGATCGACGTCATTTGGGGCTACACGCTGCAGCCCTCGGAGTTCGTCAAGCTCGCCTGCATCATCGTCACCGCCAAATTCCTCGAACGCAACACAGACCCGCTGGGCTCGTGGTCGGGCGCGATGCGCATCGCCGCGCTGATGGCGATCCCGTGGGCGCTGACGCTGTTGCAGGGCGAGATGGGCTCGGTCATGGTCATGATCTTCGTGTTCGGCATCATGATCTATTTCGGCGGCGCGCGGCTTCGCACGCTGGGCGCGATCATCGCCGTGGGCGCCATCGCCATCGCCGTGCTCTACACCGTCACCATGGCCTCCGGCACCGATAACTACCGCCTCACGCGCATTTTGTCGTTCGTCAACCCCGCCCTCGTGGACGAGAACGCGACCTATCAGGTCAACAACTCCAAGATCGCCATCGGCTCCGGCGGCTTGAGCGGCGTGGGGATGTTTGTGCAGGGCAGCTTCAGCCAGCTGGATTACGTGCCCGAGGACTGGACGGATTTTATTTTTTCCACCATCGGCGAGGCGTTCGGCTTCTGGGGCTGCATGTTCGTGATCCTGTGCTACCTGATGCTGATTTTGCGCATGCTCTACCTCGCGCGCTACGCCACCGACCGTTTCGGGCAGATGGTCATCATTGGCGTCATGGCGATGATGCTGTTCCACGTTTTTGAGAACATCGGCATGACGACGGGCCTCATGCCCGTCACGGGCATCCCGCTCCCATTCCTGAGCTACGGCGGGAGCAATCTGGTGACGAACATGGCCGGCATCGGCCTCGTGCTCAACGTCACGAAAAACCGCGACATCATCAGCGCCGAGCGCCTCGCGCCGCAGACGGGCGCGACGTCGAAGTATTATCGTTAAACATTATATATCGTTTGTCGTCATTCCTCGATGGGGATCCACGCCATGCGCGTGCAATTTGCCAGTGAAAACACCGGCAGCGGCCTCCCCAGCAGCTCAAAGTAGAAAAACGTCTTGCCGCGGTCCTCGCGGCTATGCGGCGCTTCCTCCACGCCCACGAGCGACACCGTCACGCCGCCGTCGGGCGGGAGGGTGTTCTTGTAGCCCTTTTCCTTGATGTAGGCCGCGTAGCGGTCGGTGTAGAAGGGGTTGTAGCCGCAGTGGATCATCAGCGGATGATCCAGATAGTCCTTGAGCTCCGGCGCGAGCGCCTCGGTGACGCCATACTCGCGCAGCGTGCCCACATACATCAGGATATGGAAATAGCCGTGATCGACGGCCAGCAGATCGCCCACGCGAAAGAAGGTATGCCACTGCGACGCGTCGCGCCCCTCCAGAATGCCGTCGTCCTCGCTCTCGCCCAGCAGGGCGGAAATGGAGGGATAGCGCGATAGGCCCGCTTCCCGCATCACCCAGCGCAGGTAGCCCGTGCAGTCGAAGCCGTACAGGTAGCGCCGACCGGCGCGGTAGTAGTTGGTGGTCTGCTGGGGGAAGCGCGGCTTGAGCAAAGAGCGCGCGTTGCGCCCGCCGAAGTAGTAGGGCGCGCCAAGCTCGTAGCGCGCGACGGTCAGGTTCTGGCAGAAGTCGCAGTAGCGCTCCAGCATGACGTTGTCCTTTTCCAGCATGGAAAACGCCGTGTCCAGAAGCGTGCAGCTGCGCACCTCCGCGAAGGCGAAAAGGGGCATGAGTAGCAGTGGCAGGAGACAGGCGACCGCGCGTGACAGAAGGCGAGGGGCGTGCCGCATGGCTCATCCTCCTTCGCGGCAAGCATGGTTCGGGCGCTTAAAGGCCTTTCCAGTATACCAGACGCCGCAAAGAAAAGCAAAGGCGGGTAGCGCCGTATTCCCCTGCGCAAGCTATCGGCAGCGCCACATCCGGAGGTCGATTCGCATGCAATGGCTCCTGCTTCTGCTCTGGGGCGTATGGCTCCTTCGCGCGACGGGCGACGCGCGGCGCGCGCGGCGCTTCGCCGCGACGCTGGGGGCGGTGATCTGGCTGTCGATGGGCGTTCAGCTCCTCCTGCTCGGACGGGCGGGCCAGCTCACGCCGGGAACGGCGCTTCCACTGCACCTCTGCGGCGCGATGGGCGTGCTCAGCGCGCCGATGCTGTGGACGCGAAACCGCACGCTCTACGCGCTCTCGCTGCTGTTGGGCGCGCCCTGCGCCCTGTGCGCGCTGCTCTTTCCGGCGATCATCCATAACCCGTTCCCGCGCCTGATGCGCCTCGCGTTTTTCCAGCTGCACGTGGGAATCGTTCTCGCACCGCTCTTTCTCTGGCGAACGGGCATGCCGCCGCCCGCCGACCCGCGCGCGGCCCTGCTCTGGCTGGACGCCTTTCTGGTGCTCGTATCCGCCGTCAACCGCGTCGCGGGCACGAACTACCTGTTTTTACGCGCGCCGCCGCCCACGACCCCACTGTACTGGCTCGCCGGACGGGGCTACGCCGCGTATCTGCTGTCGCTGCAGCTGTTGGTCATGCTTCTGATGACGGCGCTCGCGGCGCTGTATCGGCGGGCAAGCGAGCGCGCTTCTGTCAACGGATGACCAAATGTACACGGGCGCTGAAAGTATGGAAATTTATACCTTTGGAATTTACTCCGGAAAATTTCCTGTTGCAAATATGCCCGATCTTGTGTATAATACCGTCGTTGTCCGCGCGGAACGCTGATGTAGCTCAGTCGGTAGAGCACATCCTTGGTAAGGATGAGGTCATGAGTTCGAATCTCATCATCAGCTCCAGTAAAGCTCCTTGAACCGTAACGGTTTGAGGGGTTTTTCGTTTATGGTCTAGTTTTTCGCGATGACGACCTCATGAGGCAAAATGCTGCATTTCGCTACGTTTGCTTCGCGCTTGCTTGTATCTTCCTTCGTACGCTGTTGCCCTATATTTTTTTGGGATGAATGTATACTTTGGGGGATTGAATCCTTTTTCGGGAATGCTATAGTATGTTTATTGCGCATAAGCTTGCGCAGAATCGAATTGGAGGAGGATACCCATGAAAAAGTTACTGTCTTTGGTTCTGGCTGTCGTCATGGTGCTGTCGTTTGCTTCCTTTGCCACTGCCGAGGAGCACGAAGAAGTCACCCTGACGCTCGGATCGATCTGGTCGGCCGAAAGCGAAGCCAATCGCGCGCCTTTCTTGAAAACGCTGGCTGAGTTTGAGGAAGCCTATCCTTGGATCAAGGTAGAAGTTGATTGGAACGAAGCAAACGCTTGGAAGGATAAGGGCGAGACCTTGGCTCTGAGCGATAGCCTGCCGGACGTGTTCTACTGGAATGCTGGCGGCGTGCTGTGGAATCTGGTCGGCAGCGGCGACATCATGCCGCTCAACGATTACCTGACCGATGACATCTCAGCCCGCATCGAAGGCGGTACGCTGACCGACATGACCTTTGACGGAAAAGTGTACGAGCTGCCCTACACCAAGGCGTGCTCCATGCTGTACTGCAACACCGAGCTGTTCGACAAGTACAGC
>CAZEIC010000133.1:0-4475 GCA_964512175.1 uncultured Oscillospiraceae bacterium | reverse complement strand
GCATGGCGGTGTTGATGGCGTCGCACACGAGGTCGGTGTTGAGCGCCTCGAGGATCGTCTTCCCCGGCAGGAATTCAGCCGCCATGGCGGCGGAGTGCGTCATGCCCGAGCAGCCGAGCGTCTCGACCAGCGCTTCCTCGATGACGCCCTTTTTGACGTTGAGCGTGAGCTTGCACGCGCCCTGCTGCGGCGCGCACCAGCCGATGCCGTGCGTAAGCCCGGAGATGTCCTTGATCTCCTTGGACTGTACCCAGCGCCCCTCCTCGGGGATGGGGGCGGGACCGTGGTTAGGCCCCTTCTTCACGCAGACCATTTCTTCCACTTCTCTGGAGTATTGCATGATGGTTTCCTCCTTAACAGAGTCGTTGTTAGTCAACAACTAATTATACCACAGGTGCTTCCTCTTTCACAATGCTTTTGCCGCGCCATTTTCCGATGCGGTAGAACACGATGTGCAGCAGCATGCCCAGCACCCACGAAATCAGCAGCGACGCAAAGAGCATGCGCGGGTCGCCGAGGGGGTTTGCCTCCGTGCGCGAGAGCGCGACCAGCAGGTACGCGATCGGCACGCGGATGACGACGGTCGTCACGATGGACAGCCACATGGGCGTGACTGTGTCGCCCGCGCCGCGCATCGTGCCGCCCAGCACCTGCGTGACCGACATGGCGATGTACCCGGCGGCGAGGATGCGCAGCCCCTGCACGCCCAAATCGATCACCGCGTCGGTGCTTGTGAACAGCGATATCATCGCCCGACCGAAAATCAGGATACAGCCCGTGAGCACGAGCGACGTGAGCAGCCCGAGCTTCAGACCGTCGCGCGTGCCCTGATCCACCCTGTCGAGCTGCCGCGCGCCGATGTTTTGCCCGGCGAAGGTCGTGATGGCGGCGGCGAACGTGAAGTTGGGCATCATGGCGAAGCCGTCCACGCGCATGATGGCGACGTTGCAGGCGATGACCGCCTCGCCGAAGCTGTTCGTCAGCGACTGCACCATGATGGCGGACATCGCGAAAATCGCTTGCGTCACGCCCGAGGGCATGCCCAGCGACAGAAGCTGCTTGGTGAGCGCGCCGTCGAGCTTGAGCATGCGCTTTTTGAAGGCGATGCGCTCCTTGTCGTGCAGCAGCCGGTACATGCACAGCGCCGCCGAAATCGCCTGCGCGATAATCGTCGCGTACGCCACGCCCGCCACGCCCATGTGGAACGTCGCGACGAACAGGATATCCAGAAAGATGTTGAGCACGGTGGCGATCAGCAAGTAAATCAGCGGCTGCACCGAGTCGCCCAGCCCGCGCAGGATGCCCGAGAGGATGTTGTAGTACGCGCAGCCGATGATGCCCACGAAGATGACGACGAGGTATTCCGTCGCGCCGTCGAGCAGCTCGGGCGGCGTTTTGAGCAGCGTCAACGCCGGACGCGCGATCAGCGCGCCCGCGATCGCGATGAGCACCGAGGCGACGAACGTCAGCGTCAGCGCCGTGCCGACCGTGTGCGAGAGCGATTCTTTATCGCGCGCGCCGAAGTACTGCGAGACCATGATGGACGCGCCGACCGAGATGCCCACCAGCAATACGAGCAGCAGGTTGACGATCGGTCCCGCCGCGCCGACCGAGGCGAGCGCCGAATCGCCGATGTAGTTGCCGACCACGATGGCGTCCACCGTGCCGTAGAGCTGCTGGGCGATGTTGCCAATCAACAGGGGAACGGAAAAAGCGATGAGCCGGCTCATGGGTTTGCCGGTCGTCATGTCCTGCGCTTTCAAAAAGGATAACGTTTTCACTCTGTTTTCAATACCCTCCGTGCATGTCTGCGAGCGCGTCCGGCAAGGCGAGCGTGCCTTCCTTTTCGCGCCTGATGGCTTCTTCCATGATGTTCTTGGTCGCCGATACGCCGCAGCGCGCCGCGCCGCAGGCGTATGCCGACAGGACTGTATCCAGATCGCGGATACCGCCCGACGCTTTGACGCGCACGGCGGGGGAGACGCTCGCGCGCATCAGGCGCACGTCGGCGAGCGTCGCGCCGTGCGTGCCGTAGCCCGTGCTGGTCTTGACGAAGTCCGCGCCCGCGCGCTCGGCGATCATACACGCCGCGCGCTTTTGCTCATCCGTCAGGTAGCAGGTTTCGAGGATGACCTTGAGCAGCGCGCCGCCCTGATGCGCGAGGCTCGCGAGCGCGTTGATCTCATCCTCCACGAACGTTTCTTCGCCGTGCAGCAGCCTGCCGATATTGATGACCATGTCCAGCTCGCGGCAGCCCGTGTCCAGCGCCTGCTTCGCCTCGAAAAACTTGGATTCGGTCGTCGTCGCGCCGTGCGGGAAGCCGATGACCGTGCAGGGCGCGACGTCGCTGCCCGACAGCAGCCGCGCGACCAAGTCCATGTCGTCCGGGCGCGCGCAGACCGTCGCGGTGTTGTAAGCGAGCGCCAGCTCGCAGCCTTTTTGGATGTCGTCCCGGGTGAGCGTGGGCTGCAATGTCGAGTGATCGAGCAGCTTCGCGATAAAGCCCGCGGTCAGCATATCGTCGCCTCCTGTTATTTCTTTCTCGCAGCTTGCTTGAGCTTGAGCTCCAGAAAGCGCGTCAAGCCCTCCATGTCCTCCTCGGGCGGGCGGGGGCTCATGCTCGGCGAGGAGGCGGCGGCGTAGAGCAGCACGCGCCCGCGCCTGTATTCGACGCGCCGCACGTCCGTCCACGGCAGGCAGCGGTTTTCGACCATCACGAGCGTCTGCCCCGCCGCGTCCTGCGCGCGCGTTTTCTTGCACTGGGCGTAGGACTGCATGCGCGCGAGGCACTTCACGCGCTGGTCGCGCACCCATGTCTGTACGTGCGCGCCCTGCTCGTCGAGGATGTAGTAGTTTTCCTCGCGCCCCTGCGCGATCAACACTCCCAAGATTAGCCCCGCGCCGCAAACGAGCGCCAGCAGCACGGCGGGAATGAGCGCGCCCGTCGCCAGCCGCGACACCGACGCCGCGCCGCCCAGCGCGAACTCGCAGCACAGCAGCGCGAGCAGCAAAAGCAGGACGGCGATCACGAGCACCGTGACCGCGCCCTTCCACGCCGCGCCGTCGAGCGCGGGCAGCCGCGTTTCGCGGAACAGCACGCGCGCCGTTTTGGGCGAAAGCCGCGCCCCGCAGGTCGCGCAGGCGGGCGCGGCGTTATCCGTTTTACACTTTTTGCAGAAGTATCCGACCATTACTTGTGATGCACGACCTTGGCGAAATCCTCCGGCTTGAGCGACGCGCCGCCGATCAGCCCGCCATCGATGTCGGGCTGCTCCATCAAGCCGTGCGCGTTGCCCGGGTTCATGCTGCCGCCGTACTGGATGCGCAGCTTGTCCGCCGTATCGCTGCCATAGGCGCGCGCGACGGCGGCGCGGATGACGGCGATCGTCTCGTTCGCCTGTTCGTCAGTCGCCGTCAGCCCCGTGCCGATTGCCCAGACGGGCTCGTAGGCGATGACCAGCCCGGCGACTTCTTCCTTGGTCAGCCCGGTCAGCGCGATGAGCGTCTGGTACTCCACCAGCGCGTCCGTGTATCCCGCCTCGCGCTGCTCCTTGCGCTCGCCGACGCACACGATGGGGCACAGCCCCGCCGCGACCGCCGCGCGCACGCGCAGGTTGACCGTTTCGTCGGTTTCGCCGAAATACTGCCGACGCTCGGAATGCCCGATGATGACGTATTCCGCGCCCGCCGCCTTGAGCATGTCGCAGGAAAGCTCACCCGTGTACGCGCCCGCCGCCTTCCAGTGGACGTTCTGCGCGCCGACGTGGATGTTCGTGCCCTTTGCCGCCTGCGCCGCGACGGCGATGTCCACCGCCGGGACGCACACGACGACCGTCGCTTCCGCGTCCTTCACCAGCGGCGCGAGCGCTGTTACCAGCGCCGCCGCCTCGTCCGGCGTTTTGTTCATTTTCCAGTTGCCCGCGATGATGGGTGTACGCATATCGAACGCCTCCACATATAAATGGAAGGAGGGCGGGGAGGATTCCCCGCCCCTGCCTTCGCTTTTACTTACTTGTCGTTGAGCGCCGCCACGCCCGGGAGCACCAGCCCCTCCAAGAACTCCAGCGACGCGCCGCCGCCGGTCGAGATGTGCGAGATCTTGTCGCCGTAGCCCAGCTGCACGACCGCCGCCGCGCTGTCGCCGCCGCCGACGATCGTCACGGCGTCGGATTCCGCGAGCGCCTTGGCTTCCGTGCCCGCCGCGAAGTTCGGGAACTCAAACACGCCCATCGGGCCGTTCCACACGACGGTCTTGGCGGACTTGATTTCGTTTGCGAACAGCTCGCGCGAGCGCGGGCCGATGTCCAGCCCCTCGTAATCGGCGGGCACGCACATCGCGTCGACGATCTGGGTTTTCGCGTCATTGGAATAGCTGTCCGCCGCCACGGTGTCCACCGGCAAAAGCAGGCTCACGCCCTTCTTCTTCGCCTTGTCCATCAGCTCGCGCGCAAGCTCGATTTTGTCGGCTTCCAGCA
>CAZEIC010000132.1:0-4546 GCA_964512175.1 uncultured Oscillospiraceae bacterium | reverse complement strand
CAGCATCCGTACCGGAAAAGTGAAAACGCACCGTATGGGCGGCAAAGCCATCACCATCGGCGTGCATCACAAAGAAAAGGGCGCGTACTACGCAAATCCCGTGGAGCACGGGCACGGCGGTCCGGCTCCCGCGCCAGCTCATCCCTTTGTCCGACCGGCCTTTGACACGCACGTGGACGAGGCCTACACAATCATGAAGGGCATTCTTCGTGATGCGCTTCTCAAATAACGATTGGAGGAAAACAAAATGCCTGTTACGGCTCCTACCGCATCTCCTTCGGTTTCTTCGACCGTGGGTCTCAAGAACATGGTCATCGCGCCGCTTACGGCAGATACCGAGGCGACGCACACCTACGGCGCCCTGCAGCTGGTCGCGGGCGCTATTGAAGCGTCTATTACCCCGGACAACGCTGACCCGGACGTACAGTACGCCGACGATGTGGAATTCTCGGTGCTGTATCCCGATCCCGAACTGACCTTCAAGACCAAAATGGCGGACGTGCCGTTGAGCATTCAGGAAATGGTCTTCGGGAACAGTATCGACGACAACGGCGTGCTGATCCGCAACGCATCCGATACGCCAGGCTACTTCGCCGTCGGCTTCAAATCGGAGAAGTCCAACCACAAGTTCCGCTATGTCTGGCTCTACAAGGTGCGGGCAAAACCCGTGACAGAGAGCTACGCGACCAAAGAAGGCAAAACCCTCAACCGCCAGACAGGCGAGATCGAGTGGAAGGCCATCAAGCGTACGCATGACGGACGCTATCAGGCGGTGGCGGACGAGGATGAGAACGGCTTCACCGCCGAAACCGGCACCACCTTCCTACAGTCGGTCTATGAGCCGACTTTCACGCCCGCTGTCACCTGACGATAACAATCGGTTCGGACGAAACAGGCACGCTTCAAAACGGAGCGTGCCTGTTCATTCATGAGAAGCCCTTTGGCTCACACTTAACCAAACGCCTCTTATGGCCAAGCCCTGTGAGGTTATTCATACCCGTTAGGAGGAGTCCTGTATGATCACCTGTACCCTGAAGGATAGGAAGTACACGGTCGACTATATCTCCGGTCGTGCTCTCCGGGAAATGGAACCCGCCGCCCATATGTACAGTCGTATCGTCACGCTGGCTAATACCGCTGTCAAGGGCGAGACGATCCCGGAGAATCAACAGGTTTCGCTGCCGGACGCGATGGACGTGCTGATCCAATGGTTTTGTTTACTGTTCGGAAACCAGTTCACGCCGGATGATGTATTGGATGGCTACCCTGTGGATCGGCTGATGCACGATATCGCGCTGGCGCTTATGGCAGTACAGACCCAGACCACGGAGATTCTGAACGAATTCCCTACGAAGGCGGGGACGGAGCTACCGTCAGCGAAGGCGACGGAGACGACGGCTCCCGCTTGACGCTGCATGACTTCATCTTTTCAACCTATAACTCACTCTTCGAAAACGGATGGCGCATGAAGGAGATTGACGAAATGGACATGCTCGGTTTCCTGCGCGTCCGTGCATGGAACGCCAGCCGCGAGAAGGCGAAAACAATACCCCGTCCGAAATACATCGACGAAGTGTGGGAAAATGTGAAGCCCTGATAGGAGCGATCAATATGGCCGCTCTTTCATTATGTACAGATTGGCAGGTGAGAAGTCTTGAGCGAAACGCTCCGCGACCTTGTCGTCTCGTTATCGCTGAACAGCGATAACTTCACGCGTAACATCAAGTCCATCCAGAAACAGATACAGGAAGCGGAGTCTGCGTTTAAGCTGGCGAGCGCAGGCGTGGATAGGTTCGAGTCCACCACTGCCGGCCTCTCTTCGAAGTTAACCACACTGGAACGGAAGTTCTCCCTGCAAAAGGATGCCGTCACACAGTATGAACGTGCGCTCACACAGGCAAGCGGTAAGCTGCAGGAATGCTACGACCGTCAGAACAACTATAACCAGCGCCTTACGGACGCGAAAACCCGTCAGGCACAGCTGAAACAGGAAGTATCCAGCGCGGCGACGGCTTACCGTACGTATAAGCAAACGCTCGGCGAGACCGATTCCGCAACCATCGCCGCCAAAGCAAATCTGGATGCGGTCAAGGTCGAATACCGCGACCAGTGCGCTGAAGTATGCAAGCTGCAGGGGCAGAACGTCGCGCTGCAAAAGTCCACGCAGAACGCCGCCGACGCGTTTTCAATGGCACAGGCGCGATTGAACGGCGCAAAGGCGGCCGTACGGGAAACAGGCAGCGAGATTGATAAGTGCAATCGTCAGCTTGCCCTCTCTCAAACGCAGTGGGATGCCGCCGGGCAAAGCATCATCCGCAGCGAACAAGCCGTCGCCGGCATCGGCAAACAGATGAGGAATGCCGAGAGCCGGTTCCGGTTGGCGGCTGCAGGCATCAAGGATTTTGATCAATCGGCAGCGGGATTAACCGCAAAGCTCACACTGCTTCAGGAGAAGCTGACGCTGCAGCAGCAGGCTGTCCGGCAATATGAGCGTGCCCTGGAAGGCGCGCGTGATCAGCTGACCGCCGCGCAGGCCGTCGGTGACGACGATAAGATCCGCGAGGCGACCGACGCGGTACAGGAAGCGGAAACAGCGCTCAACGACGCTCGCGCCGCCGTCCGACAGACCGAAGCGGATATTGTCTCCTGTAATAAGGAACTGAAGACCACGAAGTCTGTATGGACAGCCGCCGGGAAATCACTCGAAGAGTTCAGCAAGAAGTGCGATGCCGTCAGTAAGACGATGATCAAGATCGGCAGAACACTGACAAGAACAGTCACCGCGCCCATCATCGCGCTGGGCGCGTCCGCAATCAAGGCCAGCATCAGTTATGAGAGCGCGTTTGCCTCTGTAAGGAAAACCGTGGACGCAACGGACGCAGAGTTCGCGCAGCTTTCTGACGACATTGAGCAGATGTCTACCCAAGTGGCATCCTCCGCTGACGACATCGCTGAGGTCGTCGCGGTTGCCGGTCAGTTGGGTATCCAGAACGAGCACCTGATGGAGTTCGCCCGTACCATGATCGATCTGGGTAACTCCACGGATATTGTCGCTTCTCATGCAGCCTCGACGCTGGCCAAGTTTGCCAACATCATGAACATGGATCAGTCCCTGTTCCAGAACCTCGGTTCCACACTGGTTGATCTGGGCAACAACTACGCTACCACAGAGTCGGCCATCATGGAGATGGCCATGCGCCTTGCCGGCGCCGGTCATCAGGTCGGACTGTCGGAAGCACAGATTCTGGGCTTCGCCACCGCCCTTTCGTCCGTTGGTATCGAAGCACAGATGGGCGGCTCCGCATTCTCCAAAGCGTTGGTTAAGATGGAGGTCGCCTCCGCCACCGGCGGAGAAGCGCTCGAAGATTTCGGTAAGGTCGCCGGAATGAGCGCTACGGAGTTCAAGACGCTGTGGGACGTAGATCCGGCCGCCGCATTTCAGGCGTTCATTGTGGGCCTGTCAAAATTGGACGATGAAGGTGAAAGCGCCATTGCCGTGCTGGAAGAGATCGGCATCAAGGAAGTGCGCCTGCGCGATACGCTGTTGCGCGCAACCAATGCCACCGAGCTTTTCAGCCGCACACAGGGAACGGCAACCGCCGCGTGGGGGGAAAACACGGCACTGACAGAGGAAGCCGGGAAACGTTACGCTACGACTGAGAGCAGACTGATCAACCTGAAGAACACCGCCTTACTGTTCGCGCGCCAGATCGGCAACGATCTGAACCCCACAATCCAGGAACTGATCGACGGCGCGTCAACACGCAAACAAGATTCTGTCTTTACATGAATGGCGATACAACGAACAGCCATTATCGATGCAAAGTCATTCAAGACACTTCTACATTATCCGGCGCACCTATTCTGGCGATCGCTTACGGCACGCAGACCATCCCGCCCATCGTACGTGCGACGGTCACAGTGCTTGGCGGGTATGTGCTCGTTGAGGGACAGGGATTGTACAACGCGCAGGGCGTCGCGTTCGCATTCAGCTTCGGTGACGGCAGCACCGCGCTTGAAAGCCTGTCTGTGCGTGCCACGGCGGGCGCGCGCGCCGGATGCAGGCTGAAGGTCAAACGAAAGTTGTAAAGGCAAGAAGCAACAAGATGGATGGATCTACTCATTGCGGCAGCCTGACAAACGCAGACTGCCGGTTCGGGGCATGAAAACAATAAGCATGAGGTGATGACAACAAATGCGTAAGCTTACGATTTACAGGCTGTTCTTTTTAGACAGCGACTGTTTCCGCGCCAACGTACGGCAGACGCCGATTGGTATCCAGGTACACTCGACAGGAGCAAACAATCCATGTCTCAAGCGCTACGTTCAGCCCGATGACGGGCGGATCGGGACGAATCATTATGGTAACCACCACAACCGCGCGGGCAATGTTTGCGCGTCTGCCTATATCGGCAAGCTCGCCGACGGCACGGTGGCAGTCTATCAGACGCTGCCCTGGAACATGCGCTGCTGGCTGTCGGGTAACGGTGCAAACGGCAATGCGAACCGTAAAGGGTACATCGGGTTCGAGATCTGTGAGGATAAC
>CAZEIC010000131.1:0-4853 GCA_964512175.1 uncultured Oscillospiraceae bacterium | reverse complement strand
CCACATAGTTTTCCACGATAAACTTTTGCGGGAAAATGTTGCTGCCGCCCAGCAGCAGTTCCTGATTTTCCTTGAAAGAGCCAAGGACGACGTACAGCAGCGGATACAGGATGAACGCCGCCAGCAGGAGCAGGAAAATGTACTGCACGACGAGCGATATACGCTTGGAAGTCTTGACATTCATGACATTTTCCTCCTTTCAGTAAATATCGTCGAGTTTTTTGCTGATGCGCAGGTAAACCACCGTGATGATCGCCACGATGACCGCGGACACAAGCCCCGCCGCCGCGCCGTAGCCGATCTGATAGCGCATGTTGAGCGACTTGGGGTCGCCGAAAATCAGGTAATAAATGTACAGGAACATGACGTTGGTGCGCCCCAGCGGGCCGCCGCCCGTCATGACCATGATGACTTCGTAATCCTTGAGCGCGCTGGTGATGGCGAGCATCAACACCACCTTGAGCATGGGGCCCAGCATGGGCAGCGTGACATACCGGAAGTTCTGCCACGCGTTCGCGCCGTCGATCTTCGAGCTCTCGTACAGATCCGCCGGGATGCTCTGCAAGCCCGCCACCAGCAGTATCATATAGTTGCCAAATCCGCCCCAGACCGCCACAATGACGACCGAAATCATCGCGGTATCGGGCGAGCCCAGCCACTCCACCATGTTTTGGATCACGCCCATGTTTTTGAGGACCGCGTTGAGCGGCCCGTTGTACGCGCTGTAAATGAAGTACCAGATCAAACCGTATATGACCGAACTGATAACGGTCGGCAGGAAATAGATGACGCGGAAGAAATTCGTGCCCTTGAGCGCCTTGCTCAACAGCACTGCCGCGCCCATCGACAGCGGCAGGATGAGAACCAGTTTCAATCCGGCGTACTCGAACGTGTGCACCACGGAGTTCCAGTACGTCGCGTCGCGGAACAACCGCGTGAAGTTATACGTACCGACATAGTACGCCTTGAACCCGTTATAGTCGTAAAAAACATACCGGAACACCCATACGAAGGGATACAGCGCCGTGGCGCAAAACAATATGATCGTCGGCAGGATCATCAGCCAGACCGTGATATCGCCGCTGTCCAGCCCCGTCCTGATCCTTTCCCAAAGCGTCATGGACGACGCGACTTTTCTTCCTCGTCCCAGTGTCATGGCGGCTCGCCCCTCCTACATTAGGAGAACCGCCGCGCGCAGACCGCGCGGCGGTTCTCGTTTGCCAATTGGTATTACTTGTCGGAATACACCAGCGTGCCAGCGCCGGGGTTCATGATGTTGAAGTCCGGAACGGTCAGGCGCTTGACCTTGCCCATGGCGACTTCGCGCTCGTAGGCGTAGTTGTAGGAATCCGTCAGGTTCTGGAGCGCGGTCGCGATGTCCTCGCTGCTCCAAATCAGGTTCCACAGCTCGGTCTCGTAGAAGTCGCCTTCCGGGGTGACGGCGGGCAGCTTGGGATAGATGGAATCATATTCTTGGAGCGAGAACTGCATGATGGGGCCGAGGTCTTCGTTCGCCAGCTCGTCCACCCATTTCTGGGTGATGGGCTGACCGTAGCCGTTGAGGTAGAAGTCGCGCAGATAGTCCTCGCTGGACAGCCACTCGATGACCTTCATCGTCGCTTCGGGGTTCTTGGAGGTGCGGATCATCTGGTAGCCGTGGTTGATGACATAGCCCACAGCGCCCTTGACTTCGCCGTTGATGGTCGGCAGCGACGCAGCCGCCCAAGGCATCTTGGTGGGGAACTGCTTGGTCAGCACGCCGACTTCCTGCGCGGCGTTGCCGTAGAAGCCGACCAGACCCTCGGCGAAATTCGCGCGCATGGGGTCAACCTTCATGCTGTCGGTGCCGGGGAAGAAAGAGCCGTTCGCCACGATCTTGCGGAAGGCTTCGATGATGGGCGCATAGCCCGTGAAATCGAACTTGCCGTTAACATAGTCGTAGGGAATGACGCCGCTCTTCTCGGCGATGGCGCGGCACATGCGCTCCCACGGGCTGGACGCGCCGCACATGATCGTGCCGAAGTATTTGCCGTCGCCGTACTTGGTGATGACGTCCGCCGCCTCGACCAGCTCATCCAGCGTGGTCGGCACTTTCGCGCCAGCCGCCTCGAACAGGTCCACGTTGTAAATCAGGCGGACGGAGCCGCGGATGCTGGTAGGCACCCAGTAGATGTCCTCGCCCCAGGCGTTGATGCCCTGATACGCCAAGTCATACGCGTTGGTGGCTTCCACGTACTCATCCGTGAAGTACGGGTTCAAAGGCTGGATATAGCCGTTGTCGATGTAGGTTTGCAGATCGTAGGAAGAGGACGAGCTCGCGCCGCCGGTGATGTCGGGCGCCTGATCGGACTGGATCGCCATCGCCAGCATCGTTTCGGTGCTCTCGGAGTTGTACACGAAGTTGATCTCGATGTTATAGGGGTTGTTGGCGTTGAACTCCGCGACCTTCTTCTGGTCGTACTCCAGACAGTGACCGTTGCCCGACCACCAAGTGACGACGATCTTGTCTTCCGCCGAAGCGGTGATCGCCAGCAGACCGAGCATGAGTGTTGCCGCCAACACAAGGGCAAGAATACGCTTTGCCATACAGGGTGCCTCCTTGTCATAATTGGACTGTGACAGCATTATGACACCATTCGCGCAAAATTTGAAGAGGCATTCATCACAATATTGTGCCTTTTTCGCTGGAAATTCTTGTATGAACAGGTCGCAAACGCGCCATTTTTCGCCATGTGGCACAGAATTGATTGAAAATACAACATTTTACGTTGCACAAACGACCGAAATATGCTGTATAATAGAGCCGGAATTCGGACACGGGGGACATTGCGGTGAACGGCAAGCCTTTTACCCTATTGATCGCGGACGATGAAACCATGATCCTGCACGGGCTTGCAAGCAGCATCCCGTGGAGTTCCATCAACGTGCGCGTGGTCGCCCAAGAGCTGGACGGGCTCGCCGCGCTGCGCGCGCTTTCGCAGACCAAGCCCGACATCGCCATCGTGGACATCTGCATGCCGCGGTGCGACGGTCTGACGCTGGTGGAGAAGGCGCTCGAGATGGGGCTGGACACGACCTTCATCATATTAAGCGGGTATGACGACTTCGCCTACGCGCAGCGCGCCATCCGCTGCGGGGTCACGGCGTATCTGCTCAAGCCCATCAACAAGCAGGAGCTGCTCAACGCCGTCAGCGAACAATGCGAGAAACGGCGGGCGCGAACGGAAAAGCTCGCGGACGGGCAGCAGACGGGCGAACGTCCGCATGTCAGCGACGGGGCGCTGCTTGGGCAGATCGTCGCGGACGTGGCGGGCGAGCGCCTGCGCGACGAGGAGGAGATACGCACGCAAATGGCGCGTCTCGCCTCCCCGTTCCCCTTTGACAACCTGTGCGTCATCGTGCTGGACTGCCAGCCGCAGGACCACGACGCGGTGCTGCAGGCGCTGGACGAAGCGCTCTTTACCAGCCCGCACGTCCTGTTTCTGTGCGAGCCTCGGCAATTGTACATCGCGGCGCACGTCACGGCGAGCGCCGGCGCGATGGAGAACCTCAAAAAGCGCCTGCGCGAGTGCATCCAGACGCTTGCCGCGCGCGGGATCGCGCTGACCATCGCCATGGGCGTGTACGCGCGGACGCTGCTGGAGCTGCCGCTGTCCCTGCGCGCGGCGCGCGACGCGCGGCAATACCGCATGTACGAGCTGCCGGACGGGCTGTACGACGCCGCCGCCATCGACTACACGCCGCTGCCCGAAGGCGGCGCGCGGCGGTGGAACGCCGCCAAGCTGACAAACGCTGTGCTGCTGCACGACGAGCAAGCGATCCGCGACGAAATGGACGCGTTCTTTCATTCATTGTTTTATGTGCCGATGCCGCCGCCAAGCTATATCATCGGTATGTGCTCGTGCGTCGTGATGGACGTTCGCCAGAAGCTTTCCTCCTACGCGAAAGACCCGGACGCGCTGCCCTTGGACGGCATCCGCCTGCAGCTGCACGCGCCAGCATCCGTATCGGCGCTCAAAACGCTGCTGCTCGAAGCGCTGCTGGCGTTCTCCGACGATATCGCGCACAGCGGCGTATATAAGTACTCGCCCATCATCGACGACGCGAAAGCGTTCATCGAACAGAACCTGCTCAAAAAGCTGCTGCTGAGCGACGTGGCGGCGCACGTACATTTGAGCGAGAGCTATCTGGCGGCGCTTTTCAAGAGCTATACGGGGCAGTCCTTCCGCAATTACCTGCTCGAGCGCAAGATGGACAAGGCGCGCAGCCTGCTGCTCATGGAGCACAGGAGCATCGGCGACGTGGCGGAAATGCTGGGCTATGAGGATTACAGGGCGTTCACGCGCGCGTTCAAAAAGCAAACGGGCCTGCGCCCGTCGGACGTATACCGCCATCCCTCGGACGAAAGGCAGGAACCGCTTTGAAACGAATGAAACGGTTGAGCGGGCTGTTCATGAACCGCTCCATCCGCGCCAAGATGCTCATCTGCATGCTGGTCATCGCGCTGCTTGCCATCTGTATCTCCAGCGTGATTTTCTATTCCATATCCTATCATGAACAGATCGCGCAGGTGCAGAGCGCCGCGCAGATCAAGGTCGAAACAGCGTCCTCCACGATGGCGGACACGGTGTCCACGCTGTTTCTCAACATGGTCACGTTCGTGGAAACGCCGCAGATCGTCACGGTGTTCACGGCGGCGCAAAACGGCGAGTTCATCACCGCCAACATGCTGGCGGATTCCTACGACGCGCTGCTGGACCTCGCGCGCACGAACAACCTAGTGGACGCGATCCTGCTCATCACGCCCGACGGCGAGTATTTCAGCGATAAAAACATCCGCCTACGCCCCGAGT
>CAZEIC010000130.1:0-5113 GCA_964512175.1 uncultured Oscillospiraceae bacterium | reverse complement strand
TGGTGCGCACCGTGACGCGCGCCTTGGCGCGAAGCTCGATGCCGTCCTTGGCGATAGCGGCGACAGCCGGGGTCTCGATGACCTTGGGGATAACGCTCATCTGCACCGCCTGGAGCACGTCGCGCCCTGCAAGGTCAATCGCGCAGGCGCGCGGGAACTCCAGCACGATGCCCGCCTGCTGCGCCGAGATCAGCGCCTTGACGACGCGCTCGATGTTGCCGCCCGCCAGAAAGTGCTTTTCCAGCAGGTCGATGGTGATGTCCAAGCCCGCCTTGCGCGCCATGATGAAGGTGTCCACCAGTCGATGCGGCGAGATGCGGCGCAGGCGCATACCGATGAGCGTGATGAAGCTCAGCTGTACGCCCGACGCGCGTGCGCGCACCCACAGCCCGATAGGCACGTACCGGAACAGCACCGCAAGCACGACCGCCGCGACGGCGACTACGAAGATG
Organism: uncultured Oscillospiraceae bacterium; assembly: GCA_964512175.1. Taxonomy (GTDB): domain Bacteria; phylum Bacillota; class Clostridia; order Christensenellales; family Aristaeellaceae; genus CAZEIC01. The sequence goes on along the minus strand of CAZEIC010000130.1, from coordinate 4,661 downwards.
ATCCAAATCGCTGTCTGATCCACAAGAATTCCTCCTTACATAATGGGGATGCCGGGATGGTCAGGCGTTTTGCCGACCGTCGATCGCTTGCACCAAAATCCGCGCGCCCTCGACCTTGGTGATGCGCACGGGAACGCCCTTGTCGATAAACTCGCCGTCCGACACCACGTCCAGCCGAACGCCGTCGAACTCCGCGATGCCCGCGGGGCGCAAAATCGTATGCGTCACGCCCTCGCGCCCGAGAAATTCGTCCATTTCCTTGGCGGCGAGGTAGCCCTCCTCGCGCGTCTGCGAATCCTTGAGGATCAGCGGCGACTTGGACAGCCGCCCCGAGGACGCCGACTTGAGCGACACCGATATGGCAATGCCCCCGGCGGCGAGCACGACGATCGTCACGGCAAGCCCCGCGAGCGCGCCGTAATTGTTCCACGTCAGCCCGACCGCGACGGCAAGCAGCAACAGCCCCGCGATGCCCGGCAAGCCGAAGCCCGGCATGAAGATCTCGACGATCAGCAGCCCGATGCCAACGACCATGCAGATGATGATCGGCAGGTTCGCCAAAATAAAGTCCAGTACAGCTTCCATCTCATTCCCTCCTTTCCATGCTTACGGTGGTACGAGCGTATTGTAGCATATTCCGGTCGCATTTTTCGCGCGGAAAGCGCGAAAGCATCATTTCAGCGTTTCAATTGTCATGGCGAGCGCGCGCACGTCCGATTCGTACACGGGCGCGAGCTCCCGCCGGTAGATGATCGACGCCGGATGATACAGCGCGAACAGCGCGCGCCCCGAGGGCGTCCGGTGCCATCGACCGTGCATATCGCCGATGGTCGCCTTCGCGCCCATCAGCGCGCGCAGCGGCACGTTGCCGAGCGTCACGATCGCCTTGGGCGCAACGAGCGCGATCTCGCGCTCGAGCCACGGAATGAACAGCGCGAGCTCCTCGGCGTTCGGCGCGCGGTTGGACACGCGCCCGCTTGCGCCGCGCTTGGTGGGTCTGATTTTGACGGTATTTGTGACGAAGATCTCCTCGCGGGGCAGGCGAGCGATCTCCAGAAACGCGTCCAGGTTCTTGCCCGCCTTGCCGACGAACGGCTTTCGCTTGAGCACTTCCTGTTCACCGGGCGCTTCGCCCACGAGCATCAAAACCGGGCTGTCCGCGCGTCCTTCGCCGAAAACGAGCTGCTTGTCCTCCCCCGGAAACAGCGGCGCGAAGAACGCCTCGCATTCCTTCTGAAAGCCGGCGATATCAGCCATGCAACTCCTCCAGCTTTGCCTTGACGGCTTTCAAATCATTCCATACGTCGCGTTTCTTGCTCTCGTCGCGAAGCAGCGCCGCCGGGTGGTACGTCGGCATGAACCAGACGTTCTTGCGCTGTGTCCACTGCCCGCGGTCGCGCGTGATACGCACGTCGGGCGAGAGGATCGTCCGCGCCGCCGTCGCGCCCAGCAGCACGATGACGCGCGGGCGTACCAGCGCTGCCTGCGCCCGCAAAAACGGCAGGCACGCGGCGGCTTCCTCGGGCAGCGGCGCGCGGTTGCCCGGCGGGCGGCACTTGACGATGTTCGCGATGTACACCTCGTCGCGCGACATGCCGATGGCGGCGATCATTTTCGTCAGCAGCTGCCCCGCCGCGCCCACGAACGCCAGCCCCTGCGCGTCTTCATCCGCGCCCGGACCTTCGCCGATGAACATCAATTCGGCGTGCGGGTCGCCCTGTCCGGGCACTTTGTTGCGAATCCCAGAGCACAGCCCGCAGGCGGAACACGAAGCGATATCGGCATGCAGGGAATCCCACGAGACTTCCATCGTATCCGCCTTTCAAAAGCGCGTGCTCAAAATCGTGAACGTGCCGGCAATGTCCTGCGCGAGCCAGTTGACCAGCGATATCAAAAGCGCCAGCAGCACGAAAATGACGACCACGCCCAGCACCACGCCGCCAAACTCCGCCATGCCAAACAGCACGCGCAGACGGTCGCGGCGCTCCATGCGCCTTTCTTCTTTTTCCTCGAAGTAACGCTGTGACATACAGTTCCTCCGCGCGGCAAAACGCCACCTTGGTATTATTCTCTTTCCATATCGAAAAATCCTGCATACCGCCGCGTTTCTTCCGCATGCGCGCAAAAACGCGCGCGACGCAGGATTGCGTTCACGCGCACAGATGCGAGAGATGTTCAGTTCTTCGCCAGCAGCCGGAGCAGAAACCGCATGCCGCGCGGCGCGCGCACACAGATGACTCGAATCGCCATGCACCTTCCTCCTTCCCGCGATTATTGCTTTCGCAGCATCAAAATGCCCAACACGATCAGCGCAGCCCCGACGAGCGCGAGCCACGCCCAGTAGGGAACGCATATCAGAATCAGCAGCACGCCCAGCGCGATGAGCACGATGCCGATGATGGACATCAGCCTGCTCCGGGCGGGATAACAGCGCACTCCGGCGCGTCCAACTTTCTCCTTTGCCATGTGTACGCCTCCTTATGCTTCATGATATGCGGGAAGCCTCGAAAAAGCACCGATGAAATCGAAAACGCGCCCGGCTGTCCGAGCGCGTTCCATATTTTACCGCATCATCCTGCTTTTCTTGATCGTCCGGGCATGATTGGCGACCTGCTTTGCCCACGCTTCCTTCTCACGCAGCGCGGCGGACTTGTCGTCCACAAACCGCGCCTCCTTCGCGAGCGCGAGGTAGCTCTCCCAGCGCTCGCGCGACAGTTCGCCCGAGGCGAGCGCCGCGGCGACGACGCATCCCGGCTCGCCTTTGTGCCTGCAATCGCTGAACTTGCACCCGCGCGACAGAACGTTGTCCACATCGGCAAACGCCGCGTCCAGCCCCTCGCCCGCGTCCCACATGCCAAGCTCGCGCATGCCGGGCGTGTCGATGACCAGCGTGCCGGAAGGCAGCTTGATCATCTGCCGGTGCGTGGTGGTGTGCCGTCCTCTGGAGTCGTCCTCGCGAATCTCGCGCACCGTCATGATCACCTCGCCCGCCAACGCGTTGACAAGGCTGGATTTGCCAACGCCCGACGACCCGAGGAACACGATGGTCTTGCCCTTGGTCATGCGCGCGGACAGCTCGGGCAGACCGTAGCCCGTCACCGCGCTGACGACGTGCACGGGCGCGCCCAGCGCGATGCCGGACAGCGCCGCGAGCGACGCGTCCAAATCAATGGCTACGTCCTGCTTGGTCGGCACGACGACGGGCTGCGCGCCCGACTGCCACGCGAGCGCCAGATAACGCTCGATGCGGCGCGGGCTGAAATCGTGGTTGAGCGAGGCGAGGATGAACACCTCGTCGAAGTTCGCCGCGACGAGCTGCTCCAGCACCGTCTTGACATACCCCACGGCATGCCCGGAGAAGTTGTTTCTGGAAAACTTAGAGAAGCGCGGCAGCGTCGCGAGGATGCGGCTGTCGCCACAATCGTTCCATTCGATCGCGACATAATCGCCCGTCGTAGGGTATTCCGACTGCATGTCGGCATAGTACGCGCCGGGTTTCAAGCGTCCGAACGCACGCCCCCGGTCGCAAATCAATTCATAGCGCTCTCTGTGTACGGCGAGCACGCGCGCGACGCCCTCGGTCTGCTCGCCCCGGTATCCGTATTCCTGTAAAAGACCCATGGAATTCCTCCCGTTTTTTGTTGCGTATCCCGTACCCCCTGACCGTCGCCTGCAGCGCCGCCTTTTCTCCACAAAAATAGGACACACCCTATCGATGTGTCCGTTTTCAGGCGACAAAACCGCCCGTTCACACGGCTACGAAAGGCTGTCTTCGTGCGCAGGCATGCCCTTCATGCCCCGCACGGCGCGCGTCAGACCGCGGTCACCTCAAAAACTCTCGCCCGCATCACAAACACTCCTTTCATCCGCCATCATTGAAATCCGCACGCATTATAGCACGCCTTTCCCCCGCGCGTCAACGGCAATGTGACAAATCCTGTTATTATAATTCGTTTGACACACCATGCGCCATATGCTACAATAGTATGGAAATATTTTACAGGACAGAGGCGTAACGATGTACGATATTCGCATACTGACGATTGCGGACAGGGATTTCTGGTTCACGCTGGACAAACATATCTCGCAGAAGCAGTTCGAGAAAAAGGTCGCGGACGGCATGGGCTATGTTATTTTTGAGAAAAACCAACCTGTGGGCATACTGCGTTACAACCTGTTTTGGGATTGCGTGCCGTTCTGTACGATGCTGTTCGTGGACTGGCACGCGCAGCGCAAAGGGTACGGCGGAGCGCTGATGCGGTACTGGGAAGACGACATGAAACGGCAAGGGTATAAAATGCTCATGACATCCACGCAGGTAGACGAGACTGCGCAGGAATTCTACCGTAAGATGGGCTATCAGGACGCGGGATGTCTGGTGCTGACCGTGCCCGCGTTCGCGCAGCCGATGGAGATGTTCTTCGTCAAGGGAATTTGACGATCACCGCGCTTGCCGCTCTCCCGCAATTTTTTCGTCTTGTGGAGTTGACACACGGAAAAAACTATGCTATATTATTCCTCGCCGTCAGGCGGTCAAACGCCGGGCGAAATACGGTCTGTTGGCTCAGTTGGTAGGACACGCTGGTCAAGTTACCTAACTACTCTCGGTCGCATGGCTCAGTTGGTAGAACCCACTGGTCAAGTTATCAAACTGCCGGTTC
>CAZEIC010000129.1:0-5435 GCA_964512175.1 uncultured Oscillospiraceae bacterium | reverse complement strand
ACGACGGGCATCACGAACGTCGACGGCAAGGCATACACGGGCTTCGACCTGAACGTTGGCGAAGTAGCAATCTTCACGGCGACGTACACAGTTGCGCAGGGCGACAAGACGATCACGAACGCGCTGACGTACGAGGGCGACACGCCGCCGGATCTTCCGGACGACCCGGTCAAGGACGAAGTCGAAGGCTGGAAGCTGGAGAAGACCTCGTCTGAGAACGGCACGGGCTTGAACGGGGCGTTCAAGGCGGGCGAGATCATCACCTACACGATCACGGCGACGAACACGGGCGACGTTGACCTGACGGGGCTTTCGTTCATCGATACGTTCGAAGTGAACGGGGAAGCGGCTGAGCTGACGACGGGCATCACGAACGTCGACGGCAAGGCATACACGGGCTTCGACCTGAACGTTGGCGAAGTAGCAATCTTCACGGCGACGTACACAGTTGCGCAGGGCGACAAGACGATCACGAACGCGCTGACGTACGCAGGCGACACGCCGCCGGATCTGCCGCCGTCGGTAGAGGACGACACCGAGATGTGGTCGATTGAGAAGATCATTCTCAACCATCCCGCGCAGGGCGACAGTTACACGCTGGGCGACACGATCAACTACCAAGTCACTGTCCAGAACATCGGTGACGTCACGCTAAACGGCGTGGTGGTCACAGACAGCCTGGTGGCGCTCCAGAACAACACGATCAATGGTCTGGCGGTCGGCGACAGTGCTACCTTCAACTACGACTACACGGTGACGGACGATGTCATCGACGGCGCGATGAGCACGGGCAACCTGCTGCGCAACACCGCGACGGCGACCAAGGGAACCGTTTCGGTCAGCGATTCGGAAGACGCGCCGATTGACACCCGCTACATCGTGGAGCATTACACGCAGAACTACGATCAGGCGACATGGACGCTGGTCGACACCGATGCCATGCTTGGCACGACCGGCACGCCTGCGGCATACGCGGAGAACGCTTACGACGGCTTCAACTTCAACGGTAGCCTGACGGAATTCGCGGTGCGGACGCTGGTAGGCGACAAGACGACGACGAACAGCATCGCAAGCGACGGCAGCTTGGTCGTCAAGCTCTACTACGAGCGCAGGGCGGATCTGGCGTACACCATCGAATACTACTACGAGACTTCGATGAACATCGTACCCAGGGTGTACGAACCGCTCGCAGGGCATCCCAATACGGTAATTGACGGTCAGCTGTTCGGCACTGTCATCACCCCGGCGACGACCGACCTCGTTAGCGCAATCGAGGCAAACCGTGAAGGCGGCTACACGCACGCCAGAACGGACGGGCTCGACCTGACGCTCGACCTTGACGCGACGCGCAACATCATCCGGGTGTACTACGACCGCTCCTTCGCGATGAGCTACACGGTCATGTACTACGTGGACGGCGTGCTCCAGCCCGACATGACGGACGTGTACAACGGCGTGCTGTTCGGCACGATCGTCCGAGATGTCTCCGATAAGAGGCCAGTCGGCTACCTGCTCGAACGCATGGAACCGTTGAATCTGATGGGCGAGCTCGAGCTTACGGTCTCGGCGGACGCGACGAAGAACCTCATCAACGTGTACTACAACCGCGCATGGCTCAACTACCGGGTGCTCTACTACTACGACGGTGTGCTGGACGAAGCCGCTACCGAGGTGCTAGGGCCGATGGCTTCCAACTTCGCCATCCGCGAATACCCCGCGAAGCCCAGGGCTGGCTACCGTCTCCAGAGGACGGAGAACTTCCCGCTGGTGCTCAGGGCGGAGGGCGGCAACGACATCCATGTGTACTATGTGACTGTTCCGCAGGATGAGCTGATCATCGACGCGGAGATCCCGCTCGGCGCGGGAACGGCAGCCCTCAACGTCGGCGATTGCTTCGAGTAAGCGCCTGACCGTTGGAAATACAATGCCTTCGATCCGGGCGGCGCGAGCCGTCGCCTGGGTCGAAGGCACATGTGCATCAACTATCAAGGAGGCAAAATGATGAAGAGGTTGGTTTCCTGGCTGCTGTGCCTTGTTATGCTCGCGGCGGTCGGCGCGTACGCGGAGCCGGTCGAGGAAGTGGAACTCGAATCCAAAGTGGTCGTCGGCTCGACGACCAGCATGAGCGGCGTTTTCTTTACCGACATGTGGGGGAACAACACCGCCGATGTGGATGTCCGCGCGCTGCTGCACGACTATAGTACGGTCGCGTGGGCGGGCAACGGCAACTACATCATCAACCCAACCTCCGTCGCCGACGCGCAGATGACGGAAGCGCCCGACGGCAGCCATACCTACACGTTCACCATCCATGAAGACCTTGTTTATAGCGACGGAACGCCGATCACCGCGAGGGATTATGTGTTTTCGGCGCTCTTCCTGTCCGCGCCGCAGGTCAAGGAGCTGGGTGCGCTGGCGGAATCACTTTCGCATATCACGGGGCATGAGGCGTTCTCAACCGGAGCGTCGAATGTCTTTTCTGGCATTCGCCTGTTGTCCGACTACCAGTTTACGGTCACGGTTGGCGGCGAATACCTGCCGTATTTCTATGAACTGGCGATGGTCGCCATCACGCCGTATCCCATTTCCGTCATTGCTCCCGGCTGCCAAATCGAGGACGACGGCGCGGGCGCGTACATCGAAGGCTCGTTCACGGCGGAGCTGCTGATTGAGACGGTTCTCAACACGCGCACGGGGTACATGACGTATCCCAAGGTGACAAGCGGCGCGTATACGCTTGTCTCTTATGACGATGCCGCGCATGTCGCGGAGTTTGCGCTTAACCCGCTTTATAAAGGCAATTTTGAGGGGCAAAAGCCGACCATTGAAACGATTGTGTTCAAGCAGGTAAAGAACGCGACCATGCTTTCCGAGCTGCGCGAAGGCACGGTGGACGTGCTCAACAAAGTTTCCAGCGGCGAGGTGATCACCGAAGGGCTGGAAATGTTCGCCGCCGCCGAAGTCAACTCCGTCAACTACCTGCGTTCGGGCTTGAGCTTCGTGGCGTTCGCCTGCGAACAGCCGCGTCCGTCCTCGGTCAATATCCGCAAAGCTGTCGCGCTGTGCCTGGATAAACAGGCGATGGTGGACAGGTTCTTGCAGGGCAACGGCGTGCCGGTATACGGGTATTATGGTTACGGTCAGTGGATGATTGCGCAAATCAACGTTGATGACCTGCTCCAGCTCGACTTGTACGAGCCGGATTTGAACGCCGCCGGGCAATTGCTCGCGGCGGACGGCTGGCGCTATAACGCCGACGGTACGGAGTTCGCGCAAGGCGAGGGCACGCAGCGCTATCGCCGCGCCCAGCAGGGCTTCATGGAGCCGCTGACGCTCAAGTATGCCAAACCCGCGGATAACCCAGCCGCCGATATCGTGGAAGAACTGCTTCGCGAGAGTTTCGCGATCGTCGGCATCGGGCTGGAGACCACCGCGATGGACATGCAGACGTTATTGCAACATTACTATCGGCAGAACGAACGCACCTACGACATGTTCTTCCTCGCGTCCAACTTCAGCTTCCTGTTTGACCCGTTCTACACGTATAACACGGCGGACGAGTATCAGGGCGTGATGAACACCTCGGGTCTTCGCAGCGAGGCGCTGATGAAGCTGGCGGCGGACATGCGCTCGGTCGAGTCGGGCGACATGGAGAACTACCTGATTAAATGGATGGATTTCCAGCGCGGCTGGGTCGAGGAGCTTCCGCTTGTGCCGATCGCATCCAACATCTATTTCGATTTCTATCGCACAGACCTGAATTTCTACCTCCCCAACGCGCACTGGGGCTGGGCGGCGGCGATTCTGTACGCCACGCTCGGCGAGATTCCCGAGGAAGAACTGCTCGAGGGGGAACTGCCCGAGGGCGAGGAAATCTTTGAGGACGGCGGCGATATCATCATCGAGCCATAACACGCACCAAACGGCATCATACGGGCGCGCTTTTTATGGGCGCGCCCGTTTTTTTCTGGTTTTGCGCCGTTTCTTGAAAATAGTGCTGGCGCAGAGCGCAAATATATGGTAAGATAATCCCGTGACACGCGCTTTTTGCGTGCCGGAAAGGGAAGACATATGGAGCGGGTAAAGAAGCTATTGGCGGCGATGTCGCTGCAAAAAGACGAGGCGGCGCTCATTACCAAGCCGTCCAATATGTACTATTTGAGCGGATACACCGGCGAGGGCATGCTATTGCTGGCGAACGGGCTGTCCGCCATCGTCACCGATTTTCGCTACACCGAGCAGGTCGGTCAGCAGGCGCGCGGGTTCGCGGCGCATCAAATCAGAACGGGCGTGTCGCACGCGGCGCTGGCGGGCGGGCTGCTCGCCGCGCACGGCGTGAAAAAGGTGTATTTTGAGGACGACGAAGTGACCGTCAAAGGCATGCGCGGTTTGCAGGACGCCATGCTCGATATGATGTTTTTGCCCATTGGCGGCGCGCCCGAGAAGCTGCGCCGCGTCAAGGACGAAAAGGAAATGGCGGCGATCGAGGAAGCGTGCGACATTTCCTGTCAGGCGTTCGAGTATATCTGCGGGGTCATCCGCGAGGGCATGACCGAGAAGGAAATCGCGCTGGCGCTGGACTATAAGATGCTCGCGCTCGGCGCGTCCGGACTCGCGTTTTCCACGATCGTCGCCTCCGGCGAGAACGGGTCGCTTCCGCACGCCGTCCCCGGCGAGCGCAAGGTGCAAAAGGGCGACATGATCACCATGGATTTTGGCGCGAAGGTCAAGGGTTATTGCGCCGACATGACGCGCACGGTCGCCCTCGGCGAGCCGACCGCGCAGATGCGTGACATTTACGCGCTCGTGCTGCGCGCGCAGGAGGCGGCGCAGGCGGCGCAAGCGCCCGGAAAGCGCTGCAAGGATATTGATTCTATCGCGCGCGACATGATTTACGCGGCGGGTTACGAGGGCTGCTTCGGGCACGGGCTGGGGCACGGCGTCGGCATCGACATCCATGAAGACCCCAGATATTCCCAGACCTGCGACGACCTGCTAGTGCCGGGGAACATCATGACGGTCGAGCCGGGCGTGTATCTGCCCGGGGTAGGCGGCGTGCGCATCGAGAACACCTGCGTGATCACCGAGTTCGGCGCGCGGTCATTGGTCAGTGCATCCAAGGAGCTGCGCATTCTGTAAGCGCACGTTTCCTTTTTGCGAAACGCTACAGTTGAGGAGGAATCATTGTGATTACTGCGGGGGACTTTAAAAAGGGCATCACGGTCGAGTGGGACGGCGGCGTGTGGACAATCGTCGATTTTCAGCACGTCAAGCCTGGCAAGGGCGCGGCGTTTGTGCGCACAAAGATCAAGAACATCATGACGGGCGCGGTCGTCGAGCGCACGTTCAACCCGACGGATAAAATGCCCAAGGCGATCATCGAGACCAAAGAGATGCAGTACCTCTATTCCGACGGCGACCTGTACTACTTCATG
>CAZEIC010000128.1:0-5905 GCA_964512175.1 uncultured Oscillospiraceae bacterium | reverse complement strand
CGGGAGCCTCCCGGGCGGAAATCGCGCAAGGAAGCAGCCTGTCGGCTGCTCCTCGAACCGGCAAAGCCGGTTCTGCGGAATGAATCGGTGGCTTCGCCCCCGATGCCCCCGAAAAGTTTGTGAAAATCGCTGACCGCGATTTTTACTTCATTTATAAAAGATTGCTCTATAACTAATCCATCATAGCCCCGACAACACGAACGGGTCGTTGAGCGTGCCCGTACCGGACGTAATAGTGACCAGCGACAAATCGACCCAGCACGCTGGGCGGATGCCAAGGTCGGACACTTCGACCGCGATATAGCCGATTTTGCCGTCCTTCATGGTGCGGCGCTGCGCATAGTTTTTATCGGACGGCGTGCGCGTCCAGTAGGGCGCGTAGCGCATTTTTCCGCGATAATCATACAGCCCGGTCGTCTTGGCGTATTCGGTGGACTGCGCCTGACGGCTCGCGGCATTCGGGAAGCCGAAATCGGCGTTCTTGAGGTCGTCCGCGCTCGCGAAGGTGATCGTGCCGATTTCATCGTCCACGACGATGGCGGCTCGTTCTTCTTCGGTAAACGTATTGTTCAGAAAGTCGCCGTTGAGGAAGGCGAATATGTCGCACTCGCGCCAGCCGGGGTACTTTTTGTCGCGATGTACGCGCATCGCCTGAAGCACATACTCGGTCAGCAGGTACGCCTTGCCGTCCTCAACCGTCAGCACGCGCCACGCAATGGGCGCGACGCCGCCGTCCGCGTCCTGCGGATAGCTGCCAAAGGCGACGTACACATACCCGGCGGCTTTGTCGTAACCGCGAATCTCGTCCTCGGCAAGCCCCGCGACGGGCGACAGCATGCTGATCAGCAGCGCGACGGCGATGAACCGAATCCACTTTCGCATGTCGGTGTTCCTCCCGCATTCCATTGTATCTACATTATTATACAGTATCCGTCTCCCGCCCGCAAGGCGCGAAACAAAATTTCCAGCTACACGCAACAAACCGCGGTGCATGTGAGTTTATATAGGCGAAAAGCAATGGAGGTATGGATGGATGAAACGGTTCGTATTATGGATGCTGACGCTGGCGCTTTTGCTCTCGCCGCTGATGAGCCTGTGCGGGCTCGCGCAGGAAATTGCGGTGGTGAATAACCCAAACCCAGCCGACAGGCTGCACCTGCGCACGCGGGCGAGCGAGAAAGCCGATTCGCTCGGCAAGTATTACAACGGCGTGAACGTCGAAATCCTGGAATACACCGATGCCAACTGGGTCAAGGCGCGCGTCGCGGGCGTGACGGGCTACATGATGCGCAAATATCTGGCGTTCGGCGCGGCGGCTTCGCGCGTGCAGTCGGCGATTCCCGCGACGCGCACGGTGAGCGCGTACATCAACCGCGAGCCGATTCTGCTCTATCCGAGCGCCAAGGTCGATAACAACAACTATGTCATCGGTCTGACGACGGACACGGCGGTCGAGGTGCTGGGCGTTGTTGGCGATAACTGGCTGCATGTGCGCTCCGGGAGCTACACGGGGTACATCCTGACCAAGTATATCGTATCGGGCGCTTCGTTTTCAGGCGCGACGGGCACAAACGCGGTCGTCAGCAATCCCGACCCCGCCGACAGGCTCAACCTGCGCCAGTCACCCGACGCAAGCGCCAAATCGCTCGGGAAGTTCCGCAACGGCACGGTCGTAGAAGTGCTCGAAATCGTTTCGGACAGTTGGGCGCGCGTGCGCGTCGCGGGGGAGACGGGCTACATGATGCGTAAGTTCCTCTCGATGGGCGGCGCGGCGTCCGGCGCGGGGAGCGATATCGCGGTCGTCAATAACCCCAACCCCAAGGACAGGCTGCACCTGCGCGTCAGCGCCAAGCAGTCTTCCGAATCTTACGGCAAGTACTACAACGGCGTGCAGGTCGAAATCCTTGACTACACGAATACCGAGTGGGTCAAGGTGCGCGTCGGCGGCGCGGTCGGCTATATGATGCGTAAGTACCTCGCGTTCGGCTCGGCGACAAACCGCGTCGTCGCGGCGATTCCGCTGATGCACGTCGTCAATACCGACGACAACCAACCGATGACGCTGTACAACTCTGTTACGATAAACTCCGGCAAGATGGCGGCGACCGTGCCTTCCGGCGCGACGGTCGAGGTGCTCGCCGTCGTCGGCACGGAGCTGTTGCACGTGCGATACGGCAATATCACGGGCTACGCAGACCCATACTACCTCTATCCCGTCAACGGCAACGCGGAGTTCGCGACCGTGCGCTCGGGCGAGCGGCGCATGTATTATGCCGCAAAAGTGGACAACAAGAATTATTCCGTGATCGCGTCGGGCGCGAGCGTGCGCGTGCTCATCAAGGGCGATAGCTGGAGCTATATTCAGCTAGAAAACGTATGGGGCTACATGAAGAACAGCGATTTGAAATTTTAGGATAGGGAATCGTTGCGTAAAAAAGCCCGCGACTTTGTTTTCACAACGGTCGCGGGCTTTTGTGATGTTACTTCGCCGCTTTTCTCGCGACTGGTTTCTTTGCTTTAGGTTTTTGCTGCGTCAGCTCCTTTGCCGTCGACGTTTCCGCTGGCGCTTCCTCCTTGGGCGGCTGCTCCTTGCCGAGCATGCTGGCGTACAGCGAAAGGTATGTCTCCGCCGAGTGCGCCCACGAATAATCGCCCGTCATGCCGCGCTCGCGCAGCGCCGCCCACACGTCCTTGCGGTTCTCATAGTAGTGCAGCGCGCGGCGCAGCGTAAAGAGCATGTCGTGCGCGTTATAGTTAAAGAACGTGAACCCATTGCCCGCGCCCGTGTATTCGTTGTAGGCAAGCACGGTGTCGCGCAGACCGCCCGTTTCACGCACGACCGGGACGGTGCCGTAGCGCAGGCTGATGAGCTGCGACAGTCCGCACGGTTCGAACTGCGAGGGCATCAGGAAAATGTCCGCGCCCGCGTAGATTTGGTGCGCCAGCGCGTGGTCCATCGCGAACCTTGCAGCCACGCGCCCGGGATAGTTGCTCTCCGCCCAGCTAAACAGGTTGACATACCGCGCGTCGCCCATGCCCAGCACGACCAATTGCAGCTTCTCCTGCATGATGTCGGCAATCACATAATCGAGCAAATCCAGCCCTTTTTGGTTAGACAGCCTGCCGACCATCGCGACGATCGGCACGTCGGGGTCGCACGCGAGCCCGAGTTTTTCCTGCAGCGCGCGCTTGCAGGCGACCTTGCCGGCTAGGTCGGCAAGCGAGTAATTCGCCGCGAGCGTCTTGTCCGTCGCCGGGTCATAATCCTCGACGTCGATACCGTTGAGCACGCCGATCAGGTGCTCGCGCTTGGCGCGCAGCAGCCCGTCGAGGCGCTCGCCGTAATACGCCGTCTGGATTTCTTCGGCGTAGCTCGGGCTGACGGTCGTCACCTCGTCCGCGTATACGATGCCCGCCTTGAGGAAATTCGCCGAGCCGTGGCATTCGAGCTTGTCGGCGGTGAACAGATCGTCACCCAGCCCCAACACATCCTGCACGTCGCGGATGCCGAACACGCCCTGATATTGCAGGTTATGGATGGTCATGACGGACTTGATGCACGAATAGAACGGCAGGTGCGCGTACTGGATCTTGAGCAACGCGGGAATCATGCCGGATTGCCAGTCGTGCGCGTGGAGAATCTCGGGCTGGAAGCCAATCAGCGGCAGCGCGTTGAGCACGGCGCGGCAGAAAAAGCCGAAGCGCTCGTATTCGTCGCCGCCCAGACCGTAGATGTAGTTCCTGCCGAAATAATAGCGGTTATCAATGAAATAATACGTCACGCCGCCGCGCGACAGCGCTTCGATGCCGCAGTACTGCCGCCGCCAGCCAAGCTGCACCTCGAAATCGAGCACATGCCGCATTTCGCCGGCGTATTGATCGTCGATCATGGCGTATTTGGGCAGCATCACGCGTACGTCGTGCCCTTTTTGCGCGAGCACGGGCGCGAGTGCGCCGACCACGTCCGCAAGACCGCCCGTTTTGCAAAACGGCACGCATTCGCTCGCGGTGAACAGGATTTTCATAGGCAAGCACCTCCCAAGAAGAATTATACAGTCGAATCCTTGGCAATGACGATCGGGTATGTGGCGGGACCGATCAGGCGCGTGTTCTCGCGGATGGTCGCCTGTTTGTCCAGAATGCAGTTTTCCAGCCGGGAATTGCGGAAAATGCGCCCGTCCTGCATGACGATGCAGTTTTTGAGCTGCGCGCCCGCGTGCACGCGAACGCCCCGGAACAGCACGCAGTTCTCGATGCTGCCCTCGATGATGCAGCCATCGGCGACGAGCGAGTTCTGCACGCGCGAATCGCCCAGATACTGCGCGGGCATTTCGTCGCGCAGCTTCGTCCACACCGGGCGGTCGGACGAAAACAGCGACTTGCGCTTTTGCGGGTCGAGCAATTCCATGCTGCAGCTGAAGTACGCCTGCACCGAGTCGATATTCCAGACCTTGCTCTTGCATTCATAACCGTGAATGTTGAGCGAGCCGTCCTGCAAAGCGCCGATCACAAGGTCGCGGATAAAGTGATACTGCCCCCTAGACACCGCGCGGTCCACCAAATCGATCAGCATTTCGCGCCGCAGGCAGAAGACCTCCATAAACGTGTTCTCATAATGCGGGAGCATCGGGTCGGTCTCCATCTGCGTCACGCGCCCGTCGGGTGCAACGTCCATGTATCGCCCCGAGCCATTGCGGCGTATGCCGCGCTCGCGCGAGTACATCATGGTGACGTCCGCACCCGACTTGATGTGCGCCGCGACCATGTCGTCAAAGCGCTCGGAATAGAGCATGTGGCTGTCGGTGACGACGATATAGCGCTCGCGGCTTCTGCGCAGGAAGCTGAGGTTGGAGCGCAGCGCGTCCAGAAAGCCCGCGTACACGCCCACGTTGTCCTTGGTAAGGAACGGCGGGAGGATGACGAGCCCTTGGTTCTTGCCGTGCAAGTCCCATTCCTTGCCAGAGCCAAGATGGTCCATCAGGCTGTGGTAATTTTTCTGCATGATAACGCCGAGGTTCTTCACGCCGCTGCCGACTAAACTGGAAACCATGAAGTCGATCATCCGGTAGCGCCCGAGCACCGGCAAAGCGGCGACGGCGCGCATGGTCGTCAGTTCGCGAAGCTGGGAATCGCGCTCGCCCGTGTAAATCAGACCCATAATGTCTTTCATCAGTGCTCGCCTCCTATTTGCTCGCCCGCCCGGACGCTCGCGCCCGGCGCGACGACCGCGCCGTTGCCGACGACCGCGATATCGCCCGTTTCCTCGCCGACGACCGCGCCCTGCCCGACGACCGCGTTTTCCGCAACGATCGCGCGCAGCACGCGCGCGTTCTCGCAAATCTGCGCGCCGGGCATGATCACGCTGTCTGTGACCGTCGCGCCCGCGCGGACGATCACGCCCGAGGACAGCACGGAACGTTCGACGTCGCCGTACACTTCGCAGCCCTCGGTCACGAGCGAATCGCGCAGCGTCGCGCCATCCGCCACGTAATGCGGCGTCATGCCGATGTTGCGCGCGTAGATGCGCCATTTCTTATCGTGCAAATCGATGGGCGCGGGCTTCTCGAACAAGTCCATGTTCGCTTCCCACAGGCTCTCGATCGTGCCCACGTCCTTCCAATAACCGTCGAACTGATACGCCACCATGTGCTGACCGTCGCGCAGCATGGAGGGGATCACGTTCTTGCCAAAGTCGTTGGAGGAAGCGGGGTCGTTCTCGTCTGCAATCAGGTAATCGCGCAGTTTCTTCCATGAGAAGATGTACACGCCCATGCTCGCGTTGTTGGAGCGCGGATGCGCGGGCTTTTCCTCGAATTCGGTGATCGTGCTGTCCGCGTCCGTGTTCATGATGCCAAAGCGGCTGGCTTCCTCCCACGGCACTTGACGCACCGCGATGGTCGCGTCC
>CAZEIC010000127.1:0-5997 GCA_964512175.1 uncultured Oscillospiraceae bacterium | reverse complement strand
TATCGTTTTCAAGGTTCGCTCGCGTCCCGGTTCCCCGAGGCGCTTGGCTATCTTAACATAACCCTGCCGCCGTGTCAAGCACTTTTTTACATCTTCATGCGTGTGATTTTTTGCCAAGTTTTGACGGCTATCAGCGCAAGAAATATGTCATCATATAGCCCTTCGTGCCGCCATACTGCACCTGCGACCATTCGTCGCCCGGCGTTAAGAGCGTGACTGCCGAACCGCTGGTTACGCGCGCGTAGACCGTGCCCGACGTTTTGCTGGGCGTGGAGCGCAGATTGACGTATGTGCCCGACGGGTGCGTGACGGTCTTGTATGGCGTTGCCGGCAGATTATATAAGGAAAGATATCGCGTCATCATATAGCCCGTTATGCCGCTGACCGACACTTTGCACCACTTCGCCCCCTGCGCAAGCACGTTCACCTGCGTGCCGTTGCCGAATTTTGCCAACGCTTTCGCAGAAGTGGACGGCTGCGCGCGCAGGTTGAGCTTCTGCCCCGAGCCGGGATTGCTGACCACGGCATAACCGCCCGAACCGCCGGTGCTGCCGCTTCCACCGCCGCCGCCCGCGCGCTCGGACAGGAACTTGGACGCCATGAAGCCCGTCTTGCCGCCGACCGACACAAACCAGAAGTCATTCCCCTTGAGCAGCACCATGACCTGCGTGCCGTTGTTGAAGGAACCCGAAACGCCCGCCGCGTAGGACGGATAGGCGCGCATGTTGAGCCTGCCGCCGTTCTGGGTGTTAATGTAGGCGTATGTGCTGGAATATCCGCCGTTGACGCGCAGGAATTCGCCGCGGAAATAGCCCGTCACGCCGTTGATATACACCTGATACCAACCGCCCGATTCGCTGAGGATCGTACCCGACGCGCCGTTATAGAAGATACCGAGCACTTTTGCCGAGTAGCTCGGGTATTCGCGCAGATTGAGGAAGCCGGACGCGGATGGATTGGCGACCGTGAACGTACCCGTGCCGCCCGACTGCGCCATCGTCAAAAAATTCCCGCTCATGAAGCCGCTGAGCGCTTGATCGACGACCGACACGCTGTACCAGCTTCCAGATTGGCTCACGATATCGACCCACGTTCCGCGCGGAACGCTGCCAAGCCACGCGTAATCCGTGCCCGGACCCGAACGAACGTTGAGCGTATTGGTGTTGGTCACGACCGCGTAATCGGCGCTCGCCGCCGTCGCGCCGCACGCCAGCAGCAGCACCGCCGCCGTCAGAACGAGCGCGAAACGCTTTGCCATCCTCATCATTGCCACGCCTCCCAAGGTTCATATCCGTATATAGAACGCCGCTGCGCCGGAAATTCCTGCCAAGAGAAATTATAACAATTCTATTAAGACACGGTTTTGCACGTCCATGCCGCGCCGCGTCAGCGCGAGCGCGCCGTTTTGCCAGACGACAAGCCCCTCGGCGAGCGGCTTTTCGAGCTTATCGCCGAACGCGTCGGTGATGTGCAGCCCATGCATGGCGTAAAACGCGGCGTCGGACACCCCGCGCGTCATGCGCAGCCCGAGCATCATGCTCTCAAACCGCGCTTCCTCGTCCGTGATATCAATACACTCCGGCGGCTCGCCCGCGTTATACGCCGCGATGTCGCGCGGGTTCGCGCGGCGCGTATGCCCGTCGAAACTGTGCGCCGCCGCGCCAAAGCCGAGGTAGGGCTGGCGCGTCCAGCAGCCGACGTTGTGCCTGCAAGCGTAACCGGGGCGCGCGAAATTGCTGATCTCGTATTGCTCGAACCCGTTTGCCGCCAGCGTTTCGCGCGCAAGCTCGTACATATCGCGCTCCAGCGCCTCGTCAGGCAGCGCCAATGCGCCCGCGGCGACGGACGCGGCAAGCGGCGTGCCCTCCTCGACAATCAAGCCATAGCAGGACAGATGCTCGGGCGACAGCGCGAGCGCCAGCACCAGCGTTTCGCGAACGTCCGCGAGCGTTTGCCCGGGCAGCCCGAGCATCAAATCGAGGTTAACGTTCTCAAAGCCCATCCTACGCGCGAGCGCGACCGAACGTTCCACCTGCGCCCAATCGTGTATGCGCCCGAGCATGGCAAGCAGCCTGCCCTGCGACGCTTGCGCGCCGAGCGACAGCCGATTCACGCCGCGCGCGCGGAGCACAGAGAGGAATTCACGCGTCAGCGTGCCGGGGTTGGCTTCGCAGGTGATCTCCGCGCACGATAGGAACGGGAACGCGGCGTTTGCCGCCGACAGCAGCGTATCCATCAGCGCGGGCGGCAGCAGGGACGGCGTGCCGCCGCCGATGAACACGGTATCCGGTCGCCAACCGGGGTACTCGCTCGTCGCGCGTGAAAGCTCGCGCGTCACCGCCTCGACATATGCGGGCATGCGCGCCTCCTGCCCGACGAACGAAGGGAAATCACAATAGGCGCATTTGCGCGCGCAAAACGGTACGTGCAGATACAGCCCGAAAGCGCGCTCGCCGTCCAAAAAAACCGCCTCCCTGCGGTACAGTATACCATGCGCGCTCGATTGATATCAACCGCAAAATGTGTTATGATAGCGCGCGAGGGAGTGTGCATCAGCATGGACAAGCGCGACGAGATCATCGACCTGCAATTGAATGTTATCAAGGACATGACCAAAGCGAACATCCGGCGCATGGGCGAGGACTTTTGGGGGCTGCCGAAAACAGCGCGGGATGCGGAAAAGCCGACGGAAAAACCCGCGCAGGCGGCACAGCAGCCGGAAACGCGGGAAGAAGACAAGCCCGAGGACATCGAGGCGCTCAAAGCCGAGCTGCGCGAGTACATCGGGCTTGCCGAAATCAAGGACGAGGTCGAGAGCCTCATCAACCTCGTTACGATCCAGAAGCTGCGCAAGGAACACGGCTTGCCCGCGAACGATTTGGCGCTGCACATGGTCTTCACCGGCAACCCCGGCACGGGCAAAACGATGATCGCGCGGCTGATGGCGCGCATTTACAGGAGCCTCGGCATCCTCTCCAAAGGGCAGCTGGTCGAGGTGGACAGGTCGGGGCTGGTCGCGGGGTTCGTGGGGCAGACCGCCATCAAGACGCAGGAAGTGATCGCCAAGGCGCTTGGCGGGCTGCTGTTCATTGACGAGGCATACGCGCTGTCCTCGCGCGGTCAGAACGATTTCGGGCAGGAAGCGATCGAAACGCTCCTCAAGGCGATGGAAGATAACCGCGACGATTTAGTGGTGATCGTGGCGGGGTATCCCGATTTGATGGACAGTTTCATCCATTCCAACCCCGGGCTGGAATCACGCTTCAACCGATTCTTGCATTTCCCGGACTATACAGTGGAAGAAATGCTCGCCATCTTCGACATGCGCTGCAAGAAAAGCGGTTATGCGCTGGCGGACGACGCGCGCAACGCGCTCAAAGGGGCGCTGGCAGCGGCGATCGCCGATCAGGAGAGCTTCGGCAACGCGCGCGGCGTGCGCAACCTGCTTGAGCGCGCGGTTTCCGCGCAGGCGAACCGATTGGCGACGCAAAAAGAGCCCGTCACGCGCGAAACGCTCATGTTGTTGACGGCGGGCGATATTGAGAAGGCGAAAGAAAGGGAATAGGGACAACGAAGTGCGAACGCCTCGTTGCCCTAATCCCTCGTTTCCCCTATACCCTTCCCGTCACCGCTTCCCCTTGTCATACGGCACGCCCTCAGCCTTGGGGGCGCGCGATTTTTTGCTGGTGAGCACCAGCACGATCATGGTGACGATATACGGAATCATCAAATAAATATACTCGCTGGCGACGACCTTCTCAAACTTCGGCAGGAACGGGATGATGCCCGCATACGAGCCGATGACCTTGAACAGCGCGAAGAACAGCGACGCGCCGAGGATGTTCAGCGGTTTCCAGTTGCCGAATATCATGACCGCGAGCGCGAGGAAGCCGTAGCCCGCGACCGAGCTTTGGAAGCCGCTGCCCGCCGCCACCGTGAACGCGAGGCTGCCCAGCCCGCCGAGAAAGCCCGAGAAAATCACGCCGATATAGCGCATGCGGTAGACGTTGATGCCCACGCTGTCGGCTGCCTGCGGGTGCTCGCCGCAGGCGCGCAGGCGCAGCCCGAGCCGCGTTTTATACAGGATGATGATGGCGACGACCAGCAGCGCCAGCGCGACAGGCGTCGTCAGGTAGCAGGACTTAAAAATCAGCCTGCCAAAGAAGCTCTCGGTTTCGCCCGTGATGCGAATCCAGTTGGGGATGAGGATAGTCGTCTTGCCCTGCCCCTGAATTGCCCACGTCAGCACCACCGCGAACGCCGGCGCGAGCATGTTCAGCGCCGTGCCGCCAATGGTCTGGTCGGCTTTCAAGTTGATCGAGGCGAACGCCAGCAGCAGCGAATACACCGCGCCCGACAGCGCCGCCACGAGCATCGCCGCCAGCATGATGAGCTGGGGCTGGTTGGTCACCAGATTGTACACCCACATCTGCATGTCGGTATAGCCCGCAATCATGCCATGCGAAAGCATGTACTGGCTGACCTGCGCCTGCGTCAGAAACCCTTCGCGCACAAGGCGCGTGGTACTCGTGATCCTGCCGAGGTCGGCGGGCAGCTCCACGCCCAGCTCCTTGGCGTAGGCGAGCATTTGCTGGAAGATATCGCCCTTATCGCGCATAGCGTCGCTGATCAGCCCGTTGACCGCCTCGTACTGCGCGTTGACCGCCGCGAGGAACAGGCAGGAAATCAGCGCGCCGACGATCATGATGCCCTCCAGCGCGATGTTGATCACGCCCGAGCGCTCGGAGAACATGCCGCCCAGCGCGACCAGCAGCAGCGGCACGGCGAACAGGATGGTGGCGCTGAGGATGTCCGCGAATAGAATCATGCTTTCTCCCCTCCCGTCAGTTCGCTTGCCTTGTCGTGCCGGCGCTTTGCCAGCAGCTTGCGGATGCCCTGCTGCATGAGCAGCGCGAACGCGCTCAAATAGATGATGGCGGCGATGATGATGTCGATGATTTCCTTGGCGAACTCCGGCTGCATGGCGTCGCCGCCCACCTGAATATAGCTGATGAACAGCGCGCTGAAAATGGTCGCGACGGGGTTGGACGCGCCCAGCAGCGCCACCGGGATGCCGTTGAAGCCCATCGCCGACAGCGTTTTGACGAGCGTGTACTGCGCCGAGCCGGAGAGGTAGTAAATCGCGCCGCCGATGCCCGCGAGCGCGCCGGAGATCATCATCGAGAGCACGATGTTGCGCCGCGCGTTGATGCCCGCGTACTGGCTCGCCGAGCGGTTATAACCGCAGGCTTTCAGCTCGTAGCCGAACGTCGTTTTCGAGAGCACGACCCAGACGAGCAGCGCGATGACGACGGCAATCAAGATGCCCGCGTTGACGTACCCCGACTGCATGAGCTGGTCCAGCCCCATTTTGGGCAGTATCGCGCCGGGGTTCGCCTTGGCGAGCGCGCCCGTGCGCTCCATCGTCACGTCGCCCCAGTAGTTGGACAGCATCATCGGCATGTTGGACAGCGACAGGTTGACGACGAACAGCCCGATCCAGTTGAACATGATGGCGGCGATGACCTCGTTGACGTTGAAAAACGCCTTGAAGAACCCGGGCATCGCGCCCCAGATCGCGCCGCCGACCATCGCCAGCAGCACGCACGCCCACCACGGAAGCTGGAACTGAATCGCGCCGACCAGCGCGCAGAACGCGCCGATGGTGTATTGCCCCGTCGCGCCGATGTTGAACAGCCCCGTCTTGAACGCGAAGCCCACCGAAAGACCCGTCATCAAAAGCGGCGCGGCGGTGTAGAACACCTTGCCGAGCTTGTCCATCGAGCCGATGCCGGTAAACATCATGTTGCCAAAGCCGTACAGCGCTTTGGAGGGATTGAAGCAAAACAGCAGTATCAGCCCCAGCAGCAGCCCCGCGCAGATGGCGACCAGCGAGGAAACGCTGCTGATCACGCCGCGCTTTTCCAGCAATTTTCTCATTCGTCCGTCGCCTCCCCGCCTTGTGCAGCCGCGTCGCCCTGCCGCCGCGCGCCCGCC
>CAZEIC010000126.1:0-6075 GCA_964512175.1 uncultured Oscillospiraceae bacterium | reverse complement strand
GGGCTGATTCGTATCGGCATCACGGGCAGCTACGGCAAAACGTCGGTCAAGTTCATTCTCGCGGCGCTGCTGGCGGAAAAGTACAATGTGCTCGCAACGCCCGCGAGTTTCAACACACCCATGGGCGTGACGCGCGTGATCCGCGAGCGGCTTTTGCCGGCGCATCAGGTGTTCATCGCCGAAATGGGCGCGCGGCACGTCGGTGAAATCAAGGAATTGTGCCGCCTTGTGCACCCGACGGTCGGCGTGCTCACGTCGGTTGGTCCGCAGCATCTGAACACGTTCCGCACGCTGGAACGCATCACAAAGACCAAGTACGAGCTTGTCGAGGCGCTGCCGGGCGACGGCTTTTGCGCTTTTGCCGACGACGGCGACATCGTCACCGCGCTTTATGAGAAGACGGTCAAGCGCAAGGCGCTGACCGGGAAACCGGGCTTCGCCGCGTGGGCGGAGGAGGTGCGCGTGTCGCCCGAGGGCAGCGCATTCACGCTCTTTCTGCACGGGCATCCGCCTGTCGCGTGCAAGACGAAACTGCTGGGCGAGCACAACATTCGCAACATCTGTCTGGCGGCGGCGGTCGCCAGCGAGCTTTCGCTCACGCCCCGGCAAATCGCGCGCGGCATCGAGAAACTCATGCCCGTCGAACATCGGCTGCAGTTGATTTTGCGCGGCGGGCTGACGATCATCGACGACGCTTTCAACGCCAATCCGCGCGGCAGCCGCGCCGCCGTGCATGTCCTTCGCGATTTCGCGCCCGCGCGGCGCGTCGTCATCACGCCGGGGATGGTCGAACTGGGCGCGAACGAAGCGGAGTTCAACCGCGCGTTCGGCAAGGAAATGGCGGATTGTACGGACATTGCGCTGCTTGTCGGCGGGAAGCACACCGCGCCTATCGCACAAGGCTTGCGCGAAGCGGGTTTTGCGGAGGAAAACATCCATGTCTTCCGCGATTTGGCTTCGGCACAAAGCTATTACGGCGGCATCGCGCGCGCGGGCGACGTGGTGCTATATGAAAACGATTTGCCCGACAACTACAGCGAGGCGTAAGGAGTCGTTATGGAAGCAAAGCAAGGGAAAATGCAGCTTGGCGTGATGTTCGGCAGCCGCACATGCGAACACGAGGTGTCCATCATCTCCGCCGTGCAGATGATGAACGCGGCGGACGCGGACAAGTACGACATCATCCCGATCTATATCACCAAGCGCGGCGAATGGTTCACGGGCGAAAAACTGCGCGATATCAAGAGCTATACGCCGTTTGACGCGTATGCCAAAGGTATCACGCGCGTGGCGCTCGACGTGACGGCGGGTTCGGGCGCGCTGGTCGCCTACGAGCCGGGGAAAGGGCTCATCAAGGGTGAAAAGCGGCGCGTGGTGGCGCGGCTGTCGTGCGTGATCCCGGTCATGCACGGGTTACACGGCGAGGATGGTTCGCTCCAGGGCATGCTGGAGCTGGCGGATATCCCGTATGCCTCGACGGGCGTTACGGGCTCGGCGGTCGGCATGGACAAAATCATGATGAAGCAGTGCTTCCGGGGCTGCGGCTTTCCCGTGCTGCCGGACTGTCATCTTCTGCGAAGCGCGTGGAAGCAAGACCCCGAGGCGGCGTATGACGCAGTAGAAAAGGCGCTGCCATACCCCGTGTTCGTCAAGCCCGCGAACCTCGGCTCGTCCATCGGCGTGAGCCGCGCGGACGACCGCGCTTCGCTTGCCGACGCGCTCGAGCTGGCGTTTTCCTACGACCGCCGCGTGCTGGTCGAAAAGGGGCTGGACAGACCGGTCGAGGTCAACTGCTCGGTGCTCGGGTTTGACGGCGACGTGCGCGCCTCCGTGCTCGAAATGCCCGTGACCGAGGGCAATATGCTGGGCTTCATCAACAAATACATCGCGGGCGGCGGCGCGAAGGGCATGGCGTCGCTCAAGCGCGTCGTGCCCGCGCCGGTCGGCGAGGACATGACAAAGCGCATCCAATCGCTCTCCGTCGATATCTTCAACGCCTTGGACTGCAAGGGCGTGGCGCGCATCGACTTCATGCTCGACAGGAACACGGACGAGCTGTTTATCACCGAAATCAACACCATTCCCGGCTCGCTCGCCTTTTACCTCTGGGCGGAAAGCGGCATGCCCTATGGCGCGCTGATTGACAGGCTTGTGGACTGCGCGATGACCGCGCACCGTGAAAAGAACGAGAACGATTACGCGTTCACCTCCGACATCCTGTCGGGCGTGACGCTCGGCACGAAGGGCGCAAAGGGCGTAAAAGGCGGCGTGAAGGGGTAAAACATGGATTGCGTACTGTATAATGGCGTGATTCGCACGCTTTTCACGAAAGCGCCGGTTGTTCGCGCGCTCGCAATCCGGGACGGGCGCGTGCTTGCCGTCGGATGCGACGAGGACATGCTCGCGCTCGCGGGACGCAGCGCAAGACGCGTCGATTTACGGGGCAGAACGGCGCTGCCCGGGCTGTGCGACACGCACATGCACCTGCTCAATACCGGAAACATGATGCTGTCGGCGAACGTTTCCGCCGCGCGTTCGCTTTCGCAGGCGCAAGAATCGCTGCGCGCGTATATCCGCGAGCGCGAACTGCCGCCGGGAGCGCTCGTCGAGGCGCGCGGGTACAATCAGGATTTGTTCCCCGACAAGCGGCTGATCACGCGCGCCGATTTGGACGCCGTATCGCGCGAGCACCCCATATTGCTCACGCGCGTCTGCGGGCACATGGCGGTGGCAAACACCGCGCTGCTGCAAGCGTGCGGCATCACGGCGGACACGCCCGTGCCGGACGGCGGCGCGATGGATATCGAAACGGGGATTTTTCTGGAGAACGCCATCGGGCTGCTGCATCGCGCTATTCCGAACATGACGCTTGCCGATATCAAGCGCCGCCTGTCGCTTGCCGCGCGCGCCGCCGCGCGCGAAGGGCTGACCTGCGTGTATACCGACGACTTTAGCGAACCGGCGCTCGTCATGCGCGCCTATCGCGAGCTTGCGAACGCGGGCGATTTGCCGCTTCGCGTGCGCCAGCAATGCCAACTTCCGTCAATCGAGGACATGGAGGCGTTCTTCGCGGGCGAGCGCGACGCGGGCGACGACATGTACGCCTTGTCTGCCGTGAAGCTGTTTGCCGACGGCAGCCTCGGCGCGCGGACGGCGTGGCTGCGCGCGCCGTATCGGGACGATCAGAAGACACGCGGCGTTCCGATGTATCCGCAGGAAACGCTGGACGCGCTCGTCGCCTGCGCGCAGCAGCACGGCATGCCGGCGATCATCCACGCCATCGGCGACGCGGCGATCGAAAGCGCGCTGAACGCCATAGAGCGTGCGCGCATGCAAGCGCGCGTCCCCGCGCCGCGGCACGGCGTAGTCCATTGCCAAATCACCGACGGCGCGCTATTGAAGCGTTTCCAACAATTGGAAGCTGTCGCCTACATTCAGCCCATTTTTCTGGATTACGATTTGCACATCTGCGAAGACCGCGTGGGGGAGACGCTCGCGCGGACGAGCTACGCATGGAAAACGCTGCTTGATTTGGGCGTTTGCGCCTGCGCGGGTTCGGACAGCCCGGTCGAGCGTTTTTCGCCCATGCCCAATCTCTGCGCCGCCGTCACGCGGCAGGACAAAGACGGCTTCCCGGCAAGCGGCTGGCAGCCGCAGGAAAAGCTGACCGTGGACGAGGCGCTGCGGCTGTTCACCGTCAATGCCGCGTATGCCGCGCATGAAGAAGCATGCCGGGGAACGCTCGCGCCAGGCATGCTTGCGGATATGACTGTGTTGGAAGACGACCCGTTCGCCGTCGCGCCCGAGCGCATCAAGGACGTTAAGCCGTCCTGCACGCTGGTGGGCGGGAAACTGATGGAAGCTACCTGAAGTACCGGACGGCGCTCTCGAACATCGGGCTGATACCGTCGTGTGGAACGTTCTTATACAACGCGCCCGACACGCGTTCGGCGTGCGCCATGCGCCCAAACACGCGCCCGTCGGGCGAGGTGATGCCCTCGATCGCCCAATCCGAGCCGTTCGGCGTATCATCGGTATCCTGCGTGGGCGCGCCGTCCAGATTCACATATTGCGTAGCGATTTGTCCCGCGTCCGCCAACTTTTGCAGCGCGCTTTCGCCGCACACCAGCCGCCCCTCGCCGTGCGAGATGGGCGCTAGGTGGATATCGCCGACATTCGCCAGCGACAGCCAAGGCGACAGCACGGAACATACGCGCGTGCGCACCAGCCGCGACTGATGCCGCCCGATGGCATTATAGGTCAGCGTCGGCGCGTCTTTTTCCTGCGCGCAAATACGCCCGTAAGGAAGCAGCCCGAGCTTGATGAGCGCTTGAAAGCCGTTGCAGATGCCGCCGACCAGTCCGCCGCGAACGTCGAGCAGCGCCGTTACCTCGTCCGCGATGCGCGGATTGCGCAGGAACGCGGTGATGAACTTGCCCGAGCCGTCCGGCTCGTCGCCGCCCGAGAAGCCGCCCGGAAGGAACAATATCTGCGACGCGCGAAGGCGCTCGGCAAAGCGTTTCGCGGAATCCGCCACGTCGGAAGCCGTCAGGTTGTTGACGACAAAGACCTCGGGCGCGGCGCCCGCGCGCAGGAAAGCGTTCTCCGTGTCATACTCGCAGTTCGTACCGGGAAACACCGGAATCAGCA
The DNA here is from genome assembly GCA_964512175.1 of uncultured Oscillospiraceae bacterium. Lineage (GTDB taxonomy): Bacteria > Bacillota > Clostridia > Christensenellales > Aristaeellaceae > CAZEIC01. The sequence continues at coordinate 1,425 of CAZEIC010000126.1, read as the reverse complement.
CGCGCGGCTTCGCGCAGGGCGCGTGCGGCTTGACCGCGGAGCACTGCGCATGCGCGGCGAACGCGGGCGGCGTTTTTCCGGCGCGCGCCTTGGTCGGGAACACGCCCTCCAGCCTGCCCGCCCAGAGCGCTTCGAGCGCCGCCATCTGGAGCGTTTCGCCGCCCAACGATACTTCGTATGCTTCCGTGACGACGCCCAGCGGCTCGCCGATTGGCTCGTCCGTTTCGAGCACGAACGCGCCGTAACGCCAGTCAAACAGCGCGGAAGCGTCCGCGCTCTTATCAAACGAGAAACCAAAACCGTTGCCAAGGCACATCGAGAACACCGCGCCCGCCACGCCGCCATAGCCCACGGCATACGCCGAGGCGACCTTTTTCCGGCGAATCAGGTCGGTCACGGCATCGAACGTCTTGGTGATATCCTCGTCCGGCAAAACAAGTCGTACCCGCGCGCCCGCGCGCTTGAACTCGGGTGAAATGATATCGTCCGCGCGCGCCTGCGTGACCGCAAAGGAGCACAGCGTCGGCGGCACGTTCAGGTCTTCAAAGCTGCCGCTCATGGAGTCCTTGCCGCCGATGGCGGGCAGACCGAGCGCAAGCTGCGCGTCGAGCGCGCCCAGCAGCGCGGCAAGCGGCTTGTGCCAGTTGTCCCTGCGCATGCGCTCAAAATACTCTTGAAAGGTCAAGTGTGCGCGCCGATAGCCCGCGCCCGCCGCGACCAGCCGCGCGACCGACTCCAGCACCGCCAGATACGCGCCGTGATATGGGCTTTGTTCCATTGCATATGGGTTCATGCCATACGCCATGACCGAGCAGGTGCTTGTCGTTTTGCCTGCGCCGACCGGGAAATACGCCGCCATCGCCTGCGCGGGGGAGAGCTGCCGCTTGCCGCCAAAGGGCATGAGCACGCTGCCCGCGCCGATGCTCGCGTCAAAGCGTTCCGCAAGCCCGCGCTTGGAGCTGAAGTTCAAGTCGGACGCCAGCGCGCGCATGCCCTCCGCAAAGGAAGCGGGACGCGCGTTCACGGGGCGCTTTTGCGCGGGCACGCGCGCGGACGCAATCTTGGGCGCGCCGTTGGAATCGAGGAAATCGCGCGATATGTCCACAATGATTTGCCCGCGCCAGCGCATGACGAGCCGCTTTTGTTCCGTTACGACCGCGACGCGTGTCGCCTCGAGGTTCTCTCCGCGCGCGAGGAACGCCGCCTCGTCTTCGGGGGCGAGCACGACCGCCATGCGCTCCTGCGATTCGGAAATCGCCAGCTCCGTGCCGTCCAAGCCCTCGTATTTCTTGGGAACGGCGTCCAAATCGATCTCCAGCCCGTCCGCCAGTTCGCCCACCGCGACCGACACGCCGCCCGCGCCAAAGTCGTTGCAGCGCTTGATGCGCCGCGTCGCCTCGGGATTACGGAAGAGCCGTTGCAGCT
>CAZEIC010000125.1:0-6115 GCA_964512175.1 uncultured Oscillospiraceae bacterium | reverse complement strand
TGGAACATGATCATCCTCAAAGAGCTGAGCGTAAATATGTAACAGTAATGAACCTAAGTATGCCCTTTTATAGGCATTTTCTAATTCTTGAGAAGACCATTTCATGTTATAAACCTGTTCTACCAGACCAACTCTTGTATATGTTAATTTGTATCTGCTTTCTGTTGCAGACTCAATTGGTAGGTTTTTCTCGAAACATGGGAAACCGCCTCTTACACTACTCGATACCAGTCTTGAAATATTGGTTCCGAAGTCAACAGTGTTCATTCGTTGTTGATCATGAAGTGTTAAAACACTCTTTAACGCATTGGTTTTAACGGAGTCATTTTGAAAAAAGAAAATTTCTTCCTCCATTGCTGGCCTGATGTTATTGTTTACATTACTAAACGAGAACAATGACACCCTTTTATTGGTCAGCGTCATTTCGCCAACAACATGATTATCTCGTTTTGAAAAATATGCAACAGAAGAGTTCGTGCTTCCAAAATCGACACCCAGCGTTGCATCCGCCAACGCTTTGTTCACTTGTAAATAATTATTAGGAAGCTTATCGTTTGGATTAGTGCTGTATCTGATAATAACATAACCACTTTCTTTATTAGTATAAGCAAGCTTTATCCCCTTATATGGTTGATTACTCTCATATATCTCATACTTATACCTATTATCAGCAACTCGGTTATCAGACAAAACTTGTAGGTTTGCTTTAATATTATTTTGATTATTATCACCTTTATTTTCAGGTATATATATTCTTCCATCTTTAGCCAAATAATAAGGTTCACCATCTTTATCAAATATTATTCTAAAAAAAACATCATTTACATCGCCAACCACTGGTGTTGCTTTAAATGGGCATGCTTGAGATGATGTGTTATGAGGCAATACAAAAAGTATCTGCTCCATTGTTTTGAAATAAAGTTAGGCCAAATAATAATATCAAGCCCACTTATCGGTTTTTGAGTCACAGTGTAAACCTCTTCTAATGTTCTAACACTATCGTTAATTGTATATAGGGTGAGTTTTACTTTCAAATTATTCAGCGTGAGCGAAGGATCATATTCTGCATATAGTTTTGAACGTATTGCTGACTGTTTGTCTGCCCCAACTAATGCAGCAAGGGTTTTCCCAAAAACATTTAGCCCTAGGGGGCTTAATGGCAAAGCAAAATAATGATAAATGCCTGGCATGTTTTTAGTGAGTGACTTCATTACAATAACTGGTTGTTCTGTAATGTATTTCTCATCTTTAGCTGCGTCTAATCCAAAATCAATACAAGCTATTTCGGCATTTCGTGGTAAAAATAGTTTTCTAGGGTCAAAACAAATTGGTTCCTGAAGGCCTTCAGCAGTTTCAGCAATTAACCCTTCTGAGCCATATAATTGAGTGGAATAATTAAATAAAATACTATATGGCATTTTAAATAAATCAACAGGAGGAGCACTTGATTCGTTAAGATTTATCCCTTTTTTCTGGGCATATCGTTCAATATCATACCTCCAAGTAGAAAGATTACCATCTATATTAGCTGTTTGAGGCCTAATTTCACGAGGAATATTTTCAAAATAGCCAACAAAGGTATTTATCTTACTTAACAAATAAGTTAAATATCCATGAAGTTGAAGCACTTGGTCAGGGGTAAGATCAGAATTTAGAGGATCGGTAAATTTACCATTTCGAATAAAAGAGGCATTTCCATCAATGTTATATGCAACTGAAGTGAATAAAAAACTATCGGGAGAAGTACCTCCTACAACTTTCCCTCTGTATTTAACTATATCGATAAAAGGGGGAGCGTCTTCAGTTCTTGCAATACCTTGCTCACACCAAAGAGGCTTCCTATGGAATAACATATTCCCAAAAGCCCCTTTGGGTTCATATATGTTTTTTGTATCAATTGTAGTTTTATTATCAGAATAATTTAAGATAATACGTTCAACATCAAAATTTGCATAATCTAATGCAATACCGGCAATTAGGCCTCTCCATTCATCGATTAACGATTTATAAAAACCCAACAACCCAGATTGAGCAGCATCAGTATCTGTAATATAATCGAGCGAAAGTTTAAATAAATTAGCTCGAGCAAAAATAGTAGGCATCCCCGATACAATAGCTCCAATATTTATAGAAGTTCTGCCATCTTTATCAACAATATCACCCGTGACAATATTTTTGGTAAATGTAGACATTTGATCTGTTAAGCTTCCCCATTGGAATTCTACTCCAGCTGGCACCGATCTTTCCTGTACCTTAATAACTAATGGTTTATTTGGCATGGCTTATTGTTTTATAAATTGAATTTTTGAGATATAGTAATCCCATTATAAATGTGCGCTAAAAAACGTTCTTTGGTTGTAATAACTTTCTGTCTTTCTGTTGGCTGTCCGTTATTAGTAAAATTTTTTACAAAAGTGTTATATCTGTCGCTAAACAACGATTTATCCCAATGATGCTTTTCGTCTAAGAATAATGCACCAACATCATTCTTTTCCAATTCATTCCAGCTTTCTTTGAATGCATTATCGTTGAAAATAAATTTCCCGGGAGTAACCGATTTTCTTATCTGATAAATCCATCCTGGGACAAAATTTCTATTGGAATCAAAATCATAAGCAAACATTTTCAAATAGTTATCTATGTCTATTGTTTCTTCATCAGAAATAGTATTGTAAGTTGTTATTTTGTTTTGCTGTAGCTGAACCAAAAAACCTTTAATGCCTTTGTCTCCCCATGCTGCCTTGTTCTTTGAAAGGGCAATATGGGCAAGCGATAATAATGCGCCTAATTTGTTGGTAAACACCTCGCCTGCATTGTTCTCATTTCCAACAAAATCTTTCCCCTTAAAATTAAATGAACCATTTTCATTTTCAATGGATCGAAATAAGTATTGTGCTTTTTCAAAATTGCCATCATTGGCAGAAGTAAAGAAATCATAAGCAGCACAAGCGCACATAAGCTCAACTATGTGACACTCGTTTTTTTGATTTGCACCTCCTGTAATAGTTTCATTGTCATTCTCATTACTCAGAGATCTGCATTCAATTGGCCATCCAATGTGGTACATCTTTTTGTATACCTTTTGAACAGTAGGGTCGTTTTGGTAAAACTGCAAAGCAGCTTGACTATTAATTGCAAAAAAACGGGAATCCGCAATAATTTTTCCATCTTCAGAATTCAACTGTGTCAAATCAGGTTTCTTAAATGAAAAATATTCTGTTAATAGTGTTGAACCAAACTTTACTCTATCTAAATCAAGAACTTCACTTCCGTTAGAGCGGATGCGAATGGCTTCTTTAAATGCCACAGGAATTATTGGGATAGAAGAAGCACCTGTTCCTCCAAACACAGAACCGAAAACAAAAACTTTACCTTCACCTGATGATAATTTTCCAAGAAATCTTTCAAGGCTTCTTTCAGCATCACCTACATCTTCTCCATGTAGTAGTCGTCTGGCAGCTTCAATTATACCATGATACATTAAATGTGAGCCTAAATGTGTTTGGGCGCGATACCCATTGTCAAGATGGAATTCTTGTACTGTTTCTCTTTCTAGAAACAAATCAGATAGCATTTGATTTTGCCTATTTGTTTCAATATCACCTTCTGTTAATTTCGAAATATTACGATAGGTAATTCTAGATTGGCTATCGTAATTGGTCCAGAATTTATACAAGTTTAATTTTGCTGAAAAAAAAGTATCAGAATTAGCATTTCCACCCGAAATGTTACTTGGTTCTGATTTAATTCTGTTGTATAAATCAATTAAATCCCAAACTCGTTTCATGTTACCATTGTTCTGATCAGTATCAAGGGTAAGTATTTCTATATCTTGATTATCGAACATGCCAATGGCACAAAGATGAATAAACGATTCAAGGCATCTCATCCCTGTACCTCCAATTGCAATTATGAATGAACGCATTGATTATGTATTTATATATTAAAACCAGTGACCTAACTTACCGTTTTTGTTTGCTTTACTCATGATAAATCCGAGAAGCAAATAAACAACTACTCCAATACCTGTTCCAATTCCCAAAGCTGTAGTGTATTGGTCAATTAAAGCTGGAATATCAATACCCGGCCTAACAATTAAGAATCCTGCTAAAAAAATTATGATAGGATTTAATATTGCGAAAATCCAAAAAACCCGTTTTCGTTTTTTTGGGTCTTGAGGATTTGAACCACCCTCAAAAGGTATAATAATAGAGATTGCAGCAGCAATTAGTAAAACAACTAACGCAATGACAATAGCCATTACATAAGCGGAGATTGATTGATCATTCATGATTGAAACTTTATTTGAGATTATTAATTATTTTTTATAAAATAGCTGTAAATTACTTTCCCATTGGGATTTACTTTGTCAAGCGTATTTCTTATTGCTTCATACAACGATTCATTGTAGCGACCCTTTACAGTTGTTGATTCCCATTTGAATAAATCAAGGTTTTCAAAATTTGGATTACAATCTGCTATAACAACATCAACCCTTAAAAGAGCTTGTGGGTTACCTAATTGTGAAACATTGAAGTTTTCATGAAATTTTATGCCAATTTCAATTTTTTTATTGTTGTCCTTATATCCATTTTTGAAAAGCTCTTCATTGAACTTAAACATTTCTTTTATTTGCTGTCTTTCAATGGGCATGTATTTCCATTCTGGCTTAATTTCACCATTTGGGAAGTAACAAGTTAGTGCAATAGGGTTTTTTTCATTTTTTGAGAAAATGGTATTCCCATTTGAATCTTTTGTAAGGCTGGGTTTATTTCTTTGAACTTCTTCAGTTTTGGAATAAAATACAAAGTCATTTGTAATGTCATATATTTTAACATCTAATCCGTTAAGCTTGAATACATCTTCATTCGAAGCATTAATGTATAGTTTCCTAAAAAAGTCGTTAAAGGGTACGGGATTCCCGGGTTCTGCTAACGATTTGGAATATTTTAATATGTTTGTCCAGTCCTGCTGAAAGTAATAGAATTCAAAATCTTTATTTTTTTGCTTTAAGCCGTTAACATATTGTATAGGATCCATAACACACAAAATATCCTTCCCCTGCTGATCGTAATAAATACCTCCTTTTTTTTCAGCCCCATACTCGTTGGATAATTCGTAGAAATTTGTTGATAATGAGAATGTTTTAAATCTAAAACCACGATCCTTTAATGCATAATTAATATCAGTCAATAGTTTTTTGTTACTACTGCTATTAAAAACTGTAAAATATAGGTGCTTTCCAACAGAACAACCATCTCTAGTCTTCTCTACATAATCAGTAACTATAAAATCGATTGAATTCCCTTTTGTGATCCAGTCTATAAAATAATTTTTTGCAAAATTTTCAAATTGCTCTTTGCCATCCGTAGTATACTCCTCAAAATCTGTAATAAACAACGCATCACTTTCTATGCTTGTTATCTCTTTTAAAGTTTCTTCAATTGGAGCCATTATCTGGCTAGCATATGAGCGTGGTTCGGTTACCCTATTATATAGTTCAGTTGTAGAATAATCTATAGTGTAAATCTCCCCACTTCCTAAACCATACCATTTCGTGTCAGAACCAGTAAGTTTTTGAGTTATCTTTTCAATCATTTTAGCGTTATCCGAATTACTCTGATAAGCATGAATCATCCCATTAGAAAAATCGATATAAACTCTTGAATTCTCAGATTTTTCCCTTAACTCATAATTTTTGGTTGCATCATAGTATTTTTCAATTCTTTGATTTAGTAGACCATCCCAAATGTTTACTCCTGCAGCATTAAAACAATCCTTATTTGAACTGCCACAAGATGAGATAAAAAAAGCTGAAGAATAAATCAAAAGACCTTTAATTACTGATTTTAAAATGACTCTTTTCATATAGTTACTTTTTCATATTTAATACTATTTTCAAACTCATTACTTTTCACTGTCTAAATAACATTATCTTGATTTGCAGTTTCTATTATATATTTTAGTGTCAAGATCTGTTTGTATTGCCTTCTTATATAAATATTGTCTAAAACAAAATTCCTTGAGTTATAATTTATACAATCTCAGAACTGATTCAAGCCCCCCTCACAACAATATCCCCTGGTTTTTAAGGTGTTTCAGGAAGCCAGCGCGG
>CAZEIC010000124.1:0-6117 GCA_964512175.1 uncultured Oscillospiraceae bacterium | reverse complement strand
ACTTGTCGACGACCAGCGGCTCGCCGCCGGCCAGCGCGTGGAAGCGCTCGAGCGGGTTTTCGCGCATCCACCGGAGTTCCCCGGGGAGGAATACGGAGGGCGCGACATCCAGATTTCGCGCCTCGATCGGTTCGATGTCTACCCCCACCGGTTCGGCGTCCACGGCCAGTACGACGTATCGGCCGCCGTGCGAGAGGTTAAAATGCGGGCCGCCGGGAAGATAGGGCTTGCCGTTTTCATTGTAGCATACGCGCGCTTCGTCGATTTTCAGCGCCGACAGCAGCATGCCCGCGCCCAGACAGCGCAGTCGATCGTCGTTTTGCCGGTACGCGCGCGCCTTCTGCCATCGAAGCGGCAGACGCGCGCGCAACGATTCCGCGGATGCCTGCGCGACGGTATCAATTGATAGGACGTAGATGTCCGGCATGGACGACCTCCGCAGTTTTACTTCTGTAGATTTACGCCGATCCGGTCGTTTGTCTTACAGGAATTCGGGCGGCTGAGGCGTCTGGTCGTGATCGCCGAAGAAGCCCAGAGTATCCAGCGAACGCATGGCGCTTTGATAGTAGCTTTCCGGAAGCGCCCAGCGCCAACCTAAACGGCACAGCGCCTGAACGGTGAAGCTGCGGCTGAAGCGCAGCGGGCGAACGCGCTTATCCCTTGTCATGCCCTGATACGCGATCAGGCTGGTGATCTCGCCGGCGAGTTCCGTCGGGACCTGGGCGAGCGCCGCGTCGAAGGCATCCTGCTCCACCCAGCGCATCTTCACACCCAATTGCTCGAGCAACGCGATCAATTCGCCTTCGCTGATCATTCGGTCGCTGAGCGGATGGAAGACGACATACCGCTCGGGCGTCTTGGCCAGCAGCAGCAGGGCGCTGGCGGTTTGATCCACCGGAGAGAACTCGATCTGGTTTTCCATGAACGCATACGGGTATTCATGCAACAGCGCGAACGCGCGCAGTCTGCCCACGGCGGTGCTGCCGTGCAGGTTGATCTGGAATTCGCCGTCGCTGGCGCGCGCCATCAGATTGCCCAAGCGCATGATCTTTGCGTCCAGCCCATGACATACGGCGCGCAAGACCTCGCGCTCCGCGATAAATTTGCTGTGGATGTATTCATTGGGCAGGCTTTGGCCAATGAACAGATCGCGCTCCGTCAGCACGGCGTATTCGCCTGTCGCGTCGGGCGTGGAAAGCCCGGCGACGCTGACGGTTGAGGTGTGGATCAGCCGAATCCTCTTCCTTTGGGCAAAGCGGACGCAGTTGCGCGTGCCCTCCACGTTTACGCGCTCGATGGCGTTTCCGCTGCCGAAATGACTGACGTTCGCCGCGCAGTGGATGAGCGTGTCCACGGGCAGATCCAGCATGCGCTCAAACACGGCCTCGTCCGTGACATCGCCTTCCACAACATGAACACGCCTGCCGATCTCGTCGATGTCCTCGCTTTCAAAATAGTAAAACAGAAGGTTCTTTAACCGCTGCTCAACGGACGTACGCTTGCCCTTGCGAATGAGGCAATACGCCGTTCCGCTCTCCTGCCGAAGGAACGTGTGCAAAACCGTGATACCCAAAAAGCCCGTCGCGCCGGTCAGCAGGATGTTTCCCAGCGGGCGCTTCGGCGCGTCCTTCATGCCGGCAAGGCTTTGCGCGCGCAAAAGCTCCCGGATGTCGGCGTCGTCAAAGTCGTCCGCGCTCTCTTCCTTTCCGCTCTTGATCGGACGCCCGCCCAGCAGCGCGGCCATTTTCCGGGGCGTAGGGTTGGCGAACACGTCACCATAGGCGATGGAGGCGCCGTTCTGGCTCTTGAGATCGCGCTTGCGCGCCTCGATCAGCAACCGGGTCACGCCGAGCGACGTGCCGCCCAGCGCGAAGAAATCGTCGGTCGCGCCCACCCGTGAAACATTCAGCACAGAACTGAACAGCGTGCACAGCGCCGCCTCCGTTTCGTCCATCGGCGCTTCATAGCGCGGTTCCGGCTTTTGCTCGGGCATGGGCAGCGCGCGGCTGTTCACCTTTCCGCTGGGCGTGCGGAGCAATGCGTCGAGCTGCATGAAGACCGTCGGCGTCATGTATTCGGGCAAGACCTTGCGCAAGTCGTCGCGCACCCGGTCAAAATCCAATGTATTCGGAGAAACGCAATACGCGCAAAGCTGATCCCCACCCGGGAGTGTTTTCACCGCCGCGGCGCAGGCGATGATACCCTCGATTCGCAATAGCGCGTTCTCCACCTCCGGCAATTCGATGCGCAGCCCCCGCAGTTTGACTTGCTGGTCGATGCGGCCCAGGATCTCGATCTCGCCGTTCTCCGTCCATCTGGCTAAGTCGCCGCTGCGATAGACGCGTTCGCCCTGATGGGTGATAAAGCTCTTTTGCGTCTGCTCGGGCAGGTTGCGATAACCCAGCGCCACGCCGCGCCCGCCGATGAGCAGTTCGCCGCTGACGCCGACGGGCAATTCGTTTCCGTCCGTGTCCACCACATATTCGCGCACGTTCCACTGTGGCGCGCCGACCGTCACGCTTTCGCCCAGCCTTAGCTCCTTGGCGTTGCTCGTGATGGTCGTCTCCGTCGGGCCATAGCCGTTGAAGAGATGCGCTTTGCTTTCCGACAGCGCCTCGATCAGCGCGGCGGGGTATTGCTCCGCGCCGGCCATCACCACCGCGCAGCGCAGGATCGCCTGACGCAGTTCAGGCAGGCGTAGATATTCCAGCATCCGCGAAGGCGTGGCATTAAACGCGTCCGCGCCCGTGCGCGCGAACAGCGCGCTGAGGAGCAGCGGATCGCGCGTTTCCGCCTCGCTGGCGAACACCAGCGCGCGCCCGTTCATCAAAGCGCCGAGGCTTTCTTTCAAGAACATGTCGAAGGTGGTGGTGGTGATGGAGAGCACGCGGCTGGCATATGCCCAAATGGCGTGCACCTGCGCGTTTTGCGGATTCGGCGTCACATAGTTCGCGATGCCGCGCTGCGGAATCATCACGCCCTTGGGCGTTCCGGTGGAGCCGGAGGTATAGATGATATACGCCAGATCGCCCGGCGACGCGCCACACGCGGGCTCGCGTTCGTCGCCCTCCGCCAGTAGATCGCATATATGCAACGTTTTTCCCGACGGATCGGGCGTGGACGCGTCCGAGAGTAGAAAGCGCGCCTCGCTGTCGCGCAGGATGTGCTCCACGCGCGCCTGCGGATAGTCCATGCCGATGGGCACAAAGGCGGCGGACGCCTTGCAGATCGCCAGCATGGCGACGAGCACGTTGCTGGTGCGCGGCAGCATATAGGCGACGCGATCGCCCGTCCTTACGCCCCGAGCCAGCAGCGCGTTGGCCACCCGGTTGGCCAACAGATCCAGTTGGGCAAAGGTGAGCGACCGATCGGAGGCGATAAGGGCGGTTTCGTTTCGATGCGCCTCAACGGCGTGCCGCCATGCGTCGATCAGCACGGCCTCCTCGCCTTCCAGCGGCTTGCGGCGCGGCTGATCCGCGGGCGCGTCTTTGTCCGTCAAAAGCACGCGCGACGCGGGCGCGTCCGGAGATACCGTCATATGGGACAGAGCGTTGGTCATGGCGGCGAGCAGGCGGCGAATGAACGCTTGAGAATATAGCCCGTCGTCGTACTGTAGCGCATACACCAATTCGCCGTCCCGCTCTTCCGCGTGGATGGAGACGCGGAACTTGGGCGGCTGCCTAAGTATCGGCCGACAGGCGACGGTCGCGCCGTTAAACCGCACGCCCTGCATCACGCCGAGTTCGCTGGCGAACATGATCGTCGGGGCATAATGGTATTCTTCGGCGATGCGCGTAAACGGATAGTCCTCATGGGCGATGGCGTCGCGCAGGGCGTCGCTCGCCGCGCGCAGATACTGAACGACCGTCATGTCCGCCCGGCGGGACAGGCGAATCGGCAGCGTGCGCACGAACATGCCGACGCTGCGCGACAGCCGCGCGTCGTCTCTGCCCCCGCTGATGGTGGAGAGATAGACGTCGTCCTCGCGCACGAAGCGGCTGATGGCATACCCCGCCGCGCCTAGCAGGAGCGCCGTGATCGATAATCCGTATCTTTGGCAGAAATCCGCCACGGCGCGCCGATTTAGCGCGCGCACCTCTTCTTGCATTGCGCCGCAGCCGGAGCGTCGCTTTTGGTCGGCGGCAAGTTCGCTTGCGCCGTCGCACTTGTTCAGCATCTGCTCGAAATAGGCGCGGCTCGACGACCAGCCGTCGCTTTCTTCGATGGCTTCTTCCGCGAGCGCCCGGTCAAACAGCGTCTCTTTTTCCGCCGGTAGCGCCTCTCCCCGGTAGGCGGCGTCCACGTCCTCAAAGAAGATTCCCGCCGATATGCCGTCGAAGATCAGGTGATGGGCGTCCATCAGCAGCGTCAGACCGTCCTCGTGGCGCAGCGCCAGAAAACGGCACAGCGGGTCCTGCGTCAGGTCAAAGGGGCGCACGAAGGCGCGGCAGCGATTGTCCAGCGCGTCCTTTTCGATCTGTTCGAAGGGCAGCTCGATCGCGTCCTCGTCCCGGCGCTCGAGCATCATCTCGGCGTCCTTTTCGGCAAGGCGCGCCTTGAGCGCGGGATGGGCGTCCACCGCCCGCTTTACCGCCGCGATCAGCCTTTTCTCATCGGTTTCGGCGGGCAGATCCACGCGCAGATGGATGTGGTAGGACAAGTCGTCCGGCTTTCGGGCGCAGTCCAGATATACGCCCTTCTGGCTGTGCGTAAGCGGATACAGTCGGCGCGCGGGCGTCGGCTTCGGAGGCGACGCTTGTTCCTTGCGGGCCAGTAGCGCCCGCACGACGGCGTTCTCCAGCCACAGAATCGTCGGGTTCGCGAGAAGATCGCGGGCCGAGACCTCCACGCCGTAGATGTTTTCCACGCGCGACGTCATGCGGATCGCGCCCAAGGACTGTAGTCCTTCCCGGGTAAGATCGCTCGACACGCCGCCGGGGGCATGGCCGATCAGCGCCGCCGCGATGTCCATGAGCGTTTTCTCGATCTCGGTCAGGGCGCGCGCTTCGCCTTGCGGCTGAGAAACGGCACGGAACCGGGGCGCGGACAGGCGGCGATGATCCACCTTTCCGTTGGGCGTCACGGGAATGGCGTCCAACTTGCAAAACGCGGAGGGCAGCATATAGTCCGGCAGCGTCTCTAGGATGAAACGGGAGAGCTTTTCTTCGTCGAGCGGTTGATCGCTCACATAATAGGCGACCGCGCATTTTCCGCCCGCCGGATCGTCCATGGCCGTCACGGTCACATTTCGCACGCCCGGGAACAAGCGTATGCGTGCCTCGATCTCCCCCAGTTCGATGCGAAAGCCGCGAATCTTGACCTGGGTATCCGCCCGGCGCAAGTAATCCAATTCCCCGCTGGGCAATATGCGCACCAGATCGCCGCTTCGGTACATCACCGCGTCCTCGCTCCTCTGGGCGAACGGATTGGGGAGGAACCTCTGCCGTGTCAGCTCCGGCTGGTTCAGATAGCCCGTGGACACATGCGGGCCGGCGATGTATAGTTCGCCCACCACGCCCATCGGCGCTTTGCGGCCGTTTTTGTCCAGCACATACGTTTTCAGACCGTTCAGCGCCCTGCCGATGGGTATTTTTTCCTCGCCTCGCTTGACGAGGTGCGTCGTGGAGATCACCGTGCATTCGGACGGCCCGTATCCGTTAATGATCCGGATGTTGGCGGGATTATCAAACGGCAGGAGCGCTTCGCCTCCCAGCATGAGGGCGCGCAGTGTGGTTTCCCGGGTGGACTCGACCATCTGCCGCCCCAATTGCGTGGTCATGAAGCCCACCGTGGCGCCGTGCTCCGCGCAAAAGCGCTTCAACCCCGGGATGTCCAGACGAAGTCTTTCCGGCACGACGTGTATGCTCGCGCCCGTCGCCAATGTCGGCCAGATATCCATCATGGACGCGTCGAAGCAGCAGTTGGAATGCGCCAGCACATGATCTTCCCGCGTGATATTCATTATCCGCCGGTAATTCTCGCAGAAATGAACCAATTTCAGGTGACAAAGCATGACGCCTTTGGGCTTCCCGGTGGTGCCGGAGGTGTAAACCAGGCCGACCAAATCGTCGGGGCGGGGCTTTTCCAGGGGCGTTTCGCTTTTCGGCGCGTCAAGCA
>CAZEIC010000123.1:0-6248 GCA_964512175.1 uncultured Oscillospiraceae bacterium | reverse complement strand
TTGCGGTCGCGGTCGTTCTCGATCGTGCGCGACGCCATGATGCCCGGCACGCCGCAGCCCGAGGAAATCAGCATGGGAATGAAAGACTTGCCCGACAGCCCGAACTTGCGAAACACCCTGTCCATGATGAACGCGACGCGCGCCATGTAGCCCACGTCCTCCAGCAGCGACAGGAACAGAAACAGCACGACCATCTGCGGCACGAACCCCAGCACCGCGCCCACGCCGCCGATGATGCCGTCGCCGATCAAGCCGACCAGCCAGTCCGCCGTGCCGATGCTCGCCAGCCAGTCCATGACGGGCGCTTGAATCCACGCGCCCATCAGCGTATCGTTGGTGAAGTCGGTCACGAGCGCGCCGACGGTCGTCACGGAAACGTAGTAGACCGTGAACATGACCGCCAGAAAGATGGGGATGGCGGCAAAGCGGTTCGTCACCACGCGGTCGATCCTGTCCGACACCGTGTCCGCGCCCTTGGGCCGCCCCTTGCGCACGCACGCCGCCACGAGCTTGGCGACATAGGCGTAACGCTGGTTGGTGATGATGGATTCCGCGTCGTCGTCCAGCTCCTGCTCGCACGCGCGGACGGTCGCTTCGACGGCATCCCGCGCGCCCTCCGGCAGCGCAAGCGTCGCCAGCGCCTTTTCGTCGCGCTCGAACAGCTTGACGGCGAACCAGCGCGCAAGGCGCGGATCGATATCCGTAAGGTAGCCCTCGATGCGCGAAAGCGCGCGCGCCACGCAGCCGTCAAACACGCGCGGGGCGTCGAAGCGTTCGCCGCGCCGCGCGAGCGCCGCCGCCTTGTTTGCGGCTTCTTTCGAGCCTTCGCCGCGCAGCGCGGAGGCCTCGACGACCGCGCACCCGAGCGCCTCGCCGAGCTTTGCGCCGTCGATGCGGTCGCCGTTTTTGCGCGCCGCGTCCATCATGTTGAGCGCGACGACCGTCGGGATGCCAAGCTCCAGCAGCTGCGTCGTCAGGTAGAGGTTGCGCTCGATGTTCGTGGCGTCCACGATGTTGAGGATGGCGTCGGGGCGCTCGTTGACCAGATAGCCGCGCGCCACGACCTCCTCCAGCGTGTACGGCGACAGGCTGTAAATGCCCGGAAGGTCTTGAATCGTTACGTCGGGCGCGCCCTTGAGCACGCCCTCTTTCTTTTCGACCGTCACGCCCGGCCAGTTGCCGACGTACTGGTTCGCGCCCGTCAGGTCGTTGAACATCGTGGTTTTGCCGCTGTTGGGGTTGCCCGCCAGCGCGACGCGGATTGCCATATCGCTCGCCTCCATTCTGTTAGTTCCCTCTAACCCTTGTACAAAAAAATTACTCGACCTCGATGAGCGCCGCGTCCGCCTTGCGCACGGACAGCTCGTACCCGCGCACCGTCAGTTCCATCGGGTCGCCCAGCGGCGCGACCTTGCGCACGCGCACCTCCACGCCGCGCGTCAGTCCCATGTCCATGACGCGGCGCTTGAGCGCGCCCTCGCCATGCAGCCGCGCGACGACCGCGCGCTCGCCCACCGCCACGTCCTTCAATGTCTTCATGCCGTCGCCCCCTGCATCCATATGCGCATCGCCATGCTTTTGTCCAGCGCCACGCGGCTGTCCTTGACCGACAGAATAAGGTTTCCGCCCAGCGCGCTCACCACGCGCACCTCCGCGCCCGCCACAAAGCCCAGTTCCGCAAGGTGCCTCTGCACGTCGCCTCGCCCGGTGATCTTCCGGATGACCCCCGCCGCGCCGATCCCCGCCATCCCCAAGGGCATCGTCCATTCCTCCTTCAATATTAGTTTCCTCTAACTCAACCGCCGAAAATGCGGTTAGCCTTCGCTAACCGCCATCAGTTTACCATCTCTAACTCCGATTGTCAACCCCTAAATCAATCGGGCAGGAAAAAATCCCGGCAGCGCGCGTCCTCGCGCAGCAGCCGCGCGACGAGCCTTGCAATTTCGCGCGCGCCGTAGGCGCAAAAGTGCGTTTTATCGTCGTGTCCGTTAGGGAACTGCTCGCTCTCGCCGGGGGCGACGCGCACGAACAGTTCGGCGGTCTTGTCCTCGCCGAGCGCCAAATACATAGCGCGGCTCGCGGCTTTGAGGTCGCACAGCGGCAGGTCGCGCTCGCGCGCCAGCCTGCGGACGGCGGCGGGGTATTCGCCGTGCGTGTAGAGCAGGCTGCCGCCGCCCACGAAGAACCGGCGGCACACGGGCGTGCACAGCACGGGCAGCGCGCCCTTTTCCAGCGCCGCGTCGCAATAGCCCGACAGGAACGCAGTATAGCTGCCGTCGGGGTCGGTATGGCGCTCGGGGTCGTCCTTTTCGTCGTTGTGCCCGAACTGGACAAACAGCAGATCGCCCGGACGCATGCCCTCGCGCACGGGCGCGAACCGCCCCTCGGCGAGGAAGCTGCGCGACGAGCGCCCCGACATGGCGTGGTTGCGCACCGTCACGCCGGGCGCGCAAAACTCGGGCAGCGCCCATCCCCAGCCGCGAAACGGCGGCTGATTGTCCTCGACGGTCGAATCGCCAATGAGATAGATGGTCGGCATATGCGGTATCCCCCTTATCGTCCGGGCGATTATACCATTGAACGATGCGCCTTGGCAAGCCGCAAAACCGTGCAAAAACGGCGCGAAACTGTGCGGAAACGCTCGATAATCTAGATAAAACGGTAAACTATTGACTAGGTTTATCCATCTATCGTATAATCAAACCGCAAAAACAAGCACTTCATTGCACATCATGACATGGAAGGCTGTGATGCGTATGGATTATCACGAGATCGCGGGGCGCGTGCTGGCGATGTTACAGGGCGCGGACGATTCCGGTCCCTCGCGCGGACACCTGACGATGGACAATTGGGAGTGGCCTACGGGCGTGGCGCTCTACGGCATTTACAAAACTTGGAAACAGACGGGCGACAAAAGCGTTCTTTCCTATCTGAAAGCGTGGTACGCGCGCATGCTCGCCAAGGACGCGCCGCACCGCAACGTCAACACCGTCGCGCCGGTTTTGACGCTCGTGTGCCTATACGACGAAACGCGCGACCCGGCGTATCTGCCCGTCATCGAAAGTTGGGCGGACTGGGTGCTGCATGCCATGCCGCGCACAGAGCTGGGCGGCTTGCAGCACTGCACGGTCTGGAACAAGCACTACCAGCAGCTCTGGTCGGACACGCTGTTCATGGTCTGCCTGTTCCTCGCCAAGGCGGGCGTGGTGCTGGGCAAGCCCGAATGGGTCAAGGAAGCGGAGTATCAGTTCCTTTTGCACATCCGCTATTTGCAGGACAGGGTGTCCGGGCTGTTTTGCCACGGCTGGACGTTCGACTGCCGCCACAACTTCGCCGCCGCCAAGTGGGCGCGCGGCAACGCGTGGTTCACCGCGTCGGCGGTCGAGCTATACGACATCACCAAGAGCGATTCCGCCGCCATGCGCATGATCCTCGCGGCGCTGCGCGAGCAGGTGGAAGCGCTCTGGAAATACCAGCGCGAAAGCGGGCTGTTCACGACGCTTGTCGACGTGGAAGAGACCTACGAGGAAACCAGCGCGACGGCGGGCATCGCCTACGGCATTCTCAAGGGGCTGCGGCTAGGCGTGCTGCCCGAAAAATACCGCGAGATGGGCGAGAACGCCGCAGCCGCCGTGCTGCGCAAGGTGGACGATACGGGCGCGGTGCTCGGCGTGTCGGGCGGCACGGGCATGGGGCACACCTTGCAGCATTACAAAGACATCATCGTCACGCCGACCGCCTACGGGCAGGGGCTGACCTTCCTGATGCTCACCGAGCTGCAGAGACAGGAGGCGAACCGGCATGTCTAACGTCGCGGCGCGCAGCGCGCGCGGCAAGGGCGCCGCCTATTGGAAGCGCCTCTCGGTGGACGTGCGGCGCGACAAATGGCTGTACCTGCTCGCCGTCCCGGGCGTGCTGTATTTCATCATCTTCAAGTACCTGCCGATGTGGGGCGTGATCATCGCCTTTGAAAACTTCGTGCCCTTTTCCGGCGTGTTCGGCAGCAAATGGGTGGGCTTGCAGTGGTTTCAATACTTCTTCAAAAACCCCGCCTGGATGCGCTACCTGAGCAACACGCTCGTGCTCTCGCTGATGAACATCCTGTTTTACTTCCCCGCGCCCATCGTGCTGGCGCTGCTGCTCAACGAAATGCGCCACGCGCGCTACAAAAAGCTCGTGCAGACGTTCCTGTACGTGCCGCATTTCATCTCCATCGTCATCGTCGTGTCCATCACCTACGTCATCTTCGGCACAAGCGGCATCGTCTACAAATTCGCGCGCTCGCTGGGCGCGGAGGTCAAGTTCCTGACCGACCCGGGCGTGTTCCGCTGGATGATCATCGGGCAGACGATTTGGAAGGAAACGGGCTGGGGCACGATCATCTTCCTCGCCGCGCTGACGAGCGTGGACGTGCAGCTCTACGAGGCGGCGATGGTGGACGGCGCGGGGCGCTTGCGCAGGCTGTGGCACATCACCCTGCCCGCCATCCGCTCGACCATCGTACTGCTGCTGGTTCTGCGCATGGGCAGCGTGCTGGACACCGGGCATGAGCACCTCATCCTCATGGCGAACGCCATGAACCGCACGGTCTCCCAGACGCTGGACGTGTTCGTGTACCAGCAGGGCATCCAGCAAGGGCAGTTCTCCTACGCGACCGCCATCGGCCTGCTCAAGAGCGTCATCAGCGTGATCTTGGTGGTGTCCGCCAACAAGCTCGCGCACGCGCTGGGCGAGCAAGGCTTGTATTAAGGAGGAAGCGTCATGAGCATCCAAAGCACGAAAACGCCCGTCCGTAAAGCGTCCTCCGGCCCTGTCGGCATGCGCGCGACGGTCGGCAGCCGCATCTTCGACGGCTTGAATTACGTCATCCTCACGCTCTGCGCGCTGACGACCATACTGCCGTTCATCTACATCGTCGGCGCGTCCTTCGCCACCGAATACGAGCTGTCGGTGCGCCCGATGTTCCTCATCCCGCAGGACATCACGCTCGACGCGTACCGCTACATCTTCTCCTCCAGCAAGCTCGTGCAGGCGTTCGGGAACTCGGTGTTCATCACAGTCTGCGGCACGTGCATCAACCTGTTTTTCACCGTGACGCTCGCCTACTCGCTGTCGAAAAAGTACCTGCGCGGGCGCAATTTCCTGTTGAACATGGTGATTTTTTCGATGTTCTTTTCGGGCGGCATGGTGCCGGGGTACATCCTCGTTTCCAACTGGCTGGGCATGAAAAACTCGTTCTGGTCGGTGCTGCTGCCGGGCGCGATCTCGGCGTACAACATGATGATCGTCAAGAATTTCTTCCAGAACATCCCGCAGGAACTGGAGGAATCGGCGCGCATCGACGGCTGCAACGACCTAGGCACGCTGCTGAAGATCGTGCTGCCGCTGTCGCTGCCGGTGCTGGCGACGTTCGGGCTGTTCTACGCCGTCGGGCACTGGAACGCCTACTTCGGCGCGATGATCTACATGACGAGCGCGCGCGAAAAATGGCCCTTGCAGGTCATCCTGCGCGAGATCATCCTGCTGTCCGAAGCGTCCGCCGCCGACATGAACGTGCGCGACGCGGGCTTCATCGAGCTGCCCGAGCAGTCGGTCAAGATGGCGGTCATCGTGGTCGCGACCATGCCGATCATGTGCGTGTACCCGTTTTTGCAGAAGTATTTCGTGAAAGGTGTCATGGTCGGCGCGCTCAAAGGATAGGTTATCCGCGGCGACAAGCCGCCTGATAGATAACAAAACAAAAAGGAGGAAACCCGAATGAAGAAATTGCTCGCTCTGCTCCTGTGCCTTGGCATGCTGCTGTCGATGGGCGTCGCGCTCGCCGAAGAGTCGCTGACCGTCACCATCATGCTACCCGACTTCTACGCCGACAAGGACTTCCAGAAAGACGGCAACCCCGTGCTCGAAGCCATCGAAAAAGCGTCCGGCGTCAAGCTGGACATCCAGTGGGTCGCCAACTCCGCCTACACCGACATGACCAGCCTGACGCTGGGCGACCCGGCGAACATGCCGATGGTCATGGTGCTGCAAGGCCCGCGCGAGCCCGTCGCCATCAACTCGGCGCGCGCCGGCGCGTTCTGGGATCTGACCGACTACATCCCGCAGTTTGAGAACCTCGCCAAAGGCGCCGAGGGCGTGTACAACAACATCTCGGTGGACGGCCGCATCTACGGCATCTACCGCAGCCGCGCAATGGCGCGCGCCGGCATCTACTACCGCAAGGACATCGCCGAGAAGGTCGGCATCAC
>CAZEIC010000122.1:0-6471 GCA_964512175.1 uncultured Oscillospiraceae bacterium | reverse complement strand
CACGCTTGCTGACCGGGCGAAGCTGCTCCATAATGATGGAGCGCTCCTTCTTGGTGGTCAGCGCGCGCATGATGGGCGGCTGGATGACCGGGACGAGCGCCATATAGCTGTACGCCGCCACCGCGATGGGGCCCAGCAAGTGCGGCGCGAGCTTGCTGGTCAAAAACAGCGCCGTCGGTCCGTCCGCGCCGCCGATTATGCCGGTCGACGCTGCCTCCGCGCCCGTGAAGCCCGCCAGACGGCAGACGATGAACGTGATGAAGATGCCAAGCTGCGCCGCCGCGCCCAGCAGCAGCGAGCGCGGGTTGGCAATCAGCGGCCCGAAGTCCGTCATCGCGCCGACGCCCAAGAAAATGAGCGGCGGATAGATACCGAGCTTCACGCCTTGATATAGGTAATACAGCAGCCCGCCCGAGGTCTCCAGATGCTGGTAGACCGTCATGCCCTCGGTGACGAGCAGCTCCGTGCCCGCCGCGTCCGTCAGGACATGGTAGGTCGTTTCGCCATCCTCCGCCGTTTTCTCGGCGACCGTCACGCCCTCGTTTTTCACGAGCTCGGCGAGCATGCTTTGGAGGTTGTCGCCCGTCAGCGTGATCGCCGTGCCCTCCTTGCCGTGGTACACCTGCTCCATGTTGAAGGTGTACTTCGGCGCGTCGGACAGCCCGCCCAGCGGCAGGTTCGCCAGCAGCATGCCAAAGGCGATGGGCAGGAGTAGCAGCGGCTCATACTTTTTCTTGATCGCCAGAAAGATCAGCAAACAGGCGACCGCGATCATCGCCAGCGGCAGCGGGTTATCGTAGAGGCTGCGCAGCCCGGAGGACGCGACCAGATCAGACAGCGCGTCCCACACGCCTTTTCCGTTCTCCATTTCCTATCACATCACTTTCCGCGCACGCGTGCGGGCTTATTGCAGCACGACGAGCAAATCGCCGGAATTGACGGACGCGCCCTGCGCGACCGCGATCTGCGCGACCGTGCCGTCCTTGGGCGACATGATTTCGTTTTCCATCTTCATGGCTTCCAGAATCATCAGCACGTCGCCCTTTTTGACCGCCTGCCCCTGCTTGACCTTGATGTCCAGAATCGTGCCGGGCATCGGGCTCTTGACGCTCTCGCCGCCCGCGACCGGAGCGACGGGCTTGGGCGCGACAGGCGCAGGCGCGGGCGCCGGCGTGGAAACGGGAACGGGCGCGGGCGCGACGGGCGCGGGAACGGGCGCAATGCTTTGTACGGCTGCCGGCGCCGCCGACGCAGACCCGGCGACTTCCTCGACCTCGACTTCGTAAGTAGCGCCATTGACGGTTATCATGAATTTACGCATGCCTGTATACCCCTTTCAAATCATCGTCTGGAATACATCTGTTCGTCGCGCGCCGCCTGCGCGCGGGGATCGCCGTGCGGCACGCGCCGGATGCGGCGCACCACAAACCCGGACGCGTCGGCGCTCGCCGATTGCTCGCCCGCGAGCATGCAGGCGACCGCCGCCGTGATGACGGCGATCAGGCTGTCGTCCCGCGCAACGGGCGCTTCCGGAATGGGCGCGGGCGCGACGGGCACGGGCGCATCAACGCTTTGCTTTTTTCGACCGCAGGCGGCGGTCAGCAGGTACACGCAGGCAATCAGGATGATCAGCCCCGCGAACACCACCAGCATGCCGATTGCGGAAACGGACAAGCCCTCGAAAAAATTGCTCATATTCCTGCCACCTCTTTCATCAAAGCGGCGTGTTGCCGTGCTTCTTGGGGAGGTTCACGTCGCGCTTGGAAACCAGCATCTCCAGCGCGGCAAGCAGGTGCTTGCGCGTCTGCGCGGGCTCGATCACGTCATCCACCAAGCCAAGTTCGGCGGCGCTCTGCGCGCCGTTTTCCAGCGCGTACTCGCTCTCGAGCGCCGCGCGCTCCTCGCCCGCCTGCAGGCGGTCTATATACAGCGTCTGCGCGGCGACCTCGGGAGAAATCGGCGCGATGACGGCGTCCGGCAGCGCGTAGCACACATCCGCCATCGCCTTGCCGCCCAGCGCCACGAACGCCTGACCCACGGCGCGCCCCGCGACGACCGCGAGCTTGGGCGCGGTGGTTTCGGCGTATGCGTAGAGCATCTGCGCGGCGGCGCGCATGAGCCCGGGCTGCGCGTCGAACGCGGGCACGGCGAGCCCTTCGGAATCCGCCAGCGTCACCACCGGCAGGTGATAGCAGTCGAAAAAGCGCACAAAGCGCGCAACCTTGCGGCAGGCGTTCTCATCCAGCCGACCGCCGTCTTGGCGCGAATCGAGCGCGATGATGCCCGCGCTGCGCCCGCCAAGGCGCGCAAGGCAGGTGTGCACGGCTTTGCCGCACATAGCGCCAAGCTCGATGAGCGCGCCGCCGTCGGCAATCTGCGCGGCAAGCGCGAGCGTGTCGGGCGCGTCGCCGACGAGCAGGTTCAGATCGTCGGTCTCGAGCATGGGCGCGTCCTCGGCGTTGCAGGCGGGCAGAATGTCCAGCAGGGCGGCGATCGCCGAAAGCGCCGCGTCCTCGGTGTCGTACACAACGTCGATCGCGCCGTATTCCGCCATCTTTTCCACGCCGTCCTTGAGTTCCTCCGGCAGCTTCCCGGCGACCGCCGCGACCACGCTCTTGGCATGCAGCGACAGCGTTGCTTCGCTCTTGACGGCAAGCACGATGTCCGCAACCTGCGTGTACAGCGCCGCGCAGCCGATGCACGGGCCCATTACGCAGGCAATCAGCGGGCACACGCCCGACAGCCGCGCGAGCTTACCAAGCGTCCGCGCGTAGCCCGCCAGCGCCGAAGCGCCGTCGGCAATCGCGATGCCCTCGGAATCGAGCAGCATGACGACGGGCGCGCCCGTGAGCTGCGCCATGTCCAGCAGTTTGTCGATCTTCTTTGCCTGCGCAGCGCTCATCGCGCCGCCCGACGCGCCGATGTCCTGCGCGAAGCAGTACGCAGCGCGCCCGCCGACAGTGCCGTACCCCGTGCGTACGCCGCCGCCGGGGACGAGCGCGTCCAGCTCGACGAAGCCGCCCGCGTCAAAGAGCTTGACGAGGCGTTCGCGCGCCGAGTACGCGCCTTTTTCGTGCCGGGCGGCGAGGAATTCCGCGCCGTCCTGCGCGGCGGCGCGCCGATTCTCCAGCGGCGACCGCGTTTCCAACCGTTTGTCCATATCGTGACCTCCCATCGTGCCAGCCGTTGTTCAGGAGTGAAAAACCAAGATGGAAAGAGAATCTCATCCCCTCCCATTTTCTGCTTTCTACACCATACTCCCTTTTTCCTGCCGCCGACAAACTTTTATTTTATTCGCGCTTTCACGCGCAGGGAGGCGGCGTACACCGCGTTCTTTTTTTCGCCCTGCGCAATCAGCGCGTCCATGGCGGCGCGCGCGTCCGCGCCCGACAGCATCAAGTCGAACAGCCGCGCCTCGAGGCTGGCGCTCGCGGGCGGCGCTTTTTCGCGCTTTTGCACGCCGCGCAGGTCGAGCACGATGCAGTATTCCCCTTTTTCGGTTTTTTCGTTCCCCTCGAGCGCGGTGAGCACGTCTTCGGCGCTTCCGCGAATCGTCTTTTCGTGCAGCTTCGTCAAATCGCAGCTGACCGACGCGCGCGCCCCGGGCAGCGTATCGCGCACCGCGCGCATCAGCGCGATCACTCGGTACGGCGATTCGTGTAGCACGCAGCAGTCCGTCCGGTCTGCGATGTCCAGCAGCTTTTCGCGCAGCTCGCCCACGTTCCTCGGCAAAAAGCCGCAAAATGTGAACTCTGGTACGTCGAATCCGCTGACGGACAAAGCCGCCGCCATGGCGCTCGGCCCGGCGACGGCGACGACCTCGATGCCCGCTTCGCAGGCGGCGGCGACCAACGCCGTCCCGGGGTCGGAAATGGCGGGCGTGCCCGCGTCCGTCACGAGCGCCACGTCGATATTCTCCTCCAGCATGCGCGCCACGATGCGCGCCGCCTTGTCGCGCTCGTTATGCGCATGGCAGCTCGTCAGCGGCGTGTCGATGCCAAAATGCGAGGTCAGTTTCATGGTGACGCGCGTATCCTCTGCGGCGATCAGCGCGACCTTGCGCAGCGTGTCCACGGCGCGCGGGCTCATGTCGGAAAGGTTGCCGATGGGCGTGGCGACGACGTACAGCATGCGCGTCCCTCCTATATCTTCTCGACCACGCGCAGCTTGGCGCTCCGGGCGCGCGGGTTGCGCGAGAGCTCGTCCTCCCCGGGCGCGACCGCGCCGCGCGCGAGCACGCGGGCGACGGGCTGCCTGCCGCATGTGCAAATCGGCGCTTTGGGCGGGCAGACGCACGGGTTTTGCAGGGTCTGGAACGCGCGCTTGACGATTCTATCTTCTATGGAATGAAAGGTGATGACGCACAGCCGCCCGCCCGGCGCGAGCAGCGACACCCAATCCTCCAGCGCCTTTCCAAGCGGCGCGAGCTCGTCGTTGACCGCGATGCGCACGGCTTGGAACGTCCTGCGCGCGGGATGCCCCGCGTCCTTCTGGCGCACCTTTTTGGGGATGGCGGCATCCACGACGGCGACCAGATCGCCGGTCGTCAGGATGGGCGCTTGTTCGCGGCGC
The DNA here is from genome assembly GCA_964512175.1 of uncultured Oscillospiraceae bacterium. Classification (GTDB taxonomy): domain Bacteria; phylum Bacillota; class Clostridia; order Christensenellales; family Aristaeellaceae; genus CAZEIC01. Next base: position 1,899 of record CAZEIC010000122.1, on the reverse strand, counting down.
TCGCACAGCACCTTGGCAATGCGCGCCGCCCACTTTTCGTCGCCGTAGTCATACAGCGTCTGCGCGAGCGTTCTTTCATCTATACTAGCGAGCCACTCGGCAGCCGTCCGTCCGCACGATGTGTCCATGCGCATGTCCAACGGCGCGTCCTCGTGGTAGGAAAAGCCGCGCTCGGGCGTGTCCAGCTGATGCGAGGACACGCCGAGGTCGAGCAGCGCGCCCGACAGCGGCGGCTGACCGGCAAGCAGCGCTTTCACGTCATGAAAATTGCCGTGCACGGCGATAAACCCCGGATAGCGCGCAAGCCGCGCGCGCGCCGCCTCGATGGCGGCCATGTCGCGGTCGATACCAATGAGCCGCCCGGTGTCGCCAATGCGCGAGAGCACCGCCTCGGCGTGCCCGCCGCCGCCCAGCGTACCGTCGGCGTACACGCCGCCTTGCTTGGGCGACAGCCATTCCAGCACCTCGCCGAGCATCACCGGCTCGTGTTGGAACGCGCTCACGAGAGCATGTCCCGGATGCGCGCGTCCAATGTTACCAGCATGCCCTTGTTCTTCTCGAGCTTCTCACGCTCCGCCGCGACAAGCTGTTCGGGCGCTTTGGCAAGGAAGCCGGGGTTTTGCAGCTTGCCCTCGGCGCGCGCGATTTCCTTCTCAAGATTGTCGCGCTCCTTGGCTAGCCGCGCCTTCTCCTTCTCCATGTCCACCAGATCGCCCAGCGGAATCAACAATTCGCCCGCCGCGCACACCGCGCCCACCGTCTTCTCGTCGACCGATGAGCTTCCAATGATTTCCAGCGTGGACACGCCCGCCAGCCGCTGGAAATAGGTTTCGGACGACGCGAGCGTCTCCGTCCAGCCGTCCGCCGGACGCAGAATCAGCCGCGCGCGATGCCCCGCCTGCACGCCCATTTCGGCGCGCAGGTTGCGGATGACGCGAATCATGTCCATCACGCCCTCCATGCGCGCGGCGTCCTCGGGATAGCCATCGGGCGCTTCGGGCCACTTGGCGAGCATGCAGGAATCCTGTTCGTGCCCGGGCAGGTTGCTGTAGATGGTTTCCGTCAGGAACGGCATGAACGGGTGCAGCAGGCGCAAAAGTCCCGAAAGCACCGTTTGCAGCACGGCGCGCGTCGCACGCTTGCGCTCCTCGTCCGCGCCCGTCAGGCTGGATTTGGCAAGCTCGATGTACCAGTCGCAGAACTCCGACCACGCAAAATCGTAGATTTTCTGCGCCGCCAGCCCGAAATCGCCCTCGTCCATGTGCCGCGTGATATCGGACACGGCGACGCCATACTTGGTCAGTATCCAGCGGTCGGGCAGCGAAAGCTGTTTCCCGACAAGGCTTTCCTCGCCGTCCATGTTCATCAGCACGAAGCGCGAGGCGTTCCAGACCTTGTTGGCGAAGTTGCGCGCCGCCTCCATGCGCTCCTGCGAATAGCGTGTGTCGTTGCCGGGGCTCACGCCGAGGCACAGCGAAAACCTGAGCGCGTCCGCGCCGTACTGGTCGATGATCTCGAGCGGGTCCAGCCCGTTGCCGAGCGATTTGGACATTTTACGCCCCTGCGCGTCGCGCACCAGTCCGTGGATGATCACGGTGTCAAACGGCGTTTCGCCCATCTGGCGCAGACCGGAAAAGATCATGCGCGCCACCCAGAAGAAGATGATGTCATAACCCGTCACCAGCGTGCTGGTCGGATAAAAGTACGCGAGGTCGTCGGTCTTGTCGGGCCAGCCGAGCGTGGAAAACGGCCAGAGCGCGGAGGAGAACCATGTGTCCAGCACGTCCTCGTCCTGCGTAAGCGTTTTACCGCCGCACTTTAAGCAGGTGTCGGGCGTATCGCGCGAAACGATCGTCTCGCCGCAGTCCGCGCAGTACCACGCGGGGATGCGATGCCCCC
>CAZEIC010000121.1:4980-6725 GCA_964512175.1 uncultured Oscillospiraceae bacterium | reverse complement strand
ACCAAAAGGCCGCTGGTTCAAATCCAGTCACCTCGACCAGTCTGCAAAAAATCCGCATGGTTGCTTTGAACCATGCGGATTTTGTTTTGGTCGCCTGACGCGATTATTGCGCTTTTTCCACCGCGGCAAAGAACGCGTGGATGTTTTCCCACGGCGCGTGCGCGGGGATGTCGCAGCCCGAGGAGGGCACGAAGTTGGGGTATTTGCCGCAAGCCGCCATCAGCGCGCCTGTGGCGGCGGCGACGCTGTCCGGCGTGCCGTTGGCGAGCTGCCCCGCCGGGTCGACATTGCCCATGCACAGCATGTCGGCGGGCGCGCGGCGGAGCACGTCCGCCATGTCCACGGCGTTGCCGAAGTGGTACGCGGCTGCGCGCAGGTCATACAGCGCCGGGAGCATCTGCGCGGCGGTCTTGCCGCAGTTGTGGTAGACGACGGCGAAAGCGTCGGTCTGCACGGCGGCGACGATCTCGCCGACCGCGCGGCACGAGAATTCCAGCGCCATATCGGGGCTGAGCAGCCCCGCCAGCGGCTCCGCCAGCACCACGCCGTCCGCGCCCGCGCGCTTGAACGCCTCGCAGTAGGCGATGATGTAGTCGCGCGCCTTGCGAACGACCGTCTGCACAACGTCCGGGTCGTCATAACAGGCGTAGAGGATCTCCGTCACGTCCATCAGCCGCCCCGCCAGCGAATAGGGACCGATCACGCCCGCCAGCACGGGCTTGCCCGCAATCAGCGCCTTGGCGCGCGCGACCGCCTCTACGCACAGGCTCGCGCGCCCCGCGTCCAGCGAAGGCACGGTCAGCGCGTCCGCGTCGCCCTCGTCCTCGACAAGCCGTCCCGTGACGGCGGGCACTTCGTTGTCCGCAAAGCGCACGCTCGCGCCGAACGCCTCGGCTTCCACCGATAGATCCATCAAACTGACGGCGGCGACGGCGGGCGTATGCTCGGCGACGTATGCCATCGCGCGCGCCTGCAAGTCCGATGAATGAACCAGCTCTTTGACCGTCGCGCCGAGCATTTGCGCGGCGGGGAAGGACAGCACCGGCAGCGCGCGCTTGTGCCCCACGCGCGCGGCATCCCATAGAAATTCCCGCATGTTCATGGCTTGTTCTCTCCTTACAATCACGCGTCGGTGTCGCTTGCCGCGCCTTCCAGCGCGCGGCGGACGTACGTCAGGGACAGCAGCATGTCCTGCATTTGCTGAAGGTTCAGGCGGCGCGTGTTGTGCGAGTTGTAATCCTCGCCGACCTTGACGTCGTGCGCGCCCTGGTCGAAATACTTGCCGTAGTTCAGGTCGCGGTTGTCCGGGGGGATCATGTAGTAATCGCCCATGTCCACGGCGTTGGCGAGCTCCTCGGCGGTCAGCAGCGATTCATAGAGCTTCTCGCCGTGCCGCGTGCCGATGATGTGCGGCGCTTCCTTCGCGCCAAACAGCGCGCATACGGCTTCCGCGAGCGTTTGGATCGTCGCCGCCGGGGCTTTCTGGACGAACTTCTCGCCGCCTTCGGCGTGTGCGAACGCGAACAGCACCAAATCGACCGCGCTCTCCAGCGACATCATGAACCGCGTCATGTCCGGGTTGGTGATCGTGATGGGCTTGCCCTGCTTGATCTGGTCGATGAACAGCGGAATGACCGAGCCGCGCGAGCACATGACGTTGCCGTACCGCGTGACCGCGACGACCATGCGCCCGTGCAAATCGCGGCTGCGGGCGACGGCGTTCTTTTCCATCATCGCCTTGGAGA
>CAZEIC010000121.1:0-4970 GCA_964512175.1 uncultured Oscillospiraceae bacterium | reverse complement strand
GGTACACCGCCTTGTCGGTCGACAGGCAGATCATCTTGCGCACGCCCGCCTCGGCGGCGGCGGTGATGACGTTGTCTGTGCCGATAACGTTCGTCCGGACCGCCTCCATCGGGAAAAACTCGCAGGAGGGCACTTGCTTGAGCGCGGCGGCGTGGAAGATGTAGTCCACGCCGTACATCGCCTTGCGCAGGCTGTCAACGTCGCGCACGTCGCCGATGAAGAACTTGAGCTTGTCGCTCTCGTACTTCTTGCGCATGTCGTCCTGCTTTTTCTCGTCGCGGCTGAACACGCGGATCTCGCCGATGTCGGTGGACAGGAATCTGCGCAGCACGGCGTTGCCAAACGAGCCCGTACCGCCGGTGATCATGAGCGTTTTTCCTGTGAACATGTTTCTTGCCTCTTTCGCTTGTTTTTACGCGAAGAACCGCGCGCAGACGTCGGCGGTTTCGCCGTAATCGATGAGTTGCCCGTGCTCGAGCCAGACCGTTTTGTTGCAGAACTGCTCGATGGTCGCGCGCGCGTGGGACACGAGCAGCACGGTGGTGTCCCCCGACATCAATTCGTTGATGCGCACGCTGCATTTTTGCTGGAACTGATAGTCGCCCACGCCGAGGATCTCGTCCACGATCAAAATGTCGGGCTTGACCGTCGTGGCGATGGAGAAGCCCAGCCGCGCGTACATGCCGGAGGAAAAGTTGCGCACGGGCACGTCCTCGAACCCGCGCAGCTCGGCGAAATCGATGATTTCGTCGTATAGCCCGCGCATGAACTTTTCGTTGTAGCCCAGCACCGCGCCGTTCATGAACACGTTTTCGCGCGCCGTCAGCTCCGGGTCGAAGCCCGCGCCCAGCTCGATCAGCGGCGCGATGCTCCCGCGCGTCACCACCGCGCCCTTCGTGGGCTTGAGCACGCCCGCCACGAGCTTGAGCAGCGTGGACTTGCCCGCGCCGTTGAGCCCGACCAGCCCCACGACGTCGCCTCTTTGTATGTCGAACGACACGTTCTTGAGCGCCCAGAACTCGTCGAAAAAGAGCTGGCGCTTCGCCGCCTTGATGATGTATTCCTTGATGCTGTCGATCCTGTCGCGGCTGAGGTTAAAGCGCATGGATACGTCGCGTATGGAGACGACCGGTTCTTGACTCATGTTTCCTCCGCTTTCATATATACAGGATAAAGGAATCCTGCCGTTTGAGGTACGTCCACGAGCCGATGCACAGCGCCGCGGCGGCGAAAAAGGCGCACAGCAGGTTTTCCCACAGCCCCGGCACCGTGCCGTAAATCACGATTTGCCGGAAATAGCTCGTCAGGTAATACAGCGGATTGATGTGGAACAGCGGCAAAAACTTTTCCGGGACGATGGAGATCGGGTAGAAAATCGGGGTCAGGTAGGTCAGCAACGTCATGAAAATGCCGTAGAGGTAGCCGATATCGCGGAAAAAGACCATCAGCGCGGCGAGCATCAGCCCCACGCCCAGCGCGAACGCGAACGTATAAAACGCCGGGATGGGGATCAGCAGCAGCGTCCACCGGAAGGGCGCGCCCGTCACGAGGATCACGCCCAGCAGCGCGATGAGCGACATGCTGAAGTTGACAAGGCTGGAGATCGACTTGGACAGCGGGAAAATGTACTTGGGCATGTCCACTTTTTTGATCATCGAAGCGCCGGCGAGCACGGAGTTCATCGCCATCGTCGTCGCCTCGTTGTAGAACGTGAACAGCACCTGCGCGCTGAGCAGGTAGACCGGGTAATACGGCACTTCAAACCGGAACAGCGTGGAAAACACGATGGTCATCACCAGCATGGTGAGCAGCGGATTGAGCACCGTCCACAGGATGCCGAGCACCGAGCGCTTGTATTTGGACTTGAAATCTCTGCGCACGAGCTGGTAGAGGAAGGGCGTGAACTTCTTGAACTTCGCGATGCGCGGCGTGATGCGCTCGCGAAAGACGACCGCGCCGACCGCGCCCAGCGCCAATAGCGCGCCCAGCGCGGACGCGATCAGCCTGCGAACGAGCACCGGGAACACTTCGCCGTCCGACGGCGTGAGGTCGACGCCCAGCGCCGTCATGCCTGCCGTGCCTGCCAGCGTGAGCGCGATGAACGCCAGAACCCCTATCAGGGCGCGCGGTTTTCTTTCGTCGCCGGAGCTGCTCAATGCGGACTGCCTCCATTCACGCATGCCTGCGGGCGCGGAAACGCGCGGATCGGCATGCTCATCCGTAGCATTATATACTTGCGACGCGTTTCTTGTCAACCGACACGGGGCTGTGGCGCATTCGCGCCCCAGCCCCTTCGCTCGAAAGCGCGGGGGACGCGCTTTCGAGCGGCTGCACGGTCTGCCTAGAAAACGCGCCATTCATTGCGATGAATGACACGTTTTCCCGGGCGGCAGACCGCGTAAGGAAGCAGCCTGTCGGCTGCTCCTCGAACCGGCAAAGCCGGTTCTGCGGAATGAGTCGAAGGCGCTAAACGCCCTTCGACGCATCCCGTCAAGTTAGTGAAAATCGCTGACCGCGATTTTGATTGAGGGGGTTCGCAAGCGATTGCCCGCATTGCGGGATATAGACAATCGCGCGCTTGATATGGTATACTGACGGCGCGGAACATCCGGTAATACCGACAGCGTCGTCTCCCCGGCAGGGGAGCGCCGCAAAGAAAGGCGACCCCATGCAAGAAACCATCCGTTACGACTATACCGGCGTGTCCTTCCAAAACGACGGCAGGCTCAAGCTGCTGATCATCGTCGGCACGCGCCCGGAGATCATCCGGCTCGCCGAGGTGATCAAGAAATGTCGCGCGTACTTTGACTGCCTGCTGGCGCACACCGGGCAGAATTACGACTACAACCTCAACGGCGTGTTCTTTGAGGACTTGGCGCTGGGCGCGCCGGACGTATACATGAACGCCGTCGGCGACGACTTGGGCGCGACGGTCGGGAACATCATCAATTGCAGCTACAAGCTCCTGCGGCAGGTCGCGCCCGACGCGCTGCTCATTCTCGGCGACACCAATAGCTGCCTGTCCGCCATCGCCGCCAAGCGCCTGCACATTCCCATTTTCCACATGGAGGCGGGCAACCGCTGCAAGGACGAGTGCCTGCCGGAGGAAACCAACCGCCGCATCGTGGACATCATTTCCGACGTGAACATGGCGTATTCCGAGCACGCGCGCCGGTACCTTGCCGACTGCGGGCTGCCCAGGGAGCGCACCTACGTCACCGGCTCGCCCATGCCCGAGGTGCTCGAAAAGAACCTCGCAATGATCGACAAATCTGATATCCTTGCGCGGCTGGGGCTGGAAAAAGGGCGGTACATCCTGCTGTCGGCGCGAGGAAAACATCGACACCGAAAAGAACTTCCAGTCGCTGTTCACCGCGGTCAACGGGCTGGCGGAAAAGTATGACTTGCCGATCCTCTATTCCTGTCATCCGCGCTCGCGCAAGATGCTCGAAACCTCGGGCTTCGCGCTCGACGCGCGCGTCATCCGGCACGAGCCGCTGGGCTTCCACGACTATAACCATCTGCAAACCAACGCCTTCTGCGTGGTGTCGGATTCCGGCACGCTGCCCGAGGAAAGCGCGTTCTTCACCGATATCGGCAGACCGTTCCCCGCCGTCTGCATCCGCACGAGCACCGAGCGCCCCGAGGCGATGGAGCGCGCGTGCTTCGTGCTGGCGGGCATCGACGGGCGGTCGCTGCTGCAGGCGGTGGACACCGCCGTGTCGCTCAACAGCGCGGGGCAGCATGCCGCCGCCGTGCCCGATTATCAAGATAGAAACGTCAGCACCAAGGTCGTCAAGATCATCCAGTCCTACACCAACGTCGTCAACCGGATGGTCTGGCGCAAAGAATAGCCGGGGAGGAAACAGCCGTGAACATACTGGTGACGGGCGCGAAGGGCTTCGTCGGGCGCAACCTCTGTGAAACGCTCAAAACCATCCGGGACGGGCGCAACAAAACGCGCCCCGCGCTGCAAATCGGCGAGATTTATGAGTACGATATCGACACCGACCCCGCGCTGCTGGACGGCTACTGCGCGCGCGCGGAGTTCGTGTTCAACCTCGCGGGCGTGAACCGTCCCAAGGAGCAAACGGCGTTCATGGCGAGCAATTTCGGCTTTGCCTCGCGCCTGCTGGACGCGCTGAAGAAGCATCAAAACAAAGCGCCCGTGATGCTGTCCTCCTCCATACAGGCGACGCTCATCGGGCGCTACGGGCAGAGCGATTACGGCAAAAGCAAGCTCGCGGGCGAGGAGCTGTTCTTCGACTACGAAAGAGAAACGGGCGCGCGCACGCTGGTCTACCGCTTCCCCAACCTGTTTGGCAAGTGGTGTCGCCCCAATTACAACAGCGCGGTCGCGACCTTCTGCCACAATGTCGCCCATGACCTGCCCATTCAAATCAACGACCGCGCGACGGCGCTGGAGCTGCTGTACATCGACGATTTGGTGGACGAAATGCTCGACGCGCTGGCGGGCGCGGAGCACCGCTGCGAGTACGACGGCTTGACCCCCGTGCAAACGCCCGGCGGGCGCTATTGCTTCGTGCCGACGACGCACCGCGCGACGCTCGGCGAGATCGCCGATTTGCTGGCGGCGTTCAGGGCGCAGCCGCAAACGCTGCTGATGCCCGAGATCGCGGGCGGCTCGTTTGCCAAAAAGCTGTATTCGACGTACCTTTCCTACCTGCCCGAGACCGCCGTCCGCTTTCCGCTGAAAATGAATCAGGATGCGCGCGGCTCGTTCACCGAGCTGCTCAAAACCGCGTCCTGCGGGCAATTCAGCGTCAATATTTCCAAGCCCGGCATCACCAAGGGGCAGCACTGGCACAACAGCAAATGGGAGTTTTTCATCGTGGTTGCGGGGCATGGGCTGATTCAGGAGCGCAAAATCAGCGCGGACGAGAACGGCGCGCCGTATCCGGTGCTCAATTTCGAAGTGTCGGGCGATGCCATCGAGGCGGTGCACATGC
>CAZEIC010000120.1:0-7162 GCA_964512175.1 uncultured Oscillospiraceae bacterium | reverse complement strand
CTTGCCGAGCAGCTTCTCCGCGCCGTTTGTGTCGATGATGACGCGGCTGTCGATGTTGGACGTGACGGAAAACGCGATGCGGCTGGGGATGTTCGCCTTGATCACGCCCGTAATCACGTTGACCGACGGGCGCTGCGTGGCGATGACTAGGTATATGCCCGCCGCGCGCGCCAGCGCGGCAAGGCGCGATATGCTTTCCTCGACCGACTTTCGGCAGGTGATCATCAGGTCGGACAGCTCGTCCACGATGATGATGATGTTCGGCAAACGCTTTTCGTCCAGACCGACCAGCTTATTGTAGCCCTCGATGTTACGCGCCTTGAGCTTGCGCATTTTCTGGTAGCGGTCCATCATCTCCTGCACCGCCCAGTCAAGCGCCGCCGCCGCTTTTTTCGGCTCTGTCACGACGGGCGCGAGCAGGTGCGGAATGCCGTTATAGGGCTGCAATTCGACGGTCTTGGGGTCGACCATGATGAGCCGCACCTGATCGGGCGTGCTGCGGTAGAGCAGGCTGGTGATGATGCAGTTGATACAGACCGATTTACCGCTGCCCGTCGCGCCGGCGATCAGCAAGTGCGGCATGGCGCTCAAATCGCACGTCACGGGTCGCCCGGTGATATCCTTCCCCAGCGCAACGACGGTCGGCGATGGATTGTTTCGCATTTCGGGGCTTTCGAGCACCTCGCGCAGCGTCACCATCGTGTTCTTCGCGTTCGGCACTTCGATGCCGACCAGCGACGTGCCGGGAATCGGCACTTCGGCGCGCACGCCGCCGCGCGCTTCCATTTCCATGGCGATGTTGTCGATCACCGCCGTCACGCGGCGCACGTTGATGCCCTCGGACAGCCGCAACGCAAACTGCGTGATCGCCGGGCCGTGCACCACCTGCCGCACCTCGGCGGAGATATTGAAGCTGGCGAGCGTCGTCTCCAGCAGCCGCGCGCGCTCTCTATCCTCGTTGGCGGTGTCCTCGCGGTCGACCACGGGCGGCTTGTTGAGCAAATCGAACGTCGGGCGTTCGTAATTGGAGGGCATCGGCATGGCAAGCTGCTTGCTTTCGGGCGCGGGCGTGCCGTCCATGCGCTTTGCGTATTCCTTGGGCGCGCGCTGCTTGGGCGGCTCGCTTTTGACCGGGCGCTCGGGCGGCATATAAGGCGCTGGGTCGTCGGGCTCGGGCGACACGTCCTCTGGGATGTCCTCGGGGATGTCTTCGGGAAATACTTCTTCGTCCATCGGCGCGGATGCCGGCGGCTCGGGGAAGTATTCCTCCTGCAATACGCCCGCGCGCACCTGCACGAACCCGTCCTTGCGCGGCTTTTCATACGCCGTGCGCGGCGGGTACTCCGGCTGTTGCGGTTCTTCGTAGATCACGGGCTTGGGCGGCGCGACGACGGTCGGCGGCGGGATATTCGGGAGCGGCTGCTCCCACTCCTTCTGCCGCGCGTCGCGCTCGGCTCTGCGCTTTTCCTCCTCCTGCGCGCGTTCCATGCGGCGCGCCTCGGCGCGGTCGCTCGCGCCGCGCAGCAGCCCGCGCACGGGCACGCGGAACAGCAGCAAAAGCGATATGATGAGCAAAATGGCGGTCATGACGACGCTGCCCGTCACGCCCGTCATCGACCACAGCGGGTACGCCAGCAGCATGCCCAGCACGCCGCCACCCACCATGCGATAAACCGCGTACATATTGTACGCGCAGTCGATATACGCGCGCAGCGTGCTCGTTTCCGAGAGTCGCCGGTTGACGTTGAGCGTCTGAATATACTCCATCAGGCTGCCGACGCCCTGCACCACGGGAATCAGCGTGCACAGCGCCATACAGCAGGCGGCGGCGAGCAGCGCGAGCAAGCACCCGCGAAACGACACCGCGCGGCGCGCCGATACGCACAGCAGCGCGCCCAGCCAGATGGCAAGCGGCGGCAGCGCCGGGGCAAGAATGCCGCCCAGCCCGACCGCCATGGCATGAAAGAACGTCAGAGAAGCGCTCCCGACGCCCGAAAACAACATGCCGAGCGCCCAGCCCATGCCGAGCACCAGCAGCAAAACGCCGCAAACGAGACGCGGCAAGCCGTTGCGCTCGCCCGTTTCCGCGCTTGCCGGGGTGGTATCGCGCGCCGTTTTCGCCGTTTGGGTCATGCTTCTCCTCCTAGCGGGTGATGGTGATTTCCAGCGCGCACAGCGTCCGCGCGTCGTCAAAATGCAGCCGCAGCGCGCGGTCGGGGGCGATAGCGTAATACTCGCTCGTCCCAGCGGGCAGGCGATAGCTCGCGGCGGTGGCTTCGTCCAGCGTCACGCTGCTTTGCGGCGTACCCAGCGCGCCGCGGCAGTCGTCAAGCGTCGACACGCCGACGATCAACCCGCCGACATCGGCGCGCACGGCGCGCACGCCCGTGACCGTCTGCCCGGTCAAATCGTCGCTCTGCGCATCCGTCATGAGCCATGCGCCGCGAAAGACCGCGTCCTCCACAATGTACAGACTGCCGCCCGGGATGAAGTCCGCGTCAGCGGCGAGGCGCACGCGCTTGCTTTCGACCAGCGCTACCAAATCCTCGCCCAGCACCCGCGCAAGCGCGCCCGTTTCGCAGGCGGCTTTCACGCCGTCCGCGCTCGGCGCGGTATTCTGATAGACCCTTTGCATCACGCTGCCGTCCGACATATCGTACAGCGCGGCAAGCTCGCTGTGATACAGGTGCACCGCACCCGAAAAACCGGACAGCAGCGTCAGTTGATTTTGCGGATAGTAGAACGTGACGCCCTCGCGCGTCAGGCGGAAGCGCTCGATGGGCGCGGGGTACATCTCCCCCGCGTCGATATAATTGGAAAGCTCCGGCTCGACCCGCTCGGCGATATAGCCGTCCAGAAAGTCCTGCGCGACGGCGACGTCGGTAAAGATATCGGCAGCCGTCAGCGCCGCGCCGCTGGTGATATCAAACGTCATGGGCGTGTAGCGCTGTCCCGTGCGCCCATTCGGCATCCTGCCATGCGCGGTCACGAGCGCCGACAGGATATCGCGCCCGTCTTGGGACAGCAGGATCTCCGCGTTGGTCGAAACCGTCAGCACATCAGCGTCCGCCGCCGTTTGAAGCGTCGTCAGGTGCTTGTCGATCTCGCCGATTTCGACAATCGCTCGGTTGATAACGTCCTGCGCGAAGGCATTCGGCGCGCCCGAGAGTTGAACGTACCGCACGCTGCCGCCCGCGCTTTCCTTCAACACCGATTCAAGGCGGTATTCGCTCTCCGCAAGCGTCGCGGAGAAAGCGCAGACGACCAGCAGCGTCGCCAATAAGAGCGTTACAGCTCGCGAATGTACACGCATGCAATCACCCCCTGCTATGTAATTATAACATAAACGCCGAAAATTGCAATCTTTTCGTAATAACTCTGGTGTTCACTCGGGCGCGGCGTTCGTTACGGAAAGCAAGTCGGCGACCGCGCCGAAATACGTCTCCTTTTCCGCTTTCGTCAGCTTCATCGCTTTGGAAACCTGGTCGATCACCGTCTTGGGGCGCACGCGCGCGTAATACCGCACGGCGTTCACGTTATTACGGAACTTAGCGACCGTGAAATTGCCCCAGCGCTCGCAATGCCTCGGCAGCAGCGTTTCGAGCGCCGCTTCCCACGGCATGAGTTTCGCTTCTACCGTCGACCACTGAAAATGGCTTTCCAATATCTCCGCGAAGCGCAAAAGGAACTTTTCGCGCATGGCGGGGACGTTGAGCAGCGCCGCTAGGTGCGCGTGCTGGAAGCGCGCGGTCTTGGCGGTCACGGACTTGATATAATAGGAAATCGGGATTTCGTCGGTCGACATGAACCCCGCCTCCACATCAAACAGCAGGTACTTCCATTTGCCGCCCGGCACGCGATACATGCGGACGTTCGTCATGTCGGTGTTGCCGATGATCATCTCAAAGATGGTGTGCGTAAACAGGCTGTCAATATCCAGCCGTTCCTCGACATACGCGAGGTTCTCGGGCTGATTGAGGTCGTTCTTCTTGCAGAAATCGATCAGCGCGAGCCAGTCGGCGTTGTCGCCGTTTTGCACATAATCGTCGATGCCGGTACGCGCGAGGATGTCGATATTATCAATATCGTTTTCATCCGTCACGCCCTCCCACTGGGCGATGAAGTGCTTGTTGATTTTCTCGCGCAGGTTGTAATGCCCCCAGTATTCGCCGTTGATGTAAACGACGATGGGCAGCGCGTTCTGATAGAGAAGATTCAGCCCCTCGGCGAGCGAGGAGATGAACGGGTCGCGAAGGCGCGTGGAAAACGCGTCGGAATTCGCCGAGCGCAGCAGCAGCGATTTATAGCTGTCGTAATCGCGGTTGGGAAAGGGATTGAAGAAAAACCTGTCCTCGCCGTACGCCTTGCGTGCGTAGAGCGCGATGGACTTTTGCTTATTTTGGCGCGCCGAATGCCCGGCAGCCGTGAACGTGCCGCGCTGGCTGATCAGCGCCGCGCCCGCCTCGTCAAAGTATTCGATGTGGACGGGGTACTCCCACTCCTGCTCGTAATTGGGCGTGCTCGAACCGCCTGTACCCTTGACGAGCGCGCCCGTCTTGCCGTCGAACAGGTATTTTTCGTCGGTGATCAGCGATACGACCGGCGCGGGCGAAGCATCGCCGATGAAGTAGGTCGCCGCGATATCGGCGGACGGCAGCAGCCCGGGGGCGAATGCTTTCGCGCGGACGACCGCAGTCTTCACGATATCAAGCGGCGCGGCAAACAGCGCGCTCCCGCGCGTCGGCTCGCTGCCGTCGAGCGTGTAGCGAATCTCCGCGCCATCCTCCGCAAGCAGCGAGAGCGTTAGGGCATCGTCGTAGAAGCCCGCCGGGACGGAGAGCATCGGCGCGGCCGCGCGCGCCTGATACGCTTCGTTTGCGTTGGGTTTTCCGGGCGTTGCCGTTTCAAAGAAGCCCGGCGCGCCGCCCGAGGCGGGCACGCCGTAGGAAACGCAGCCGTACTGCGCGGGCAGCGACAGACTGTCGACAAGCGCGCCGTCCGCGTCCGACAGGTAGAGCGTCTCGCCGCTTGCCGATACTTTGAAATCGGCGTAGTAAACGCCCTTTTTGCCCTTGTCGCGCGCCTCACCCGTGCAAAAAACCTGCGCGTACGCGCCCGGTTTGAGCGTCGCGCCCTCGGGAAACGACCATTTGCGCGGTTCGCTTTTTTTGTCGGACAGATACCAGCCCGACACGTCGACCGCCGCGCCGGAGGCGTTCGTTATCTCCAGCCAGTCATGCGCTTCGCCGTTTAGGTACACGCCGTTGGAAGCCATGACCTCGCTGATGTACACGCCGCCCTCGGCACACGCGCAAAAGCTCGCGCAGAGCGCGAGCGTAAGGAGAAACAGCAGCCGCCTGATCATACCGTTATCAAGTCATATGCGCGCGAGCCCAGCCCGATCTTTTCCGCCTGCTCCAGCCCCGCCTGCCAGTTGGTGTCGTGAAACAGCGCATGGAAATGGTCTTTGTGCGCGGGCGCATCGCCCAGCGCGCTGTCGCGAATCGCGGGCTGCTTGTTCGCCATGTCGGCGCACGCCTGATCCAGCGCGACCGGGTCAAAGGCGGCGAACATGCCGACGTCCGGGATGATCGGCGCGTCGTTGAGCGCGTAGCAGTCGCAATAGGGCGACACGTCCATCACCAGCGATACGTGGAACTGCGGTCTGTCCTTGACGACGGCGTAGGCGTATTCCGCGACTTTGCGCGCGAGGATCTCGTTGGCGCGCTCGTCCATCGGGTGGATCGCCTTTTGCGGGCACGCCTTGATGCACCTGCCGCAGCCCGCGCAGCGCACCGCGTCCACAAACGCCTTGCCGTCCTGCATGGACAGCGCGTCGTGCGCGCAGTGCGCAAGGCAGGTTTCGCAGCCGACGCAGGCTTCGCGGTCGACGGCGGGCTTTTCGCTGGCGTGCATGTCCTTCTTGCCCTCGAACGAGCCGCAGCCCATGCCGATGTTCTTGAGCGCGCCGCCAAAGCCCGTGGCCTCGTGCCCCTTGAAGTGCGTCAGCGAGATCACCACGTCCGCGTCCATCACCGCGCGCCCGATGCGCGCGCCGCGCACATACTCACCCTCGATGGGCACGACCACGTCGTCCGTGCCCTTGAGACCGTCGCCGATGAGCACATGACAGTCGGTCGAGAACGGGCTGAAGCCGTTTTGATAGGCGGCGCTGATGTGCGACAGCGCATTCGAGCGCTCGCCTGTATAGAGCGTGTTGCAGTCGGTCAGGAACGGCTTACCGCCCATTTCTTTGACCAAATCGACCAGCACGCGCGCGTAATTCGGGCGCAGGAACGCGAGGTTCCCCGGCTCGCCAAAGTGCATTTTGATGGCGACATACTTGCCTTTGAGGTCGAGCTTGCCGATGCCCGCTTTTTTGCACAGGCGCGCGAGCTTCTCCGGCAGGCTTTCCTCGCCCACCGTGCGGAACGACGTGAAATAGACCTTGCTCATGTTTTCCTCCATGTAGTGCTTATGAAAGTGTTTTGAGATACGCGATGCACTCGCGCGCCTCGGTCATGCCGTCTGGCGTGAGCGTTTCCGATTCGACGACCATCGGGATACCAAGCGCTTTCGCCTTTTCCCATACCGCGCGCACCGGCGCTTCGCCGCGCCCCAGCGGGAAGCCGTCGCCGTTTTTCATGCCGTCTTTGATATGGATGAAATGCAGCCTGTTTTTGAGCGCTTCCATCAGCGCGACCGGGTCCTGACCGCCCGCGAACGCCCAGAAGGTGTCCAGCTCGAGCTTGAGCGCCGTCTTCTGTACAAGCTGCTCATACACGAGCGAGCCGTCGGGATTGGCGAGGAACTCGAAATGGTGGTTATGATAGCCCAGCGTCAGCCCTTCTTGCTCAAGCGCAGACTGCGCGACGGCGACGCGGCGGATAAAATCGTCGATCTTCTGTTGGTCGCGAAGGTCGTGCCCGGGGATGATGACGTTTTTGCAGCCGATGGCTTGATGATACGCGATGGTCTTTGCAAGCTCCGCGCCCTCCAGCAGCGGCAGCGGCGTGTGTGTGCCGGACGCGGCAAGCCCGTACTCCGCAAGCATGCCTTTGACGTCCTCCGCCGGGATGCCGAAGAAGCCCGCGAATTCGACGAATGAATACCCCGCCTCGGCGACGCCTGCGAGCGCGCCGCGCATGTTCTTCTCGGTGAT
>CAZEIC010000119.1:0-7335 GCA_964512175.1 uncultured Oscillospiraceae bacterium | reverse complement strand
CGAAGCCACCGATTCAGTTCCGCAGGGGCGGGTTTGCCGCCCCGAGGAGCAGGCGGCAGCCTGCTTCCTTACGCGGTCTGCCGCCCGGGGGATCATGCCATTTTCCGCAGAAAATGGTATGATCCCTAGGCAGACCGTGCAACCGCTCGAAAGCGCGTCTCCCGCGCTTTCGAGCGTATATTCATACAGGCTTATGCGCCAAAGTACTTCTCGATCAGCGCGTCGTACGTGCCGTCGGTGAAGATGGTGAACATCGCGATGTGGATTTTGTCCAGCAGCTCGGGGTTGTCCTTGCTGACCTCGATGCCGAGGTAATCCTCGCCGAACTGGACGGTGTCCAGCAGGTAGAGCGATTCGTTGCCGATGGAGGCGAGCAGGCTCTCGGCGACCGGCTTATCGGTGATGACCGCGTCCAACTTGCCGTTTCCCAGCTCCATGATAGCGTCCAGCACCTTGGGGAAACGCTCGACTTTCTCGGTGTAGTCGCTGGCGGCGAAGTCGCCCGTCGTGCCAAGCTGCACGCCGATGGTCTTGCCCTTGAGCGTTTCCGCGTCCACAACGCCGTTGTCCTTCTTGGAGATGACGACCATCTGCGCGTTGAAGTAGGGCAGCGTGAAATTGACCTGCAATTTGCGCTCATCGGTGATGGTGATGGCGGCGATGCCGATATAATTGGGATTGGTGGCGACGGTGCTGATGATGGAATCGAACGCCATCGATTCGATCACCACGTCCATGCCGAGCTTTTCGCCGATGGCATACGCCAAATCAACGTCAAAGCCCGCGGGCTTGCCGTTTTCCACATACTCGAACGGCTCGTATTCCGGGTTGGTCGCGACATAGAGCGTCTCGGCGCACGCCGCGCCGCAGAGCATCACGAGGGCAAAGACCAGAGCAAGCAACTTCTTCATAAACATTCCATCCTCCTTGCGATTTACGCTCCGCAGTATACACCCGGTCGCGGGCGGTTGTCAATAGGAAAATTCATAAATATGCAAAAAAGTTGAATTTTTATTGATTCAGTTTTCGTCCTGACGAATAAACTTGTAGGAATCTCTTTTCTCCTTCTCAATCAAACCCGCTTTCATGCACTTATTGATGAAAAGCGACGCGCCGTTGTGCGTCTTGCCAAAGAAATCGGCAATGTTGCGCCTGTTGAAGCTATAATCGTACCGATAACGAGCGAAAAGCCGCTTGATATCGCGAATCGTCCGCTTTCTGAAAACACCGGTCGCCCTCATCGCCAAACCGTTGGCGAACCGCCAAAGCTCAATATCCGCAACATCGGCGGATTCGTCGATTTCAGATAATGAAAGTTGAGTTTCAAGCGGCATATGTTCCGTTTTCTCGTTTTCAAGTTGAGTTTTCTCGCATCGTAGTTGAGTGTTCTCGTTCGAAAGTTGAGTGTTCTCATTCGGAAGTTGCGTTTTCTCAGAAGAATGCCCTGTTTTTTCAACGACGCTCCTGTTGGGAAGCAGCACGGAAAAGAAGGTTTCATCGGAAAAAAACATTGGCTGCTCCGTGAACGAGGCATAGGTGTTCAGAATGCGACTGATGCCGCTGCCGCGTCTGTCCATATAATGCAGCCGTCCAAAGATATCTGATATGACCTCGTTGCGGCGCATTGACGGCACGCGCCGCAAATCCATGTCCTGTATACGCGCGCCCGAGAGCATTCCGCCCGGCGACGTGATTTCCATGCGGTCGTCAAACATATCGACGTGTACTTCCGTGCCGACAATCTGATAATCGCGGTGCATAACGGCGTTGATGAGCGCCTCGCGCACGGCAGGAAGCGGATAATCGCTCTTTTCCTCCCGCGTCATGCCGCGCACCGTCCACGGGCTTTTTGAATTATTGCGTATGAATGCCTCCGCGTTTATCAGCAGCGTAATCAGGCTAGCCTCCCCGAACTCCTGATCGTCCAGCGCGTCGCCGTCGATCGCGCCTTTTTGCGCGCCCTTCCAGCGCGTGCATACAATTTTCGATTGTCGCAGATAGCCTTGATCGCACAGCAACAGACCGCCGTTTGTCACTTGTCCGTCTAGCGTCAAAAGCTGCATGGAGATCAAATCGCGCGGAAACGTCAGATCCTCGCCCGTCTCCCTTTTATGCGTCGCGCGCAGCAGCGTAAAGCTAACGTCCGAAGGCTTGTAATGGCTTGGCAGAGCGTCAAATGTTTTGTTCTGTCCGCGCAGGATGAGCGCGCTCAGTTCGTTTTCCGTCGCAAGCTCCGAACGATCGCCTCTGCGCACATATGCTTCTCTGACTCTCTCATGCACATAGTAATATGGATAGCTCGGACCGGATTGTATTGCCAAATCGATACAACGTCTACCGGGCGTATCGCTGTCAAAATCGGACAGCGCATATCTGGGCGCAGGCGCGATACGCCCTGCAATCAGTTCGGCTATCTTGCTGACCGCCTCTTGCGCATTTTCAAGCCCCACGGCTTTGTGCGTATTGTTCAAAACGCCAAAGAGGATATGCCCGCCGCCCGTATTGGCGAATGCGGAAACAGACTTGAGCCAGCTCCTTGGCTTAGCGGATTCCACGTCGACCTTATAGTCCAGCTTTGTCGCTTCGATATCATGAAAATCGGTGATGTTCACGCGCCGCACCCCCTCGTAAGGAGTATATCACAGTTTTCACTGATTATAAAGGATAGAAAAGCGGCCGCGCAGACGCGCGACCGCAGGATACAACAAAGCCTTACTTGATCAGCGACGCCGCCACGAACAGCCCCGCCGCGAGCGAGGAGACCAGCGAAACGACCGTGATCTGGGTGTTGATGGAGGGGCCGGCGGTGTCCTTGAACGGGTCGCCGACGGTGTCGCCGATGACCGCCGCCTTATGCGCCGCCGAGCCTTTGCCGCCGAAGTGCCCGGACTCGATGTATTTCTTGGCGTTGTCCCACAGGCCGCCGGCGTTGCTCATGAGCAGCGCGAGCATCAGCCCGCAGACGATGTTGCCCAGCAGGTAGCCGCCGACCGCCTCAACGCCGCCGACGAAACCGACCGCGAGCGTGGCGACGATTGCCATCAGCCCCGCCGGGATCAGTTCGCGGATCGCGCCGACCGTCGCGATGTCGATACACTTGTCATACTCGGGCGCGATGCCGGGCTTGCCCTGCGCCAGCCCCGGGATGCTCTTGAACTGGCGGTGGATCTCGTCGACCATGAGCTGTGAATTTTTATTCACGCCGAGGATGAGCATGGCGGAGAACACCGCCGGGATCGCCGCGCCGATGAGCACGCCGAAGAAGACCAGCGGGTCCATGATATTGAAGGAAATGACCGCGCCCGCCTGCTCCGCAAGCTCCTTGAACGCGCCGAGCAGCGCGATGACCGTCAGACCTGCCGCGCCGATGGCGAAGCCCTTGGTGATCGCCTTGGACGTGTTGCCCGCCGAATCGAGCTTGTCGGTGATTTCGAGCACGTCGCCCTCCGTGCCGGTGAGCTGGCACATCTCGGTCAGGCCGCGCGCATTATCGACGATGGGACCATACGCGTCGTTGGAGATGATCATGCCGACGACCGAGAGCATGCCGATTGCCGCCATGGCGATGCCGAGCATCGGATAGCCCGCGCCCAGCGGCTCGCAGAGCTTATACGCCGCGAGCGCCGCCGCGCCGATGCCCGCCATCGACGGCAGCGAGGACACCAGCCCGTAGGAAAAGCCCGTGAGGATCGTGAACGCGGGGCCGTTCTGGCACGCGCGCGCGACGTTCTCGACCGGCTTTTTGCCGTCGCCGGTGAAAAAGTCGCTCGTCAAGCCGATGACCACGCCCGCGACCATGCCGACGACCGACGCGCCCCAGATGCGGATCTCAAAGCCGAAAATCAGCGACGCCAGCAGCGTCAGCACCGCGAACGCGCCGCAGGTGACGTATGTGCCGCCGTTGAGCGCGCGCCCCGGGTCGCCGTCCTTGCCAACGCGCGTGATGAACACGCCCGCGATGGAGGCGAGCAGCCCCAGCGCGCAGAAGCAGAAAATCAGCTCCAGCTTGCCCAGCGGCAGCGCCACGACCATGGCGGCGGCGATGGAGGCGATGTTGGAATCAAAGAGGTCCGCGCCCATGCCGGCCACGTCGCCGACGTTGTCGCCCACGTTATCGGCGATGACCGCCGGGTTGCGCGGGTCGTCCTCGGGGATGCCAAGCTCCACCTTGCCCGCGAGGTCGGCAGCGATATCGGCTGTCTTGGTGAAGATGCCGCCGCCCGCCTTGGCAAACAGCGCCAGCGAGGACGCGCCGAAGGAGAACGCCATGACTGCCTCGCCGTCGCCCGTCAGGAGGTGCAGAATCGCCGCGCCCAGCAGGGAGGAGGCGACGACCGCCATCCCCATGACCGCGCCGCCGCGGAAGCCCGCCATGAACGCCGGGGCAAGCCCCTTGCGCGCCGCCGAAGCCGAGCGCACGTTGGCAATCGTCGCGATGGAGATGCCGATGATGCCCGCCGCGCCCGAGAGCACCGAGCCAAACAGGTACGCGCCCATCATGCCGAGGTTCTTCCCAATGTCGCCGCCCTGCCAGATGGGCGCGGGGAAGACCAGCACGATGACCGCCGCGACCACGCCGCAGAACACGCAGAGCGTTTTATACTCGCGCTTCATGAACGTGAACGCGCCGCGCCGAATCAGCGCGCCGATGCGCTCGAGGCCGTCGCCGTCCACCGGCAGCGCCTTGACCCAGCGATAGAAATACGCCGCCACGCCCAGCGCGGCAAGCGATACCACGATAGCAAGGATCGTCCAGAGCATGTTTTATCCCTCCCAGTAATATATAGTCGCCAAATCCCGCCATTATCCCTTATACCACACAAAAGATAGGGTTGTCAAGAAAAATATGTGCGTTTCTTCATGTTAAATGTATCAGATTAGTGGGAAGTTGAGAAAACGGGTTTGCGGGGGTGTGCTGAGCAGCGGGCGGAGCAGAGCCCCGCCCCTACGATGTACGCACGCAAAAACGCGCGGATCGTTCGACCCGCGCGTTTCGTTTCAAATGCATATTATGAATCGCTGCTCATTTTGAGCACCGCGATGAACGCTTCGCTCGGCACTTCGACCGTGCCGAACTGGCGCATGCGCTTCTTGCCCTCTTTCTGCTTCTCGAGCAGCTTTTTCTTGCGCGTGATGTCGCCGCCGTAGCACTTGGCGAGCACGTCCTTGCGCACCGCCTTGACCGTCTCGCGCGCAATGATCTTACCGCCGATCGCCGCCTGAATGGGGATCTCGAACTGCTGGCGCGGAATGACATCCTTGAGCTTCTCGGCGATGGCGCGCCCGCGCGCGTATGCCTTGTCCTTGTGGACGATCATGGTGAACGCGTCGCACACGTCGCCGTTGAGCAGCATTTCGAGCTTCACAAGCTCGGACTCCATGTACCCCTTCAACTCGTAATCGAGGCTCGCGTAGCCCTTGGAACGGCTCTTGAGCTGGTCGAAAAAGTCGAAAATGACCTCGCCCAGCGGGATGTCGTAGGTGAGCTTGACGCGCCCGCCCTCGTACTGCATGTCCCGGAACACGCCGCGCTTGTCCTGCGACAAGTCCATGAGCGTGCCGACATACTCCTTGGGCGTGTACATCGTCGCCAGCACGTACGGCTCGCGCATCAGCGCGATTTCCGTGACCGGCGGGAGGTTCGTCGGGTTGTCGATGCGCAGGCTTTCGCCGTCGGTCTTCTCGATTTCGTATATGACGCTCGGCGCGGTCGTCACCAAGTCCAGATCGAACTCGCGCTCGAGGCGCTCCTGCATGATTTCCATGTGCAAAAGCCCGAGGAAGCCGCAGCGAAAGCCGTACCCCAGCGCTGCCGAGGTCTCCGGCTCGAAGGTCATCGCCGCGTCGTTCATGCGCAGCTTTTCGAGCGCGTCGCGCAGGTTCTCGTAGTCCGCGCCGTCCACCGGGTAAATGCCGCAAAAGACCATCGGCGTGACCTGCCGATACCCCGGCAGCGCTTCTTTCGCGGGGCTTGCAGCGTCGGTGATGGTGTCGCCCACGCGCGTGTCGCGCACGTCCTTGATGGACGCGGAAATGTAGCCCACGTCCCCGGGCAGAAGCTCTTGGCACGGGGCGTAGCCCGGGTTGAACGTGCCGACCTCGACCACGTCAAACTCCGCGCCCGTCTGCATCATGCGCATGCGCATGCCGGGGTACGCGCGCCCCTGCATGACGCGGACATAGCAAATCGCCCCGCGATAGTTATCATAGGACGCGTCGAACACCAGCGCCTGCAAGGGCGCTTGCGCGTCGCCCCCCGGCGCGGGGATGTGTTTGACGATGGCTTCCAGCACGTCCGGGATGCCCGTGCCGAGCTTTGCCGAAATCAGCGGCGCGTTTTCCGCGTCCAGCCCGATCAATTCCTCGATTTCCTTGCGCGTTTCCTCGGGCTGCGCGCTCGGCAAATCGATTTTGTTGATGACGGGCACGGTCTCCAAGTCGTGCTCCAGCGCCATGTACACGTTCGCCAGCGTCTGCGCCTCCACGCCCTGCGTCGCGTCGACGACCAGCAGCGCGCCCTCGCACGCCGCCAGCGCGCGGGAGACTTCATACGCGAAGTCCACATGGCCGGGCGTGTCGATGAGGTTGAGCGTGTAGGTTTCGCCGTCCAAGGCTGTGTACTGCATGCGCACCGCCTTGGATTTGATCGTGATGCCGCGCTCGCGCTCGAGCTCCATGCTGTCGAGGATCTGCTCGACCATCTCGCGGCGCTCGAACACGCCCGTCGCCTCGAGCAGACGGTCTGCGAGCGTGCTCTTGCCGTGGTCGATGTGCGCGATGATGCAGAAATTGCGGATGTGGGAAAGCCGGTCTTGCGGCATGAAAACCCTCCTAGAATTGCAGCTTGGCTTCGATGTACGCTTTCAAATCGCCGATTTTGACGCGCTCCTGCGCCATGGTGTCGCGGTCGCGCACCGTGACCGTGCCCGATTCCTCGGTTTCAAAGTCCACCGTGATGCAAATCGGCGTGCCGATTTCGTCCTGACGGCGGTAGCGCTTGCCAATCGAGCCTGTCTCGTCGTAATCGACCATGAAATACTTGGCGAGATCGGCGTGGATGTCGCCCGCCAGCGCGCCGAGCTTGTTCTTTTGCAGCGGCAGCACCGCCGCTTTGTACGGCGCGAGCGCGGGATGCAGATGCAGCACTACGCGCGAATCGTTCTCGAGCTGCTCCTCCTCATACGCGTCGCACAGGAACGCTAGCGCCGCGCGGTCCGCGCCCAGCGACGGCTCGATGACGTAGGGGATATACTTTTCGTTCGTCACCGGGTCTTGGTATTCGAGGTTTTCGCCCGACGCCGCCTGATGCGCCTTCAAATCGAAATCCGTGCGGTC
>CAZEIC010000118.1:0-7702 GCA_964512175.1 uncultured Oscillospiraceae bacterium | reverse complement strand
GGGGTCGATGCCCACATCGACCCGCGAACAAATATCCGTGCATGCGGGCGGATGTAGGCATCCGCCCCTACGACGGGGATAGCATCTCACGCTGTCGTAGGGGCGGCGCTGCGCCGCCCGTCCATATCGTTCATGCGATTGCCCCTTTGTTCGCGTCGCACCCGTTGACATTCGCGGGCGCGCATAGTATAATATAGCAGAAAAAAGAGGACGGACAGGCGATATACGCGCGGCGGTCGACGCTTGGCGTATGATGCGGTCTGTTTGCGCCCTCGAAAAGAAAGAGGAGGAACCCCGTTCATGAAGAAGCTCGTAAGCGCGCTCCTTTGCCTGACCATGCTGCTCTCTCTGGCTGCGGTCGCTTCGGCGGACGCGACCACGCTGACGGTCGCGTGCTGGGACCTTGCCATCACCCCGTACTACACCGCCATCAAAGAAGGCTTTGAGAAGGCGAATCCCGACATCACCATCGAGTATGTCGACCTCGCCTCGCAGGACTACAACATCAAGGCGACCTCGATGCTCACGGGCGGCGACACGACCGACCTGTACTGCGTCAAGGAGCTGTCCGACATGCAGAACTGGGCGAAGGAGGGCTTCATCCTCAGCCTGAACGACAGCATCAAGAACAATAATTACGACATGACCAAGTACGCCGGCATGGACGCCTGCTACAAGCTGGTCGGCGGAGACGAATACTACGCGCTGCCTTTCCGCGCGGACTTCTGGGTGCTGTTCTACAACAAAACGCTGTTTGACAAGGCGGGCGTGGACTATCCCACCAACGACATGACGTGGGATCAATACGCCGACCTCGCGCGCAAGATCGCGTCCGACGGCGTGTACGGCACGCATTACCACACATGGCTGTCTGCGGCGGTCAACTGGGCGGTGTGCGACGGCGTGAACACGCTCGCCGACGGCGAATACTCCGACCTCAAGTACTTCTACGGGCTGCTGCAGGCGCTGGAAGACGAGGGCGTCTGCATGACCTACGACGAGCTCAAGGCCGCCAACCTGCATTACAGCGGCGCGTTCGCGCAGGGCAACATCGCCATGCTGCCGATGGGCTACTGGTACGCTTCCACGCTGATTGGCTACATCAAGGATGGCACGGCGGACTTTGACTGGGGCATCACCGCCATCCCGCACCTGGAAGGCGTCGCCGCCGGTTCGTCCTTCGGCTCGCCCACGGGCATCGCCATCAACGCCAAGAGCGCGAACGTGGACGCGGCGTGGAAGTTCGCCTCGTGGATGTGCTCGGAAGAGGGCGCGAAGGCGATCGCCTCGACCGGCACGCGCCCGGCGTATGTCAGCGCGGACGTTGCGGCGGTCATGGCTTCCGCGGACGGCTTCCCGACCGACGACACCACCAAGGGCGCGCTGCTGCCGACCGCTATTTCTCTGGAATGGCCCATCGGCGAGGGCGTGAACGAAATCAAGACCATCGTCAATGAAGAGCATACGCTCATCATGACGCGCGAAGTGTCCATCGACGAGGGCATCGCCGCCATGGAAGAGCGCGCGAAGGAATTTATCAAGTAAGAACACCACGTCTCGCGGGGAGGGGGTTTCCCCTCCCCTTTCCATATGTAAAGGAGGAGAGCGCGATGTCTCGCAGCCCGACCGTCGAGCGCCGGAAAATGAGCAGGCTGGAGAAGCGGAACACGCTGATCGCCTACTCGTTTTTAGCGCCCAACTTTATCGGGTTCATCATCTTCACGATGATCCCCGTCCTGTTTTCCATCGTGCTGTCCTTCCTCAACTGGAGCGGCGGCAAGAACATCACCTGGGCGGGGCTGAGCAATTTCCAGTTCATCTTCAAGGATTTCAGCATCACCAAGAGCAACCTCGGCATCGCGCTGAAGAACACCGTCGTTTACACGCTCGCCACCGTGCCGCTGACGATCGCGTGCGCGCTGGGGCTGGCGCTGGTGCTGAACAAGGCGGTCAAGGGCGCGAAGCTGTTTCGCTCCATCTTCTTTTTCCCGTATGTCGCGTCGCTGGTCGCCATCTGCGTGTGCTGGAACTTCCTGCTGATGAAGAACGGCGCGGTCAACCAGATCCTCAACGCCTTCGGCTTCCGGTTCACCAAGAGCTGGACGTCGAGCCGCGATCTGGCGATCTGGGCGATCGTGATCGTCAGCGTCTGGCGCAACGCCGGGTACTACATGGTGATGTATCTGGCGGGCTTGCAGGGCGTGCCGGGCGAGCTGTACGAGGCGGCGACGGTGGACGGCGCGAACCCTTGGCAGAAGTTCTGGCGCATCACCATGCCCATGCTCACGCCGACGACCTTCTTCGTGTCCATCATGATGGTCATCAGCTGCTTCAAAATCTACGACGTGGTCGCCATCATGACGCAGGGCGGGCCCGGGCGCTCCACCAAAATGCTCGTGACGTACATCTTCGAGCTGAGTTTCGGCGGCGAGGGCATCGCGACCTCCGCGCAGTACGGCGTGGCGAGCGCGGTATCGATGGTGCTGCTCTGCGTCGTGCTGCTGGTGACGGTCGTGCAGTTCCGCGCCGAGAAAAAATGGGTCAATTACATGTAGAAAGGAGGATGTAACCCATGATTGCAACAACTCCGCAAGCCAAGAAAACCGTTTCGCCGGGGAAGATCGTCGGCGGCGCGTTCAAGTACGCCTTTTTGCTGCTGTTCGCCGCCGTGGCGCTGGTGCCGTTCGTGTGGATGCTCTCCTCCTCGCTCAAGACCAGCACGACGGTGTTCACCATCCCCATGCGCTGGATCCCCGCCGAGTTCCACTTCGAGAATTACGCCGTCATCTGGGAGCGCGTGCCGCTGATGGCGTATTTCAGGAACACCACGGCGGTCGCGCTGGTCGTGACGTTCATGCAGATCCTCACGTCGTCCTTCGCGGCGTACGCCTTTGCAAAGATGCGCTTTCGCGGGCGCGACGCGCTGTTTATGTGCTACATCGGCACGATCGCCGTGCCGTGGCAGGTGTACATGCTGCCGCAGTTCATCATGATGCGCTCGGTCGGGCTGTATGACACCATCTGGGCGCTGGTCGTGCTGCAGTCGTTCTCGGCGTTCGGCGTGTTCCTGATGCGCCAGTTCTATCTGGGCATCCCGGGGGACTTGAGCGAGGCGGCGCGCATCGACGGGCTGAGCGAATACGGCATCTGGCTGCGCATCGTCATGCCGCTTGCCAAGCCAGCCATCGCCACGCTGCTGATTTTTACGTTCGTCAATACTTGGAACGATTACATGGGCCCCATGATCTACCTGACGACCGACACCAACAAGACCATCCAAGTCGGTCTGCGCAGGTTCA
The DNA here is from genome assembly GCA_964512175.1 of uncultured Oscillospiraceae bacterium. Taxonomy (GTDB): domain Bacteria; phylum Bacillota; class Clostridia; order Christensenellales; family Aristaeellaceae; genus CAZEIC01. The sequence continues at coordinate 4,403 of CAZEIC010000118.1, read as the reverse complement.
TTCAGGCGTATTCCGCGGACTATCATCTCATTATGGCGGCGTCGCTGTGCTCGCTGATCCCCGTGGCGGCGGTGTTCCTGTGCCTGCAGAAATACTTCATCGAGGGCATCGCGACGACCGGACTGAAAGGATAACAAATGATCACACTGGAACGCGTTTCCGAGCGCACGTTTGAGCAGCTGATGGACATGGAACTGCCGCCCGAACAAGACAAATTCGTCGCGCCCAACATCTACTCGCTCGCGCAGGCGTGGCTGTATTACGAGAACGCGCGCCCGTTCGCCATCTGCGAGGACGGCGCGCCCGTGGGCTTTCTGATGCTGGACTGGGATGAGGACGAGCGCACGGTCGGTCTGTGGCGGTTCATGATCGCGCACGAGCAGCAAAACAAGGGCTACGGCAGGCAGGCGCTGGAAGCGTTCCTCGCGCTCGCGCGGGCGGAGGGCAAGTTCGACCTTGCGCATTTGGATTACATGCCGGGCAACGTCGTCGCGCGCAAGCTGTATTACTCGCTGGGCTTCCGGGAGAACGGCAAGGTCGAGGACGGCGAGATCATCATGACGCTGCCGCTGACGGACGCTCCCAAGCTCGGGCACACCCGCGCGGACGAGGACGACGTGGAGGAGATCGCGGCGTTCGCGCGCGACGAAAAAGCCGCCGGAGGCGAGCTTCCGGCGGTCTTCGCTGACGAAGCGGCGCTTGCGCAAGCCGTCAAGAACGGCGACGTCACGCGGCTGACGCTGATGGGCGACACGGTCGGCATTTTTATGGACGGACGGCTGTTGCTGGGGCGCGCGCATCAGGACAGGCTCGCCGAGGCGCGGGCGCTGCTGGCTTTAATCGCTCGGTAATTCAAAGGGCGCGTCGGGGGAATAGATTGCGTCGAAAAAGCCGTGGTACGGGATGCCGCGCGTCAGGCAATGCACGTCATACGCCTGTTCCTCGTCGCACGCGAGCGGCTCGCCCGCGGCTTTCTGCACCTCGAATTCGTCGATGATGTTCTCCATGAGCACCGCGTCGATCAATAGCGGCAAATGCGCGAGCGTTTCATCAGATATGTCCGTTTCCGAGCGATAGCCCGCGAGCACTTCGGCGAAGTATGCGTCCATGTACGCGCGGCGCTTGTCCGCGTCTTTCTCAAACTGCGTCCAGCCCACGCCGTGCGTCCAGAGGTTGGCGAGGTCGAACAGGTAGGGGCCGTAGCGGCAGTTGTCAAAATCGAACACCGTGATATCGCCCGTTTGGTAGTCGATCATGTAATTGCCGTCGCTGAAATCAAAGTGCACCAGCCCGTACGTATCCTCGTCGCGCGGCAGCGCGCGCAGCCTGCATAGCAGCGCGTGCAGCGTTTCCTTGAGCGCCTCGAAGCCGTCCGGCAGCAGTTCGTCAAAGTATTGCTCGTTATAACGCTCGAAAAAATCAAAGCGCCTGTGGACGGGGCGGTAACGCTTGGCGAGCGCGTGCAGCTTGCCGAGCGTTTTGCCGCAGTTGAAGAAGTATTCCGTAAGCGGCGCGCCGGGGCGGTAGCGGTAGCCGTGGTCGGCGATCTGGTCGCCGGGGGCGTTCTCAAACAGGCAGACGACGCGCGGCTTCCCGCCGATCTCCACTTGCTCCGCCAGCGCGCCCACCTTGGACGGCAGCACGCCCGCCACGGGCGCGCCGTTTTCCTTGAGGTAGCGCACGAACGCCAGCTCCGCCAGATAGTCTTCAAAGCTCCTGTCGGGCAGCGACGACACGCGGAGGATGCGCGTGACGCCGCTGTCTAGGCAGCGGTACGTCGCGTTCCTGCCGCCCTCGTGCCCGGGAATGGGCGTGATGGCGCGCGCGTCCAGCCCGTACAGCTTGGCAGCTTCCGTCAAAAGATGCGTTTCTTCGTTCATGGTTTGTCCTTTCTGAACGTCAGCCAGTCGGGCAGACGTTTTTTGTTGCCGCCGCCTTTGCCGCGCCCCGAGAGCACGACGCTTTGCAGCAGGATAAAGAAGCACAGCATCGCGCCCGTCGTGATGGACTGCCACCACGGGTCGCGCAAGCCCGAGGTCGTGACGATGGACTTGATGGTGGACAGCATGAGTACGCCGAAGAACGTACCCAGCACGTTCCCCACGCCGCCGGTGAGCAGCGTGCCGCCGATGATGGACGAGGCGATGGCGTTCATTTCCGCTGCCGCCGCGTTGGTGGCGTTGCCCGCGCCCGTGTGCATCATGAACACGAACCCCGCCACGCCCGCGAGCAGCCCGCTGATGACATATGAGAAAAACCGCGTCCGCGTGACGTTCACGCCGAGCATCAGCGCGCTCTGGCGGCTGCCGCCCACGGCGTAGAAATCGCGCCCGAGCTTGGTTTTGCGCAGCAAAAACAGCACCAGCAGCACCGCGCACAGCGCGACGAGCACGCCCGGCTCCAGCCGCGCGGGGATCCAGTTGCCGCGCTTGGCGGCGTACCCGAGGCTGGAGATCTCGACGCGCGCGTTCATCAGCGCCAGAAAGCCCTCGTGTGTGACCTTGACCGGCACACTGCTGACGATGGTCGTCATGCCGCGCGCGAAAAACATGCCCGCCAGCGTCACGATGAACGGTTGAATATCCAGACAGGCGATCAGGAAGCCCTGCACCGCGCCGAACGCCAGCCCCACGCCGAGCGCGAGCAGCACCGCCGTCAGGATGCTGCCGCCGCTTTCCAGATGCGTCACGCAGCTCATGACCGTCAGGGCGATCACGCCGCCGACCGATATATCGATGCCGCCGCCGATCATCACGACCGTCAGCGAGCAGGAAATGATGATGAGCGCGGCGTTGTTGTTGAGGATGTCAAAGAGGTTTTGCGCGCGCAGGAAGCCGCCGCCCCAGACGAGCATCGCCAGCCCGTACATGCAAACGAAAATGCAAATCGTGATCGTGATCAGAAGCTGCGTGTCCGTCAGGCGCTCGCGGCGCTTTGCCGGGATCTTTGTCAAGTCGCTCATGCGCTACTCCTTTCCGGCGGCGGCGGCGACGCGCCCGCCGGTCAGCTTGCGATACAGGCGGCCAAGCTCGCGCTTGACGACCGGCGCGCCCAGCACCACCAGCAAAATGATGACGACCGCTTTATACGCCTTGATGGCGGTGGAGGATACCTTCATGGCGTAGAGCGTCGTCGTCAGCGCTTGGATGGCATACGCGCCGAGCACCGAGCCGGACAGCTTGAACTTGCCGCCGCCCAGCGCGTTGCCGCCGATGGCGACCGCGAGGATAGCGTCCATCTCGATTTCGATGAGCAGCGTTTCATGGTTGATGAGGCTGAGCCTGCCCACGCTGATGCAGCCCGCGACCGCGCAGCACGCGCCGAGGATGATAAACGACAGCAGCTTCACGCCCGTGACGTTGATGCCGTTGAGCCGCGCGGCGCGCGGGTTCACGCCGACCGCCTGCGTCAAGAGCCGCAGCGTCGTGCACCGGAAAATCAGCGCGAACGCGCAGGCGCAGGCGATCACGATGAACACCGGCGTTGGCACGGGCACGCCCGGGATGAACCCGCCGATCGCGGTCACGATGGGGCTGGAGACCGTCGGCGTAGCGCCGCCGTTGATCCAGTAGGCGACCGAGCGCCCACAGGTGAACAGGATGAGCGTGGCGATCATCGGCTGGATATTGAACACCGCCACCAGCGTGCCGTTGAACGCGCCAAACAGCATGGCGACTGCGCAGCACGCGACGAACGCCAGCAGCACCGTCCAGCCCGTGATGCCGCCGCCGCCCGAGAGCACGCGCACGAACACGCTGCCCGCGATCGCCGCCGTCGCGCCCACCGAAATGTCCTGTCCGCCGCACGCCGCCGTCACCAGCGTCATGCCCATCGCGAGGATGGCAAGCTCGGACGCGCCGTTGAAGATGCTGATGAGGTTGCCGGTGAGCACGGTGTTGCCGCCGCTGTTGACCGCCAGCCCGATGGAGAAAAACCCCGGGTCGCGCAGGAGGTTGAACACGATGAGGATCGCGAGCGCGACCAGCGGCACGACGAGCTGCGCGTACCCGCCGCGCGCCCCGGCGGATGCCTTCAAGTCCCGTTTCATATCAGTCCGCACCTCCCGCAATCGTGCGCATGACCCTGTCCTGCGTCAGTTCGTCGTCGCGCAGCTCGCCCACGATGCTGCGGTCGCGCATGACGATCAGGCGCGAGCACGTACGCAGCATTTCCTCGATTTCGGAGGAGATGAACGTCACGCTCACGCCCTCCTCGGCGAGCTTGAGCACCAGCTTTTGGATCTCCGTTTTCGTGCCCACGTCGATGCCGCGCGTTGGCTCGTCCAGAATGAGGTATTGAGGATGCGTCAGCAGCCAGCGCGCGAGGATGACCTTTTGCTGGTTGCCGCCCGAGAGCGACTTGACGGGCGTATCGGCGGACGCGGTTTTGATGTCCAGCGCCTT
>CAZEIC010000117.1:0-7729 GCA_964512175.1 uncultured Oscillospiraceae bacterium | reverse complement strand
CGATTCGCGCAGGCTGTCTGGGATGCCGTAGAAGAACGAGCGCATGATGATCACGTTGAACACGCTCAAACAGTTGGGGAAGATGAGCACGAGCGGGTTCTCCAGAAAGCCGATGTTCTTCATCAGCAGATAATTGGGGATCATGCCGGCGCTGAAGTACATGGTGAGCAATATGACCGTGTTGAAGAACCTGCGCCCTTTGAGGTGCGTATACGTCAAGGGGTAGGCGCACAGGATGGTGATCGTCATGGAGACGATGCTGCAGATCACCGTCAGTTCCGCCGTCCAAAGCAGCGAGCGCGGGTATTTCGGGTCTTTGAGCACCCATTCGTATGCGTCGACGTTGATGCCTTTGGGCAGCAGCATGACCTCGTTGCGCACCAGCGAGCGCGTGTCCGACAGCGAGCGCGACAGCACGTTGAGCACGGGGAAAATGCAGATGATGATGAGCAGCATGCACAGCGCCGCCACGATGTAGTCGCCTACGCGGGATTTTTTTTCTTTGATGATCATCTCTCCCGCCCCCTTACCACACGCCGCGTTCGCCCATGCGCTTTGCCAGCGCGTTGGACGCGATCAGGAATATCACGCAGATGACGGACTGGAACATGCCGACCGCCGTGGTCAGCGAGAAGCGCGAGCCGCGGATGCCCCAGCGGTAGACGTAGGTGGAAATCACGTTGGAAACGTCGCTGACCAGCGGGTTCGTCAGCGCGAAGGGACGGTCAAACTCGCTGCCCAGAATGCGCCCGAGGTTGAGGATCAGCAAGGTCACGATGGTGGTCTTGATGCCCGGCAGCGTGATGTGCCACATCTTGCGGAAGCGCCCCGCGCCGTCCACGCTGGCGGCTTCGTACAGCTCGGGATTGATGGCGGTCAGCGCCGCCAAGTAAATGATGGTGTTCCAGCCCACGTCCTTCCAGATGCCCAGCAGGGCATAGGTGAACGTCCAGTTGGTAGGTTTTGATATGAAGGGGTACGGATCGCCGCCCAGGCTGACGATGATCTGGTTGATAAGCCCCGCGTTGTCCGCGAACAGGCGCGTGGAAATGCCCGATATGATGATCCACGACAGAAAGTGCGGCATGTAGGCGACGGTCTGGGTGATGCGCTTGAAGCGCGGAAACGCCAGCTCGTTGAGCAGCAACGCCAGCAATATGGGCGCCGGAAAGCCCATGAACAGATCCAGCAGGTTGAGCGTCAGCGTGTTGCGGATGGCGTACAGAAAATCACGGTCGCCGAACGCCTTGATGAACCACTCGAATCCGTTGTTGTTGGCAAGCGGCACTTCCAAAATGGGCTTGATGATGTTGTTTTGTTTGAACGCGATCTGGATATAGAACATCGGCACGTAGCGGAACAGCACAAAGAACGCGATGGGCAGCGCCAGCATGACGTACAGCAGCCAATAGCGCTTGAAATACGCGACCCGCGCTCGCCGCCTGCGCGATGTGTTCGCCCCGCGAACGGCTGTATCCAGGTTCATCGCAACCCCTCCGCTCGTACATGTATGTTATAATCTGCCAATATTATAGTGGATTTGTCCGCCGCTGTCAACATATGATACGGATAAATTTTTATACATATCATACCTTTTGCGGATTTTTTGATGCGGAATGTTCTGCATTGGTACTGATTACTCGTCGGACTCGGTGATGTGCTTGGGCGCGCCCCACGGCACGACCTCGGAGACCGCGCTTTCGCCGCGGATGAGCGCGAGCAGCTTGCGCGCCGCCAGCGCGCCCATTGCGTCCTTGGGGTGCGGCAAGGTCACGTAGTCGATTTGCGGGAAGGGCGAGGTGAGGATATCGTCAAACCCCACCACCCTCGGGATTTTCCCAAGCATGATGCGGTACAGGCGAATCACGAAGCGCGAAAACAGGTCGTTCTGGCAGATGAAGCCGTCCAGATCGCGAAACGGCTCGAACATGTCGTTGGCGTAATACTCCGCAAGCTCTGTGTTTTTGGTTTCGTTGCTGAACCAGATGATGTGCTGGTCGATGATGGGCAGCCCCGCGCGGACGAGCGCGCGCGTATAGCCCGCGTACCGCCGAAGCCCCTGTTCGTAGTCAATCTGGAACAGCCCGCCGATGCGCCGGCAGCCGCTGTCGATCAGGTAATTGGTCAGCGTGGCTGCGCCGCCCTCGTCGTCCATCGTCACGCATACGCAGTCCGGAAGCTCGCGGTAGGGGGCGTTGATGAACACCATAGGCGTGCCGCCGTCCATCAGGCGCTTGAACAGGTCGATGTTGGGGCTGGGCAGCATGGTTTTTGTGCCGTCGATGATCAGCCCGTCCACGGGATTGTCCAGAAAATAGGCGAGCATCTGGCGCTCGTTGTCCACATGGTTGCGCGTGCTGCGCAGCACCATCGCGTAGCCTTCCTTGGTGAGCGCGCGCTCCATGCCGCGCAGCACCTGCGGCGGGATCTCCCCGCTGATATCGGTGGCGATGAGCCCCACCACGCCCGTCCGCGCGATGGATTTGTGCCGCCGGACGAACGTCCCGCTTCCGCGCCTGCGCAGCACGATGCCCTCGCCCTCCAGCACGTCCATCGCCTTGCGGATGGTCTGACGGCTCACGTCATACGCCTGCATCATGTCGTTTTCGATGGGTAGCTTCATGCCGTCCGCGTACTCGCCTTGGTGGATACGCGATCGGATATCGTCCGCAATGGTGGCGTATTTCGGCATATTATCGCGCCTTTCCGTGCTGATTCATCATGACCTATTATACATACATCAGGACTTTTGTCAAGATATGTCATAAAAAAAGAGTACATACAAAAAGCCCGCCGCATGTGCGACGGACTTTGATGATTCGCCTGTGATTACTGCACGGCGGGGTGGATGCTGACCTGCTTCTTGTCGCGGCCGAGGCGCTCGAAGCGCACAACGCCGTCCGCCTTGGCAAACAGCGTGTCGTCCTTGCCGATGCCGACGTTCAGACCGGGGTGGATCTTCGTGCCGCGCTGGCGCACAAGGATGTTGCCCGCGAGCACGAACTGCCCGTCGGCACGCTTGGGACCAAGGCGTTTGGACTCGCTGTCGCGGCCGTTGCGCGTGGAGCCCATTCCCTTTTTATGAGCGAATAACTGCAAATTGAGCTTCAACATGTTATTTCCTCCGTTCTGCCGCGCCTTGCGTGACGCGGATGCTTTGTGGGTATGCGTCCTGTAGCTGCCGGACGCCCAACAGGAGCGTTTCGAGAATGACCTGCGTATCGCGCGTGCGTTCTTCGGGGGCGAGCCAGACCTTGAGCGCGCCGTCGCCCTGCGACGTTTCGGGATGCGCGCCCGCCACCTGCTCCAGCGCGTTGGCGCTCGTGATGGCGATCATGGAGACGGCGGCGCACACGATGTCCTGTCCGAACTTGCCGTGCCCCGCGTGCCCTTCGCAGGAGAACCCTGCGAGCGTTTCTCCCTCCGCGCGATACAGCGTGAAGGCGATCATGTCAGGCGGTCACGCCGGTGATGAGCACCTTGGTGTACGGTTGGCGATGACCCGCCTTGCGGTGGTAATTCTTCTTGCTCTTGTACTTGTAGATGACGATCTTCTCGCCCTTGCCGTGCGCGAGCACTTTGCCCTGCACCCCGGCGTTCTCCAAGATGGGCGACCCCACTTCGATGGTCTCGCCCGAGAGCATCAGCACGGGGAAAGTCACTTCGGAGCCCACTTCTACGTCGAGCTTCTCGATTTGGATGGTGTCCCCTTCGGACACGCGGTACTGTTTGCCGCCGGTCGCGATGATTGCGTACACTTGGCAGCACCTCCTGATTTCATACTCGCCGGGAACATACGGAATTCGCATCCGCGAGGTCGCGCGATGGCGCGCGTTGGAAAGCCTCTCCCGAGCGGCTTACCGAGTTACGGTATCACAAACGGCGCGGTTTGTCAATCAAAAATCTGGTGAAAAACCGCTTTCCCGCGCACTTTTCTTGCGAAAACGGCTGGAAAAAGCAGCCTACTTGTCGTATAATGCTATTGGTGAGAAATTGGTTTGCGGAGGCGGACATGCAGGCAACGACGGCAAGACGCGAGGATATGCCCGCGCTGATGGCGCTGTACAGGGCGTGTATCGGCGCGCCGGGTTGCACATGGAACGAGTATTATCCCAACGAGGAGGACATTGCCGCCGATATCGCCGCGGGCATGCTGTTTTGCTATCGCGACGTTTCGGGCGCGCCGTTTGCCGCCGTGGCGCTGGGCGCGTCGGAGGAGGACGACCCCGTGTTTCACGCGGGGCGCGCGCGGAATCCCTGCTTTCTGGCGCGGCTGGTGGTGCGCGGCGACATGCGCAGGCAGGGCTTCGCCGAGCGCTTGGCGCGTGATGCGCTGGCGATTGCCGAGGCGCGCGGATACGACGGCGCGATGCTGCTCGTCGGCGTGCAAAACGCCGCCGCGCGGGCGCTGTATGACAAGCTGGGCTTTGTGGAAATCGGGCGGTGCAGGCTGTACGATATCGACTGGCACTGTCTGGAACGGGTGTTTGAACACAATCATGAAATGGAGGAAACCGCCATGGAATGCAAGAAAGACCGTAAGTACGCGCTCGTCACGGCGTCGAGCATGGGCGTGCGCATCACGCCGGAAGGCAGGCAGCCCGTCAGCCAGAGCAGGCTGTACGAAATGTACTCGACGAGCGCGGAGACCAACGTGCTCAACGTGTCCGCGTCGCTTGGGCTGAATACGCTCGTTCTGACGAAATTCGTCAAGGACAGCGCCATCGCGTCGTTCATCAAGTCCGAGCTGCGCAGGCGCGGCATCGAATACCGCGGCGCGGAGGTCGCGCAGGGCGGACCGTGGGGGTACAGACACCAGTTCAACATCGCGGATTCCGGGTTCGGGCTGCGCGGGCCGGTTGTGCAGAACGACCGCGCGGGCGAGGTCGGGCGCACGCTGTCGGCGGAGGAGTTCGATTTGGACAGGCTGTTTGGCGAGGAAGGCTGCGAGATTTTGCACCTGTCGGGGCTGATCGCCGCACTGTCCGAGCAATCGACCGATTGCTGCCTGAAGCTGGCGCGCGCGGCGAAGCGGCACGGCACGCGTGTGTCGTTTGACCTCAATTATCGCGCGTCGTTCTGGCAGGGGCGCGAGAAGGAACTGCGCGAGAGCTTCAAGGAGATCGCGTCGCTGTCGGATATTCTGATTGGCAATGAGGAAGATTTCCAGCTTGCGCTGGGCGTGCAGGGACCGGAAGCGGGCGGCGAGGGCTTGGCGGGCAAAATCGACGGCTTCAAGGGCATGATCGCGCGCGTGCGCGAGGAATACCCCAACGCTAGCATGTTCGCGACCACGCTGCGCGAGGTGGAGAGCGCCAACGCGCACCTGTGGGGAGCGATTTTGCTCGCGGGCGACGAATGGACGGTCGAGCTTCCGCGCCGCATCGACGTGCTCGACCGCATCGGCGGCGGCGACGGCTTTGTGGGCGGGCTGCTGTATGGCGTGCTCAAGGGCTGGAACAGCGCCGATTGCCTGCACTTTGGCTGGGCGACGGGCGTGATGGCGGCGTCGGTTTTGACCGATTACGCCGCGCCCGAGAGCGAGAAGCAAGTGTGGAGCATCTACGAAGGAAACGCGAGGGTCAAGAGATGAAGTACGATATTGGGATGATCGGGCTGGCGGTCATGGGCGAAAATCTGGCGCTGAACATGGAAAACAAGGGATTTGCGGTGTCGGTGTACGACGTGCGCCCGGGCATCGTGGACAAATTCGTATCAGGTCGCGGCGCGGGCAAGCGCTTCCACGGCGCGGAATCGTTCGCGGACTTGGTGCAGTCTCTGTCCGCGCCGCGCAAAATCATGATGATGATTCGCGCGGGGTCGCCGGTCGATGAAGTCATCGACAAGCTGCTGCCGCTGCTTTCGCCCGGCGATGTCATCATCGACGGCGGCAACAGCCATTTCCCGGACACCGCGCGGCGCGTCGCATACGTCGAAAGCAAGGGCATGCGCTTCATTGGCACGGGCGTGTCGGGTGGCGAGGAGGGCGCGCTGAAGGGTCCCTCCATGATGCCGGGCGGCTCGAAGGACGCTTGGGCGCTGGTCAAGGACGTGCTTCAGAGCATTTGCGCCAAAGCGGACGGCGAACCCTGCTGCCAATGGGTCGGCGAGGGCGGCGCGGGGCATTTCGTCAAGATGGTGCACAACGGCATCGAGTACGGCGACATGCAGCTCATCTGCGAGAGCTACCAACTGATGCGCGAAGCGCTCGGCATGACGGCGGACGATATGCAAGCGGTGTTCGCCAAGTGGAACGAGGGCGCGCTGTCGAGCTATCTGATTGAAATCACGCGCGATATCCTCGGCTACAAGGAAGCAGACGGCGCGCCGCTGCTGGACGCTATCCTCGACACCGCAGGGCAGAAGGGCACGGGCAAATGGGCGGCGGTCGCCGCGCTGGACGAGGGCGAACCGTTGACATTGATTGGCGAGGCGGTGTTCGCGCGCTGTCTGTCGGCGATGAAGGAAGAGCGCGTCAACGCGTCGAAGCTGCTTGCCGGGTCTGCCGCGAAGTTCACGGGCGACAAAGCGCAGTTCCTCCAAGACCTCGAATACGCGCTGCTCGCCTCCAAAATCGTCTCCTACGCGCAGGGCTTTTCGCTGATGCGCGCCGCCGCCAAGGATTACGGCTGGACGCTCAATTACGGCGAGATCGCGCTCATGTGGCGCGGCGGCTGCATCATCCGCAGCACGTTCCTTGGGGACATCAAGAGGGCGTTCGACAAAGCGCCGAACCTTTCCAACCTCATGCTGGCGGACTATTTCCGCGAAATCCTCGCCAAGGCGCAGTCCGGCTGGCGCAACGTCTGCGCGACTGCCATTGCGCTGGGCGTGCCCGCGCCCGCGATGACGGCGGCGCTCGCCTATTACGACGGCTACCGCGCCGAGCGCCTGCCCGCGAACCTTTTACAGGCGCAGCGCGACTACTTCGGCGCGCACACCTATGAGCGCGTGGACGCGCCGCGCGGGCAATTCTTCCACACCAACTGGACGGGCGAGGGCGGGGACACCGCTTCGAGCGTATACACCGTGTGAGGGCGCAACAATGAAAACAATCCACCTGACCGCCGACTGCCCCGAGGGGCTGACGAACGCGCAGATTCGCGCGGCGCTGTCCGATGCGCTTGCCGGGAACGCGTACAAAAGCGTGCTGCTCGTCGTGCCGGATTACACGCGTTACCACTCCAACGCCGGGTTCATCGCCAACCATATTTACCATGATTTGGAAAACGCCTGCCGCGTCGACTTGCTCGTGGCGCTGGGCACGCACGTGCCCATGACGCGCGGCGAATGCGAGGCGATGTACGGCGATATCCCGTTTGAGCGCTTCATCATGCACGACTGGCGGCGCGACGTCGTGACGCTCGGCGAAGTGCCGGGTGAGTTCGTGCGCGAGGTGTCCGAAGGGCTGGTGGATACCGCGATTCCCGTGGAGGTCAACAAACGGCTGGTGTCGGGCGAATACGATTTGATTTTGTCCATCGGACAGGTCGTACCGCACGAGGTCGTCGGTATGGCGAACCACGCCAAGAACCTGTTCGTCGGCGTTGGTGGCAGCGCCATGATCAACGCCTCGCACATGCTGGGCGCGTTCTACGGTATGGAGCGCATGATGGGCAAGGACAGAACGCCCGTGCGCCGCGTGTTCGATTACGCGCTGGAGCGTTTCCTTTCCGGGATTCCGCTGGTGTTCGCTTTGACCGTGACGACCGCGCCGCAGGGTGAAATC
>CAZEIC010000116.1:0-7759 GCA_964512175.1 uncultured Oscillospiraceae bacterium | reverse complement strand
ACAACAGTAAGGCAAAGGAGCTGCTATTCGGAGGCGCGGCAGGCGGGGGCAAAACCAAGGCGACCGTGATGGACGCACTGTTGCGTTGCCTGAACTGGGACAGGACGCACGCATTCGTGTTCAGGAGAACGTACACCGAGCTTGAGGACACGGTGATCAAGCAGGCGCGGGAGAGTTACCCGAAGGAACTGGCGACTTACAATTCGGGGCGGCACGAGTACGCGCTGACGAATGGCTCGTACATCCATTTCCGGCACTGCTCGAGCCCGGAGGACAGGTTCAACTACCGCGGCGCGGAAATCCAATGGCTGTATTTCGACGAACTGACGAGCTTTGAGGAAGAGATATACACCTTTTTGCAGACGCGCCTGCGCTCGACCTCAGAGCAAGACGTCAAGCCAGTAACGCGGTCGTCGAGCAACCCGGGCGACATCGGGCATGGCTGGGTGAAGAAGCGGTTCGTGGACCCGGCCCCGTACATGAGCCTGTTCACAACAAAGGTATACTCGAGCCAGCTGAAGAAGTGGCGAACGCACACGACGCAGTACATCCCGTCTCTGGCGACAGAGAACCCCTACATCACGGACGATTACCTCTTTGAACTGGAACAGAAGCCCGACGCGCTCCGCAGGGCGCTTTTGTTTGGCGACTGGGATGCCTTTGAGGGCCAGGTCTTCAGCGAATTCGTGAACGACCCGACGCACTACATCGACCGCCTGAAAACGCACGTCATCACCCCGTTCCCGGTGCCTGTGACCTGGCCGCGGTACATGTCCTTTGACCACGGCTACTCGAAGCCATTCAGCGTGGGCTGGTGGGCAATCGGCCCGGACGGTTGTGCGTACCGCTACCGCGAGTGGTACGGGTGCGAGAAACGCCACGCGAACGTGGGCATCAAGTTTTCGCCCCGGCAGATTGCGGAAGGCATTGTAGAGCGCGAGTCCGAGGACGAGGCCCGCGAGAATATCGTGGTTGACCGCATTGCCGACCCGAACATCTTTGAGCGGTCCCGGGGCGATTCTATCGCGCAGCAGATGGAGCCGATGGACGGAAGGTCGGGCGTGTACTTCCGCAAGGGTGATAACGCCCGCATTGCCGGCAAGATGCAGTTGCACGAGCGCTTGCGGCTTATCAATGGCAAGCCGCTTATCTATGTATTCAGCAGCTGTCCGGACTGGATACGAACGGTGCCGAACCTGCCCTACGACCCCAAGAAGCCGGAGGACGTGGATACGGACGCCGAAGATCATGCCTATGACGACACCCGGTATTTCTGCATGGCGCGGCCCGCGCCCGAGCGCGTGAAGCTGCAGCCCAAGCCCAAGCCGTTCGACCCGTACAGGAGGAAATGACATGCCCGAGGACCTCGGAGCGCACAAGGCGGTTGAAGCCGTTGTCGGGGAGCAGGAGCTCAACGATACGCAGAAGGCGCTGGTGGACGAGGTCTACTCGCGCCTGCGCTATTTCATTGAGTCGGACCAGGAACTCCATGACCGGGCGAAGGATGCGCGGAAAATTCTGCTTTTGAACGATCCGTATCAGGACGAGGCTGAGCCGGATGGCAGCTTCCCCGACCCGCCCACAATTCAGCTGCAAAGCCTTGTGTCCACCTTCAACAACTGTGTTGCGGATCAGATGGACAACATGCCCGAAGCCATTCTGATGCCAGAACGCGCCGAGCTGCAGGAACGCGCCGACGACCTGACGGACGTGGTGCGCTACGTTCTTGAGGACAACAACTACGAAACGCTGCACTACCGGCGCGTGAGCGACTTCATCGGTACGGGCACAAGCGTTGTGCAGGTTGTCTGGGACGATGACATGGATTTCGGCAAGGGCAACATTGCCGTTATCCGCTGGCCGGTCGAGGCGTTCCTGTGGGATCCGCTTGCCGAGAGCTTGCAGGATAGCCGCGCCCTGATGAAAGTGTCCTGGCATCCGCTGTCCTGGTTCCCGGCGCACTTCCCCGAGGACGGGAAATATGTCGCGTCCGAGGAGGGCGAGCACAATGACGTTGGCGTTGTAGTCGCGCAAGACACGGGTGACATCAACGACGAGGAACAGCGGGCCATGCTTATTGAGTACTGGTACCGCAAATACGACGCAAAGAAGCGGCGCTATATTATCAATGTGGCGTACCTGGCCGGCGGCGCTTTGCTCGCGCACGCGGAGAATGTGTTCGCGCACGGGTTGTACCCGTTTGTTGTGGATGCCTACGCGCCTGTCGAGGGCTATCCCGTGGGTGACGGCATGGTGCAGCAGCTAGCGCCCATGATGCGCTACATCAACCGCTATGCACGCTATATTGACACCAACCTGCGTATGTCCTCAAAGGGCAGGATGCTGATCAACCGCAATGCGGGCATTGACAAGAGCGTCATGGCCGACTGGTCGCAGGACATCATCGAGGCCGACCGCGTGGACAGCGAGTCTTATGCCTGGCTGCAGCACACACCGTTCAATGGCATGGTCACGAACCAAATGCTACAGCTACAGACAGACTTGAAAATGGATTCCGGGCAGAACCAGTTCCAGCGGGGCGAAACCGCCGGCGGTGTAACTGCCGCTAGTGCAATCAGCGCCCTGCAAGAGGCGGGCAGTAAAATTACGCGACTCCGCACGGCGGTGCTCAACCACGGCTTCAAACAGATTGTCGAGCACATCATGTGGCTGGTGTACGAATTCTACGGCGAGGGCCGGATGCGGATGATTACCGGCAAAAATGGCCGCTTGCGCGAGGTGGACATGTCTGCCATGCACCTCTTTGGCGCGAGCGCGAAGGCTGGAACACCGCCGCCCTACACCGTGCAGGTGCAGATTCAGCGGCGTAACCCGCTCCGGGTCCAGGCGCAGAACGAATTGTTTATGCAAGCATACAGCATGGCCGCGCAAGCGCAGCAGGTATTCCCGCTCACATTGCTGTTTGAGATGCTGACCGTGGATGGCAAGGACCGGCTGATGCCCATCCTGCAGCAAGTGGATCAGGCGACGCAGATGATGCAGCAGCTGGCCGAGCAAAACGAGGCGCTGACGCAGGAGAACGAGGCGCTGCAACAGGGCATTGCGAACCTCAAGGAAGTCAGCGGCAAGCTTGCCGCGATGCAGGGTGGCGGCATGTATGCCTCAGGCGCGACAGCCCCGCAAGAGGCGGCGCCCATCGGCCTGTAATACCCATATTCCCTTGGCAACAGCCCCGCCTGTGCGGGGTTTTTGCATAGATGCGCCCGCCGCGTTTTCACGGAGGACGAAAAGGAGAACCTATGTCAGAGGAAATCAATTCGGTCGAAATGTCCGAGCTGGACAGCGTGCTCGACGACGGGGCACTTATGCCTGAATACGAAACCGAAATCGCGCAACCGGACGCGGCCAGCGTGGAAGACGTGGTCGGCGAGCCGGAAGAGGAAGCGCAGCCCGAAGAGCCGCAGGAGAAAACACCCGCGAAAGAGCCCGGATGGATCAAGAAGCGTATTGAAAGCGGCGTCGAGAAAGAACTGAACAAGCGCCTGACCGACATGGAACAGCGCATTGCGGCGCAGTACGAAGCGCGGATGCGCCCGTTAATCGAGGCGCAGATGGAGCGTGAGGCAGACCAGCTTGTCGCAAGTGGCAAGATGCAGGACCGCGACATGGCGCTGGAATATGTCAAGCTCAAAAACAACGTCCCTGCGGAGCAGGGGCTCCAAGAACAAGATACCTTGCCCCGCAACGAAAAGGGGCAGTTCGCACCCAAGCAGACCGTGGACCCGGAAGTCGCCAACTACGCGAACATGCTGAAAGGGCAGGCCGATACCATTAAGGAAATGACCGGTCTGAATGTGTTCGATATCTACCGCAATGACCCGGAAGTGCGCCGGCGCATTATCGCAAAGGAGATCACCTTTGTGGATTTGGCACGGGAATACAGCGGACAGCAACGCCCGCCTGTGCCTTCGCCCATGCGTAGCCCGAACCAGGGTACGCCGCAGCCGGTGAACTTCATGCGGATGAGTTCGGCGCAGTTCAGGAAGCTGGACGACTATCTGGCCAACGGAGGCAGGGTGCGGTTCGAGTAAGAAAGGAATGAAACCGCATGGCAACCTGGGGGAACCTTAACTATACGACCTCTTCGGGCGTTAGCCCGTCGCTGATCCAGTATTACGAGCGCAAGCTGCTCGAAAACGCGAAGCCTGACATGGTGCACGCCCGTGACGCGCAGATGCGTTCGCTGCCGCTGCACAATGGCAAAATTGTCAAGTTCCGCAAATTTACGCCGTTCACGGCGATCACGACCCCGCTCGCGGAGGGAACGGTCCCGACGGGCCAAACTCTTACCCAGACCGAAATTTCGGCTGTCGTGAAGCCGTATGGAGCGCACGTTGAACTGACTGACGAGATGCAGTGGTACATGCTCGACGACATGCACCGCGAGACGGCGAAACTGCTCTCCGACCAGGCGAACCTTTCGCTGGACACCATTGTCCGCAACGCGATGCTGGGCGGCTCGAATGTCCAGTACATCACCGGCGATTACCGCGATGATATCGCCGCGACGAACATCCTGACTTTTGCCGAGATCAAGAAGGCCGTCAGGACGCTCAAGCGCGAGAATGCGAAGCCCTTCAGCGACGGTTACTTCCACGGCATCGTCCATCCCGACGTGGTCTACGACCTGACCGCTGACTCCCGCTGGACGGCGGTTGATCAGTATCAGGACAAGAGCAAGGTCGAGAAGTACGAACTCGGCAACATCTACGGCGTGAAGTTCTTCGAGAGCACCAACGCCTACAAGCAGGCGACGGACGACACCTACTTTGTCGGCACGGCGCTTGCCAGCATGACCATTGCGTCCGGCGGCGATTACAGCGCGTCCACGCTGTCCTGCACCGTGTCTGAATCCATTACGGACGAGCAGGCGCGGGCGCTGGCCGGTCAGTTGGTCGTGTTCTACGAGTCCGGCTCGACCCCGACTTACAACGCTTCCTGCATCGACTGGGTGGATGCGGACAACAGCATTGTTTACTTCCGCTATTCGCCCGAGAACTACACGAACATGACCTACGCCAAGAGCGCGGTCATCCGCCCGCTCGACGCCGGCAGCGGCGGTGCGGACATCTATTCCACCCTGATCTACGGTCAGGATGCCTATGGCGTCGTGTCCCTGGGCGGCACGGGCAAGAACGTGTCCGTCATCGTGAATCCTCCGGGTTCTGCCGGGGCCTACGACCCGCTCAAGCAGTTCGGGACCGTGGCCTGGAAGGTGAACGGCTTCTGCGCGACCATCCTTCAGGACGATTTCATCGTGCGGCTCGAGCACGGCGCGACCGCCTAAACCAACGGGGAGGGGCTTCGGCCTCTCCCCCATCCTTTGAGGAGGGACTATGCCCAAGAAAGATAACCCCGCCGTTGACGAACACGGGAACAAGGTCCGCATGAAGCCCGTTGTCACGATCCCGCTTGCCGAGACGTCTGGGAACGAACACGTCAAGCAGACCGAGCATGTCACCATCACGGACGCGAAGGGCACCCGGGAATACACCTACGAGCGTGGCAAGCGTGTCGAGATGGAGCCGGAGGCGTTTATCGTACTGAAGCGCCGATATCCGAACCTGTAACCGAAAGGGGCCGTTCACATGATATTGCAGGAGATCAAGGACCGCGTGATGTTCCAGACGAACAACGATGCGGAAGACCTGGGCGACTACGAACCCTTCGTGAACGGCTATATCAACGAGGGCTACGACCTGCTGATGGAAGCCTACGACGGCACGCACGTTGGCACCGGCACATCAGAGACGAACCCGCTCAAGAACGGCGAGGACGAGCCTTCAACGCCGGACTGGACGCATAAGGCATTGGCCGCATGGGCGACATGGTGTCTGTATCGCAACGGGAACCCGGCCAAGCAGCAGCGCGGATACCAGTTCCGTCAGGAGTTCGAGGAAGTACTCAACAAAATCAGGGCTGCGGGCGGCAGCGCAGGGCTTACGACCGCCGTCACGGCGTTTTCCAATGTCCCGAATTGAGGCGATAGCATGAGCGCATACGATACGTCTACATACATCCAGTCCTTTGCGGGACTGATGCAGTACGGCGATGGCGTCGATTCGGACATGCGCTATGCCCGCGAAGCGGAGAACGTGGAAACGCAGGGCGGCGTGCTCAAGCCGATGGCCGCGCCCACGCTAATGGACGGCACCGTCGCCAGCAAGATTGAAACGCTGGCCATGCTTCACCGCCGCTGGTACACGGGCACGGACGACTCGCAGGACGTGCTGATCGCAGCAAGCGGCGGGCAGATCTATTACCAAGTTGTTGGCGGCTCGGTATGGACGAAAATCAACCACCCGGACGGTGCGGGCAGCGCGTTCGCGGACGATGTGTGGAGCTTTGTCAGCTATGAGATCAATCCGACACCCGGCGCAGACCCCGTGGACGTGCTGGTCATGAGCAACCAGTCGGACGGAATGATTTACGTCCGCTGTGACGATACAAGCAAAGCCATTACGGCAGTCACGACGCCCAACAACTTCGGCGTGATCGAGCGCTATAACGAGCGCATCTGGGGTGGCGACATCGCGGATGACCCGGACATGGTGGTCTACTCAGCGCCCTACGATTTCTCTGACTGGGACGCGGACCTTGACATTCCCGAGGACGGCGCGGGTGATATCCAGCAGCCGACCTGGGACGGGGATGGGTTCACGGCCATCAGGCAGTTCGGGAATATGCTGCTTGCGTTCCGCAAGAATACCGTCTGGCGCATCCTCGGCACGGACCCCGGCGAATGGACGTGGCAGCAGCAGCATGGCGGCGGCACCGCGTACCAGAATACCATCTGCGTAGACGGCGAGCGTATCCTGATGCTGGGCGATCACGGGCTGCTGCAGTACGACGGATACAGCGTTCAGCCCTATTATCAGGAATACTGCCGCACCTTCTGGGACAGCATGAATGTAGATGCGCTGGAGCAGGCGTGCGCCTGCATGTACAAGCGGCGCTACTACCTTGCCGTGCCGACGGACGACGCGACGACCAATAATGCCGTGCTCATTTATGACACCGTGGACAAGTCCTGGCTGCTCCGCACCGACCTCGCGGTTGAGAGCTGGCTTGCGACAGACTCGGCGCTGTACTTCACCAAGGTCGCGGAGCCGGGAACCATGTACACATGGAACGAGGACGCATGGGAGCATGGCACGGGCGCGGCAACGTGCAGCTGGGTATCGCCCTGGGTTGAGCTTGGGCGCAAGGACATCCGCAAGGGCGGCTGGACGGTCTACCTGTCGGTCGAGGGCAAGGCGGGCGGCAAGCTGTCCATCAGCATTGAAACAGAAAAGAAAAAGAAGACGAAGTCCTTTGGCTACGCGGAAGTGACGGACGAGGGCACCGCAAAGCAGAAGCGCCTGTCGTTCGGCGGCAGCGGACGGCGCTGGCGGCTGCACATTGAGAGCACGGGAACCACGGCCTGGCGCGTAATGGGCGGCGTTCAGGTCATATCCGAACTGGACGAGGATTGAGGTATGGGAACAGCGAACGCGAGCATCCAGCAGCACGATATCGTGCGTGCGCCGAGCAGTCTTGGGGCAGAGGGCCGCCGGATGGTCACGCAGATCAATGACGTGTTCACGGATATTTACCGGCGTTTCGGACGGCTCCGCATCGAGGACATGGGCGATACGCTGAAGACGCGCATTATTACAACGGAGACACTTGCGCTGGCCGTAACCGAAGAAAGGCTCTGGGTTGCCGCCGACCTGACAGA
This sequence comes from uncultured Oscillospiraceae bacterium, assembly GCA_964512175.1. GTDB lineage: Bacteria > Bacillota > Clostridia > Christensenellales > Aristaeellaceae > CAZEIC01. The sequence continues at coordinate 18 of CAZEIC010000116.1, read as the reverse complement.
TCTTGCGGCGCAGATGGC
>CAZEIC010000115.1:7339-7859 GCA_964512175.1 uncultured Oscillospiraceae bacterium | reverse complement strand
CCGCCGCGAGCGTTACCTCGGGGCACAACCCCTGCATGATGTGTTTGCAGTGCGACGTGCCCATGTTGCCCACGCCGATGATGCCCAGCCGTACCTTGTCCATCCCTGCGCCTCCCCCAAGCGGTTTTTCTTGATTATACGCTTTCGGAGAACGTCTGTAAAGCCTCACGCGCGCCTGTACAGAAAAATGCGGCAGGGAACGCCGCGCTCGCGACATTGCTTGACGACGTGCACCGTGCCGCGCGAGCGCCCGTCCCAGAACGCCAGCACCAAGTCGCTGCTTTGCACGATCTCGACATTACGAATCAACGGCGCGAGCCTGCCGTACCGCGCATAATCGGGCAGAAACTCCCGCAGCGGAACGCCGTGCGCGAGCGCGTACCCCCGCGCGCAGGCGTCCACTCCGCGCGCGCCGCCCGAAATCAACTCCTCCGTGTCCTCGGGCAGATACCGCCCCAAATCGTCCACCATCAGCCCGCGCGACCCGATCACCGCCACCTTCACGCCCATCACCACCAGA
>CAZEIC010000115.1:6538-7329 GCA_964512175.1 uncultured Oscillospiraceae bacterium | reverse complement strand
TTCGTATTTTATTATGCACGAAAACGCGGCGTTTGTAAAGAGCGAAATGGGAGAGATTTTGTCGAAAAAAAGAGAGCCGCCTTTCGGCAGCTCCCAAGACGCGCGTTGCTTAATGGTATTCGGGCAGCCAGCTCCCGTGGGCGGCGATGAGGTCGTCGCACATCGCCACGATGTCGTCCATCGACAGCTCGCTCTGGCAGTGCGGGTCGAGCATGGCGGCTTGATAAATATGCTCCTTCTTGCGCGTGACCGCCGCCTCGATGGTCATCAGCTGCACGTTGATGTTCGTGCGGTTGAGCGCGGCGCACTGCTCGGGCAAGTCGCCCACGAAGCAGGGCGCGACGCCGCTGGCGTCCACCAAGCACGGCACTTCGACGCAGGCGTTGCGCGGCAGATTGGTGATGAGCCCGGTGTTGAGCACGTTGCCGCCGATCTTGCAGGGCTTGTTGGTCTCCATTGCTTCCATAATATAGGAGGCGTACTCGCCCGTGCGCGTGTGCGAAAGGTGCGGGTCGCGCGTCAATTCGTCGCGGCGCTTTTCCCAATCGGCGATTTGGTGGATGCAGCGGCGCGGGTATTCGTCCAGCGGCACTTTGAAGCGCTCGATGAGCTCGGGATACTTGTCCTTGATGAAGAAGGGACCGTACTCGGCGTTGTGCTCGCTGGACTCGGTGATGTAATAGCCAAAGCGCTTCATGAGCTCCAGCCGCACCAAGTCGTGGTCGGTCACGTCGAGCGCGCGGCGCTTGATTTCGGGGTAGAGGTCTTCGCCGTCCTTGGTGACGGACAGC
>CAZEIC010000115.1:0-6528 GCA_964512175.1 uncultured Oscillospiraceae bacterium | reverse complement strand
GGCGATCTTCCACTGCACGGTGTCGTCATACGGCATGCCGAGGTGCTCGAGCAGGCTCGGCACGCACGCCTGCACGCTGTGGCACAGACCGACCGTCTTGACCCCGGTATAACGCTGCATGTAGCCTGCGAGCATCGCCATGGGGTTGGTGTAGTTGAGGAACCACGCATCGGGGCAAACGTCCCGCATGTCGCGCGCGAAATCCTCCAGCACCGGGATGGTGCGCAGCGCGCGGAAAATGCCGCCGATGCCAAGCGTGTCGGCGATGGTCTGGCGCAGACCGTATTTCTTGGGCACTTCAAAGTCGATGATGGTGCACGGGTCATACAAGCCCACCTGGATGGCGTTGACGACGTAATTCGCGCCCGCGAGCGCCGCGCGGCGGTTCTCCACGCCGCAGTACGCCTCGATTTTCGCTTTGTTGCCGACGTTCGCGTTGATCGCCTCGAGCATCATGCGCGATTCCTCGAGACGCTTTGGGTCGATGTCGTACAGCGCGAGCACGCTGCTTTCCAGCGCCGGGGTGAGCATGCTGTCGCCCAGCACGTTCTTGGCAAACACCGTCGAGCCAGCGCCCATGAATGTGATCTTCGGCATGGTGATGATTTCCTCCAATTTCGTTATGTGGTCGCGCGCTCAAAGGCGCGGCGAATACCCCAGTTCGGTCAGATACCGCGAAAGCGCGTCGCGCCAGTCGGGCAGGCGCGCAAAGCCCGCGTCGTCGAGAGACTTGGCGCTCATGCGCGAGTTGCGCGGGCGCTCGGCGACCGCCGCCTTGTATTCCTCCGTCGTCACCGGCACGACCTCGCACGGCAGCCCCGCCATGCGCATGATCTCGCCCGCAAACTCGCAAAAGGAGCAGTAGCCTTGGTTCGTCACGGCGTATTCGCCGTATTGGTTGGTCAGCAGCATGTCGCACAGCAGCGCCGCCGCGTCCTTGGCGTATGTCGGCGAGCCGACTTGGTCGCGCACGACGGTCACGCTTTGCTTTTCCGCGCCGAGGCGCAGCATGGTCTTGACGAAATTGCTCCCGTGCGCGCCGAACAGCCAGCTCACGCGCGCGATGAACAGCTTGTCCGTCGTCTCTTTCGCCGCGCGCTCGCCCGCCAGCTTGCTCTCGCCGTAGACATTGCGCGGCGCTTTGCGCGCGCCCGATTCGAACGGCGCGTCGCCTTCGCCCGAAAACACGTAATCGGTGCTGACCAGCAGCAGCTTGGCGGCAATCTCGCGGCATGCGCGCGCGATATTGCGCGTACCGCCTTCGTTGACCGCAAAGCACCTCTCGCGCTCGCTCTCCGCCTTGTCCACCGCCGTGTATGCAGCGCAGTGCAGCACGCCGTCCGGGCGGTAGGCGAGCACCGCGCGCGCCGTCGCGTCCGCGTCGGTCAAATCGAAGTCCTGCACGTCCACGCCCTTGTGCGCGATGCCCAGCGCCGCAAGCCGCGCGCACGCCTCCCAGCCAAGCTGTCCGTTTGCGCCCGTTACCAGAATCCGCATGTCAGCCCCTGTTCCCATACATTTTTTGGTAATACTCTTGATAATCGCCCGCAAGGATATCGCGCCACCAGCCCTCGTTTTGCACATACCAGCGCACCGTTTCGCGCATACCGTCTTCAAAGCGCGTCGTCGGCGACCAGCCCAATTCGCGCGTGATCTTCGCCGGGTCGATGGCATAGCGGCGGTCGTGCCCCGGGCGGTCGGCGACATACGTGATGAGGCTTTCGGGCTTGCCAAGCTCGCGCAGGATGGTCCTCACCACGTCGATGTTCGCGCGCTCGTTGTGCCCGCCGACGTTGTAGACCTCGCCCGCGCGCCCCTGGCGCATCACCAAATCGATCGCCGCGCAGTGGTCGCCCACGTACAGCCAGTCGCGCACGTTATCGCCTTTTCCGTACACGGGCAGCGTCTGGTCGGTCAGCGCGCGCGTGATCATCAGCGGAATCATCTTTTCGGGGAACTGGTACGCGCCGTAGTTGTTGGAGCAGCGCGTGATGCTCACCGACAGCCCGAACGTGCGCGCGTAGGCGAGCACCAGCAAGTCCGCGCCCGCCTTGGACGCGGAATACGGGCTGGACGTATGGATGGGCGATTCCTCGGTGAACAGTAAATCGGGGCGGTCGATGGGCAAATCGCCGTACACTTCGTCGGTCGACACCTGATGGTAGCGCGTAATCCCGTGCTTGCGGCACGCGTCCAGCAGCGCCTGTGTGCCCAGCACGTTGGTGCGCAGGAACACCTCGGGGTCGGTCACGGAACGGTCGACATGCGTTTCTGCCGCGAAGTTCACGACGATATCGGGCTTTTCCTCGTTAAACAGCGAAAACACCGCCTCGCGGTCGGCGACGTCGCCGCGCACAAAGCGGAAGCGCGGGTTCTCCAGCGCGCCCGCGAGCGTTTTGAGGTTGCCCGCGTAGGTCAGCAGATCCAGACAGACCACGCGGTCGCCCGGGTACTTCTCCAGCAGGTAGTACACGAAATTCGCGCCGATGAAGCCGGCACCGCCCGTCACGAGAATGGTCATGCGCGCGTCCTCCTTTTATCCGTTGTAAACAAAATTGCAGTCGCTCTCCGCCAGCGGCGGCGCGTCCGTATCCTTTTTCGAGAGGATGGGCGAGACGATTTGCCAGTCGATGCCGATCGCCGGGTCGTCAAAGCGAATCGAACGGTCGCACGCCGCGCTGTAGAAATTATCGACCTTATAAACGAACTCCACGTCGTCCGTCAGCGTCACGAACCCGTGCCCGAACCCGCGCGGCACGTAGAGCATGCGCCTGTTTTCGGCGGTCAGCACCGTGCTCGTCCATTGCAGGTAGCGCGGGCTGCCCCGGCGCAAATCCACCGCCACGTCGAGCACCGCGCCGCGCCCCGCGCGCACGAGCTTGCCCTGCGCGGCGGGGTCGTTCTGGAAATGCAGCCCGCGCAGCGTGCCCTTCTTTTGCGTATACGAGAGGTTATCCTGCACGAACTCGGCTTCGATGCCGAGCGCGCGCAGCGTGTCTTTGCGGTAGGTTTCGATGAAATAGCCGCGGGCATCGCCATGGATGTCGGGCGCGAGCACAAACACCTCGGGCAGCGCGGTCGCCAGCTTTTGCATGCCAAAATTCTCCCGTCAGTAGGATAGCTTGCCGTCCGCGACGTTGCGCAGGTGCTCGCCGTAGGGCGATTTGCCGTAGCGCGCCGCGGAATCCAGCAGCTCGTCTTTGGTGATCCAGCCCGAGCGGTACGCGATCTCCTCGGGCGCGGAGATTTTCACCGACTGCCGCCTTTCGAGCATGCGCACGAAATCGGCGGCGTCCACGAGGCTGTCCACCGTGCCGGTATCCAGCCACGCAAAGCCGCGCCCGAGCAGCCGCACGTCGAGCGAGCCGTCTTGCAGGTACAGGTCGTTGAGCGCGGTGATCTCCAGTTCGCCGCGCTTGGACGGCGTGACGCGCTTAGCCAGCGCGCTCGCGCGCCCGTCGTAGAAATACAGCCCGGTGACGCAGTAATGGCTCTTGGGGTGCTCGGGCTTTTCCTCGATCGACAGCGCCTTGCCGTTTTCGTCGAATTCCACCACGCCGAAGCGCTCGGGGTCGGGCACGTAATAGCCAAAAATCGTCGCGCGCCCATGCTCGGCGTTTTGCGCGGCAGCGCGCAGAATCTTCCCAAAACCGTTGCCGTAAAAGATGTTGTCGCCCAGTATCATGGCGCACGGCGCGCCCGCGAGGAACTCCTCGCCAATCAAAAACGCCTGCGCCAGCCCGTCGGGCGAGGGCTGCACCGCGTAGGAAAGCGACAGCCCGAACTGCGAACCATCCGAAAGCAGCGCCTCGAAGCGCGGCGTGTCCGCCGGCGTGGAGATGATGAGGATGTCGCGGATGCCCGCCAGCATCAGCGTGGACAGCGGGTAATAAATCATGGGCTTGTCGTAGACGGGCAAAAGCTGTTTGGACGTGACCATGGTCAGTGGGTAGAGCCGCGTCCCCGCGCCGCCCGCCAAGATGATCCCCTTCATCAGTGCGCTCCTTTTTTGTTGATTATAGCATATCCGCCCCGACAATGCAACGACACGCGCAGAAACCGTTTGCATTTACAGTGAGCATATGGTATAAATATGGTAAGCAAAACACAAAAGGGAGGTATTCTCATGAGAAAAGTTCTGGCGATCCTGTGCGCGCTTGTCCTGCTCGCTTGCTGGACGCCCGCGTTGGCGGATGTATGGGCGGACACCTACGACTTGACGCCTATCGAAGTCACGCCTCGTCACCGCACAGAAAACCGCATCACAGCGCGTTCCGGTCCCGGTCAGCCGTATCAGGATGTCGGCTCATACAAGACCATCAAAATCACATACATGGACGCTTACTTCATCGAACACGGCACGGGCGGCAACTGGGTGTATGTAGACCTAACGTACCGCGACGGCATGTACCGCAGGATGGTCTATTTCCGCGTAGGCGACCTGAATGTGGACGAAGATATCCCCATGATCTCTTTCTCGCCTGTCGCCGCAAAGACCACAGAGGCAATCACGCCGCTCATGGGTCCGTCCATCGCCTATGACGTGCTGGACGACGTGACGCTACGCAAAGGCGCGAAAGTCAATGTGCTATATCAGGACGGCGATTACTCCTTTGCGGAGTTTTCGGCGGGCGGAAAGAAAACGCGTGGCTGGCTGCCGACGAATCTGCTGGAAGAATAACCGAAAGCCGGCAGTACACGCGATTTTTCAAGGTTTCGGCAAAAAAACGCTTGCTTTTGCCGCGCGCGTATGGTATGATAGCTTCTGCTGATTCTACAGCAAACACACACGGGGAGGTGAAGGAAGTTGCCAAACATCAAGTCCGCCATCAAGCGCGTCAAGGTCAACGAAAAGAAGAACCTGCGCAACCGCATGGTCAAGACGGGCGTCAAGACTGCGATCAAGAAGTATAAGTCGGCGGTAGGCGAAGGCGAGGCTGCCGTGCAGTTGAGCGCCGCCACCTCCGCTATTGATAAAGCGGCCGCCAAAGGCGTCATGCACAAGAACGCCGCCAACCGCAAGAAGGCGCGCCTTGCCAAAATGATGGCGAAAGCGTCTGTCTGACCGACAAACCAAACAAAAACCGCGAAGACGGAGAACAACCCCCGCGCACACGCGCTTCCAAAGAGAGGGCGAGCCACCGGCTGAAAGCCGCCCGGAGCACGGCGGGCAATTCGCTCCCGAGCAGCGCCGCCCAACTGCATTTGTATGCGTAAGCGGCGCCGGTCAGCCCCCGTTACAGGGCGCAATGAGCGCGAGGGCATCCAAGCCCCGCGAAAATTGGGTGGTACAGCGAGTCCATTCGCCCCATGTTATCGTTATGGTAACACGGGGCGATTTTTTTATCATCGAGGAGGGTGAACATGGAACTCAAAGAGATGATCGCGGGGCTGAAAAGCGAGCTGGCGGCGCAGCTGCCCCAAATCGCCAGCGTGCAGGCGCTGGAAGCCGCGCGCGTGCAGCTGCTAGGTAAGAAAGGCAGCCTGACGGCGCTGCTGCGCGCGCTGTCGCAGGCGACGCCCGAGGAACGCCCGGCGATGGGGCAGCTCATCAACGCCGCGCGCGACGAAATGACGCAAATGCTTGACGCGCGTAAGCAGGCGCTCGCGGCGCTCGAGCGCGAGGAGCAGCTCAAGCGCGAACGGCTGGACGTGACCGAGCCGCGCGCGCTGCCCGGGCGCGGGCATCAGCACCCGATGAACGAGGTGCTCTCCGAGGTCGTCGATTGCTTCACGGGGCTGGGGTTCGAGGTCGTCGAGGGGCCCGAGGTCGAGCTGGACCACTACAACTTCGAGCTTTTGAACCTGCCCAAGAACCACCCGGCGCGCGACGCGCAGGACACCTTCTACATCGACGACAACATCGTATTGCGCACGCACACCTCCCCCGTGCAGGCGCGCGCTATGCTCACGCGCAAGCCGCCCATCCGCATCATCTGCCCCGGGCGCGTCTACCGCGCGGACGAGGTGGACGCGACGCACAGCCCGGTCTTCCACCAAATCGAGGGCTTGGTGGTCGATAAAGACGTGACGATGGGCGATCTGCGCGGCACGCTGGACGCGTTCGCCAAGCGCCTGTACGGCGACGATATCAAGACGCGCTTCCGCCCCTCCTTCTTCCCGTTCACAGAGCCGTCCGCCGAGGTCGATTTGACGTGCTTCGCCTGCCGGGGCAAGGGCTGTAAGGTCTGCAAGGGCACGGGCTGGATCGAGGTGCTCGGCTGCGGCATGGTCAACCCCAAGGTGCTTTCGATGTGCGGCATCGACCCCGATATCTATTCCGGGTTCGCGTTCGGCATCGGCCTTCTTCAGGGCATCAAGGATGTAGGACACGGCCGGGTGACTCCGTTGTCAGGTGCGGTTCGTCCACACCCGTGAGGCGGTTGATCTGCATGAAGGTCATGGCGCCGGCCATGCCGTCTGGCTTGATGCCCTGCGACACCTGAAAGGCCGACAGGCGGGCCTGGAGGGCCTCGTCCAGCCGTTGCCCCGAGGGGGGCGCTGGTTCCTGGCGCAAACGTGCCAGTT
>CAZEIC010000114.1:0-7871 GCA_964512175.1 uncultured Oscillospiraceae bacterium | reverse complement strand
CGGTAGCGCGCCATGAGCGCCTTCGCGTCGGAGATGAGGTGGCGCGGCGAAAGGAAGAACGGGTCGGTGATGACGCCGTGCTCCGAGCGCTTGACCTTGTCCACCTGCGAGGCTTGCTCCTCGATGGTCATGTTCTTGTGAATCACGCCCACGCCGCCCTCGCGCGCGATGGCGATGGCAAGCCGCGCGTCGGTCACGGTGTCCATAGCGGCGGACAGCACGGGAATGCACAGCCTGACCTTCTTCGTCAGCTGCACGGACAGGTCCACATCCTTGGGCAGCACCGCGCTTTTGCGCGGCACGAGCAGCACGTCGTCAAAGGTCAGTCCCTCGCGCACCGTCTTTTGCAGCATGTCCTGTACCTCCTAGCATTTTTGCTATTTTATACAAGCGCGCGCCGCTTGTCAACGGTTTTTCGGAGTTTTGCTTGAATATTTGGCGCGATGTATCTATAATGGTACAAAAGGCGCGAAATCCGCGCGCGCCGGACAAGACGCAACGAAAGAGGGACTGACCGATGATGAAGAAATGCCTTGCGCTCCTGCTGCTGCTCACGCTGACGCTCGCCGCGTGCGCCTTCCCCGCGCTGGCGGAGATGGCGGGCGGCACGCTGATCGCCGATTGGACGGCGCTCAAGGAAGGCGACCGCGTCGCCATTTATTACGCCGCAGGAAAAGGGTTTATCGGCGAGGACACATCGGGCGCGGGGCTGGCGCTCGTTCCCGAGGAAGACCCGACGGCGTTTGGCACGGAGGGCGTCGCGCTCTTCACGGTCGGACTTGCGGACGGGTATTACACGTTCCGCGCAGACGGCGGCTACCTGACGGCGGGCGCGACGGGCAATTCGCTGGCGCTGACGGAAACGGCGGACGGGCTTTCCGCGTGGGCGTTCGAGCCGTGCGCTTCGGAGGGCTGCTTCTACCTGCGCAACAAAGCCGCCCTGTACAAGGACAGCGCGCAGTACCTCGAATTCTACTCCGGGCATGCGACGACCTACGGGCTGCGCTCGGGCGGCAGCGCGTATGAGTTCGCGTTCTATCTGGTCGGGGAAGGCGGCGCGCCCGCGCAGGCGAAGGAGGAGATCGTCTACCCCGTCGAAATCGCGGTGATGTTCACGGGCGACCTGCACGGCGCGCTGTATCACACGTCCTACACGTCCGGCGAGTCCGGCGCGGCAAGCACGGGCTTGACGCGGCTGGCGACGCGCATCGGCGACATTCGCGAACAATACGAGAACACGCTGCTCATCGACGTGGGCGATCTGGTGCAGGGCACGCCGCTGACCTACTATTACAGCTTCGCGCGCCCCGACGTGCCCGACCCGGCGTTCACCGCGCTGCGCACGCTTGGCTACGACGCGTTCGTGCTGGGCAATCACGAGTTCAACTACGGTCTGGACATTTTGAACCGCCAGATCGCGTGCGCGACCGCGCCGTCCTCCGGCGACGAAACGAGCGTGCCCGTGCTGGCGGCGAACTACGTCCGCGAGGGCACGAAGTTCGAGCCGTGGGTGGGCGCGTACATCGTCAAGGACTTCGATGCAAACGGCGCGGTCGTGCGCGTGGGCGTGCTGGGACTGTCCACGCCCAACATCCCGGCGTGGGAAAAGGCCGCCAATTACGAGGGCATCACGTTCAAGAGCTTCATGGCGACGTGGCGCAAGTACGCCAGCGTCCTCAAGAACAAGCTGGGCTGCGACCTCGTGATCGCCGCGTGCCACTCGGGCACGGAGGGCGCGGAGGGCGAGCTGATCGACGGCGAATACTACGAATGGGCGAACCAAATCACCGCGCTGGTATCGCAGACCTCGGGCATTGATTTGGTGCTCGGCGGGCACTCGCACGCGGCGGACACCATCCGCATCAAGAACCGCGACGGCGCGCGCGTGACGGTGCAGCATGCGGGCGCGCGCGGCGAGCTGCTGGGGCTGTGCGTGCTGGGCATCGACCCGGCAACGGGCGAACGCGGCGTGGTTTCCTCCAAAACGCTGCCGGTGGACGCTTCCACAGCGCCCGACCCGGCGCTGACCGCAAAGCTCCAGCCCTATGAGGACGCGTGCTGGCAAGAATACATGGACGGCGTGCTCGGCACGGCGACGGCGGCGTTTGAAGCGCCGGGGAACATGCTCGCGCCCTGCGCGTTCCTGGACTTGCTGCACGCCGCGCAAATCGAGGGCGGGTACGACAAGCACGGCTATACCGCCGATACCGACGACGACGAGCGCCCGCGCTTCTCGCTCACCGCGCCGCTGAACACAGGCGACGACGCGCTGCTCCCGGCGGGCGATATTACGATGGGGCAGATGTTCAAGCTCTACCGCTTTGAAAACTGGCTCTACACCGTCGACATGACGGCGGCGGAGCTGCGCGCGTGGCTGGAGTGCGCCGCCGACAGGCAGTACGGCATCGACGCGAACGGGCTGCCGTTTGGCGGCGGCACGTACTGCGATTGCCTCTACGGCGACGGCGTGTCCTACGTCATCGACCTTTCCCGCGAGCCGGGCGACCGCGTGACGGACTTTTCACTGGACATTGCCGACACCGACACGCGCTACCGCGTCGTCCTCAACAACTACCGCTACACGGGCGGCGGAAAATACTGCGAGTACGTCTACAACTGGCTGTCTGCGCGCGGCATCGCGTCCGATTTGGTCGCGTACAACGAAACCGGCATGAACTACCAGATCAACGACGCGCGGCAGGTGTTCTCCACGCAGTACGGCATGGACGGCGGCGAGGATTACGGTCAGGCGCGCAACCTGCTGGCGCAGTACATCGCCAATCAGCGCGTGCTTTCGCCCGAAATCACGTCCGATTGGCGCGTGACGACGGGCAAGTAAACGTCCCAGAAAAAGTAGGGATTGCATCAAACTCGAAAATCCTGTATACTAATGGCGATCATGGGCGCATGCGCGTCCGCGGTCGCCATTCCGGCAAGGAGGTCGATACGATGGAATGTAAGATCAAGAACGATATCGGCACCATTTATATCTCCGAAGACGTGATGCTCAAGGTAGTCGGCTACGCGGCGCTCGAGTGCTACGGCATCGTGGCGATGTCCTCCAAGCGCGCCAAGGACGGGCTGGTCGAGTGGCTCGGGCGCGAAAACCTGTCCAAAGGCGTGAGCCTGCGCCTGAACAACGATATGCTCGACGTGGATCTGTTCATCGTGGTAGAATACGGCATTTCCGTCGCGGCGGTATGCAAGACGATCGTCGAGGTCGTCAAATATAAGCTTGAAAGCATGACGGGCGTAAAGGTACGCAATGTGAATATTTCAGTGGAAGGTATTCGCGTATGACGCAGGTACAGGCGATAGACGGGCTGCTTCTGCGCGAAATGGTCATGGCGGGCGCGAAGCTGCTGGAGAAAAACCGCGAGGCGGTGGACGCGCTGAACGTCTTTCCCGTCCCGGACGGAGACACGGGCACGAACATGTCGCTGACGATGGTCTCCGCCGTGCGCGAGGTTTCCAGCAAAGAATACGTATCGGTCGGCGAGGCGGCGGGCGCGCTCGCCAAGGGCGCGCTGCGCGGCGCGCGCGGCAACTCGGGCGTTATCCTCTCGCAGCTTTTCCGGGGCTTTTCGCGCGCGCTGGAGGACTGCGATAAGGTCACGCCCGCTTTGTTTGCAAAGGCGCTCAAAAACGGCGCGGACACGGCGTATAAAGCCGTCATGAAGCCCAAAGAGGGCACGATTCTGACGGTCGCGCGCGTGATTGCCGAGGACGCCATCAAGCAGGCGCAGAAAGCGCCGGACGATTTCGGCGCGCTGTGCGACGTGATGCTCAAATCGGGCGAGGCAATCCTGCGCAAAACGCAGGAAATGCTGCCCGCGCTCAAGCAGGCGGGCGTGGTGGACGCGGGCGGCCGCGGGCTGCTGCTCATCTACACGGGGTACGCCAGCGTCATTCGCGGCGAGCACATCGACGACGCGCAGATCGACATGTCCGCCGATTCGGCGGCGGGCTTTGAGGACGACCACGACGCGCTGACGGAAATCAAGTTCGCCTACTGCACGGAGTTCCTCATTCAGAACTTGCGCGCCGACGCGAAGGATTCCGACATCTCTACGTTCCGGCGGCACCTCAACCGCATCGGCGACTGCGTGCTGGTCGTCGGCGATCTGGCGCTCGTCAAGGTGCACGTGCACACAAACGACCCGGGCAAGGCGCTGCAGGCGGGGCTGTCGCTGGGCGAACTGGTGAACCTGAAAATCGAGAACATGGTCGAACAGCGCCGCGAACGGCAGGCGCTCATGCAGAGCAAAGAGCCGCAAAAGGAATACGGCATGGTGTCGGTGTCGCTGGGCGACGGCTTCTCTAAAATCTTCACCGATTTGGCGGTCGACTGCGTGGTGGACGGCGGGCAGACGATGAACCCGTGCATCGCAGACTTGCAAAAGGCGGTCGATAAGGTCAACGCCAAGAACGTGTTTGTTTTCCCAAATAATGGAAACATCATCCTCGCGGCGCAGCAGGTCGCCGAGCTGTCGGACAAGAACGTCGTCGTGATCCCGACCAAGAACGTCGCTATGGGCATCGCGGCGGTCGTGGCGTTCCAGCCCGAGCTTGCGTGCGAGGACAACGCCAAGCGCATGGACGAGGCGGCGCAGCGCGTGCGCACGGGCATGATTACCTTCGCCGTGCGCGACAGCGAGTTTGAGCAGATGCACATCCACGAGGGCGACATCATCGGTCTGCACAACGGCAAGATCGAGTTCCGCGCCAACGACGTGCACGACGTGGCGATGAACCTCATGGACGTGCTCGTGACCGAGGACGACGGGCTGATCACCGTGTATTACGGCGCGGACACCAAGCAGCAGGACGCAGAGGCGCTCGGCGAAGAGATTTCCGGCATGTATCCCGACTGCGACGTCGAAGTGCACCGGGGCGGGCAGCCGTTGTATTATTACCTGATTTCCGTGGAATAAAATGGAACTGACCGGTATCAAAGGGCTGGGCGCAAAGCGGCTCGCCGCGCTGTCAAACGCGGGCGTGCGCGACGTGCCCGGTCTTTTGTTTATGCTGCCCAAGGACTATATCGACACCACGCGCCCGATGCCGATCGCCGATTTGCGCGAGGGCGAGCGCGCGTGCGTGTGCGGGTATATTCAGGGAAAACCGCGCCTGTCGCGCTTTCGCGGGCTGACCTCGGTGACGGCGACGCTGCGCGACGATTCCGGGCGCGTGCCGCTTGTATATTATAACCAGCCGTGGATGCAGGAGAAGCTCGACACCGAGGAAGAGCTGCTGCTGTACGGGCGCGTCGAGCGCGGCAAAGACGGGCGGCTGCGGCTGAGCAGCCCTTCCATAGAAAAAGAACGCGCGCTGCGACCCGTGTACGCGGCGCTGCCCGGGCTGCCCGGCGCGGTGATGCAAAGCGCGGTTTCACAGGCGCTGTCCGAGCTTGACGCGTGCTGCCCCGAAACGCTGCCGCAATGCGTTCGCGCGCGACACCACCTGTGCGAACTGAACTTCGCGCTGCGCGCGGCGCACCGTCCGCGCTCGCGGGAGGATTTGCAAATCGCGCTGCGCAGGCTGGCGTTCGAGCGCGCGCTTTCCTATCAGACGGCGCTGCTGATGCTGCGCGGCGAAAGCGAGCGCGGCGTGGCGATCCCCGCGACCGCCGAGCTGGCGGAAGCGTTCTGGCGCTCGCTGCCGTTCTCACCAACGAATGCGCAAAGGCGCGTGCTGGCGGAGATCGTCGGCGACATGGTGAGCGAGCGCGCGATGGGGCGCATGGTGCAGGGCGACGTGGGTTCGGGCAAGACCGCCGTGGCGTTCGGCGCAATGTACATAGCGGCGAAGTGCGGCTTCCAGAGCGCGCTGATGGCGCCGACCGAAATTTTGGCGCGCCAGCATTTGGAGAGCGCAAAGGCGATGTTCGCGCCGCTTGGCGTGCAGTGCGGGCTGCTGCTGGGCGGCATGCGCGCGAAAGAGCGCCGGGAAGCGCTGCAAGCCATCAAAACAGGCGCGTGGCAGGCGGTGCTTGGCACGCACGCGCTGATATCCGAGGGCGTGGAATACCAGAATTTGGGGCTGGTGATCACCGACGAGCAGCACCGCTTCGGCGTGGCGCAGCGCAAGCGGCTGTCGCAAAAAGCGCCGGAAACGCCCAACGCGCTCGTCATGTCGGCGACGCCCATTCCGCGCTCGCTCGCGCTCTTGATGTACGGCGACCTCGCGCTCTCGGTTATCGACGAGCTGCCGCCCGGGCGCACGCCGGTGCGCACGCGCATTGTGCCGGAAAGCAAGCGCGAGGGGCTGTATCAGTTCATCATCGCGCAGGCGGCGGCGGGGTATCAAACCTATATCGTCTGCCCGCTCGTCGAGGAGAGCGACATGCTGGACGCGAAATCCGCGCAGGACATGTACGCCGCGCTTTCGCTGGGCGCGCTATCCTCCCTGCGGCTGGGGCTGACCTTCGGCGCGCAGCCGTCGCAGGAAAAAGCCGATGTTCTGGAAAAGTTTACCAAGGGCGAACTGGACGTGCTGATCGCGACGACGGTCGTCGAGGTCGGCGTGAACGTGCCGCGCGCCACTTGCATCGTCATTGAAAACGCCGACCATTTCGGTCTGTCGCAGCTGCACCAGCTTCGCGGGCGCGTCGGGCGCGGCGCGAAGGAAAGCTGGTGCTTCCTGCTCGCCGAGCCAAACGAACGCCTGACGACGCTCTGCCAAACCAACGACGGCTTTGTCGTCGCGCAGAAGGACTTGGAAATGCGCGGCCCGGGCGAACTGCTGGGCTTACGCCAGCACGGCGCGGGCGCGCTCGCATCCGCCGACGCATTCTTATTGGAAGAAGCGCACGACTGCCTGCGCTGGCTGCAAGAAAAAGCGCAAAAGGAAGCGTTCGCCGAGGTGCAAAAAAACGCCCGCCGACTGCTCGACGGGCTGATGGAAGACGTGGCGATGAATTGATCGTCAAATACTTCCCATACGTCTGCGCTGATACAGTACGCGCCAGATCTCCACAGTTTTTCGCGCCTCATCCACAACGTAAAACACGTTATAGTTCTTAATTGGAAAGCACCGAACCTCGTGTTTCAAGGCGTAGAGCGACGCATACAGCGCATGTCTGTAGGGCATTTCCCGCAATGCGGCAACCGCTTGTTCGATTGCATCCAACAGCGCAAGCGCGGCGTCGGGCGCGTGAAGCTCGGCGGCAATATACAAAGCGGCATCATCCAGATCCTGCCGAGCGATCGGCAAGTACACGACGTTATACACGCGAAGCCTCCGCCTTGATTTTACGCCGCAACTCTGTCATGACATCCTCATGCGAAAAGCGTTCTTGCGTCGTCTCCGCTTCAGCTTCCGCTTGCAGCAGTTTTTCGGAAACGCTTCTTTTATCTTGAAGGCGTTCGTAATCCTCGTAGCTGAGCACGACCATATCGCCGTATCCGTTTTTCGTCAGGATGACGGGTTCTCCGCTTTGATGCACGGCTCTGGATATCTCCGAGAAGTTGTTCCGCAAATCGGACACCGGACGGATTTGAGGCATAGCAATCCCCTCCTTTGAGCATGATTTTATCACAATTATGCTCAAATTACAATCGGAACAATATGACATGAACAGAAAAATATTTTAAGGAAACGTATAAAACCCGCCTCGAAGCGCTTGACGGCAAGCACGGACTGTGATATACTCTAAAATCGCATCAGTATGGACTATGATGCGAAAAAGTCGGCATTCTCAATTGCATGATTCCTCACGGCGCTATTGTACACGAACACGAGAAAAAATGCAATGAAAATTTTCGACGAGGGCGCATCGAATGTACTGATAGGCAGCAAAGGGGTGATAGCTTACATGGTGCACGAGGTTCAAATGGGGAAGCTTCGCAAACGCATGAGCTTCTCGCGCA
>CAZEIC010000113.1:0-7997 GCA_964512175.1 uncultured Oscillospiraceae bacterium | reverse complement strand
ACGCGGAACACAAACGCGCGCTCCGGCTCGACAAAGCGCTCCAGCAAGCCCGCCCGTTCATACTCCGGGTGCTTGTCAAACACCGGGGACAGCGATATGAGGATCTCCTTCGCCGCCTGCAAAAACTCGCTCTCGTGCGCGTTGCGCGCGCATAGCCCGTCACAAACCTGTTGCACATAAGCGTTCATGGTGTGACCTCCTTCAAAGGCTGTATACTGTATCCACGCTGGGTATTGTAAAGGAACGCCTCCCGCTTGGCAAGGGGGCGCGCTGTTTTTTGTGTGCATTTCCATGCGCAATGTTACGCCGCCGCGCGCCGTGCGCCCTGCTTATCGTTCGCCATAAAAGCCTTCGCCGCTGAGCTTCGACCACAGCAAGTACATGTCCAGATAATTTTCTTGTATGAACGACCGAATCTTCGATAGATCCCGGTCGTTGAGCGCGCCCTGCTCTTGCACAACGGTACTGCCGTCGCGCCGCACGAACAGCTTTGCGGAATCCTTCTCGGTCAGCCTCGAATCGCTCGCATGGACGTGCATGCACTCGATGATACAATGCGACGTGAAATACAGATAGTATCCGCAGACCTTGAAGTGGTAGTATTTAGGCATGCCCGACCTCCATGTACTTCAGGCAGCGCGCCAAATACCCGCGAACGATCTCGATTTCGATGTCGTCCATGCTCGTTTCCAGCACGTCGCCATCGAGCGTGAGCAGCGACGCCTTGTCCGGCTGATCCAAGCTGACGACGGAAACGTTTCCTTCCCTGCGCTTGAACGCATACCCGTTGAGAATGATGTCCGCTTCGTCCGCAATCGCCCGCAGCTTATCATTCATACCGAACACTCACCTTCCGGATGGGCGCAAGAAATGCGTCCGCATCAAAATGCAGGTTCTCGAGGATGGGGATCAGGTCGATATACTCCTCTTCTTCGCCGGGAAAGCCCTTGTACTTCGCGCCGACAACCAAGTACCCATGCTCCCATTTCTTGACCGTCGTATACTTTTCCAAGCGCTTGGACGTTCTAAAGCGAATGTTGTGGGTTCCGTAGCGAAAGCTGGTCAGGTCGTCATGACTGCTCAAAAACGCCTGCGACTGCTCCACGCAATCTCCTCCTCTCCTGATAAAGCGGCAAGCATCACTCGTTCATCGTCACGTTCATGATATACTTCTCGACCTGCCATTTATACTCTGCGTACATGCCCTCGTCGATATACAGCTGCTTGAACAGCTTATAAATGACATGCTTATTTTTGATGCCGCGGATGAAGCGCAGCGTCGTTTTCGCCGTGAAGCCCGACATGTGCCGCACGTAATCGTACACCGCCGCGTCCACGATGGAGGCGACCTCCACGAAGGCGTTATAGCGCATGTTGAACGCCGAATCCTCGCCCCATGTGAGCGTTTCGTCGAACGCCAAGCCATTGCTTTGGATGATGTCCACGCGGTAGAGCTTGTTCCAGAGCGCGCTGAAATAGAAGCTGCCGGGGCGCTTGAGCAGCGCGAGCAGGAATTCTCGCCGCGAGAGCGTGCGCGCGCCGGGGATCAGCCCGTGCTCCCGGTCGCTGCCGCCCATCAGCACATGAAAGCGCCCGATGCACAGATCGCTGCCGTCGCGCTCCGCCGCCGCGACGAGCGCCGCCATCGCGCCCGGGCGCAGAAAGTCGTCGCTGTCGCAAAACAGCGCGTATGTGCCGCGCATGTGCGGCAGACCCATGTTGCGCGCGGCGGCTGGCCCCGCGTTTTCCTGTGTGAACACGCGCACGCGCGCGTCTTGTTTCGCGAATTCGCGGCACAGCTCCAGACTGCCGTCCGTGCTACCGTCCTCGCACAAAAGCACTTCAAAACTTTGGAAGCTCTGCGACAGCACGCTGCCAAGGCTTCCGGGAAGCGCCTTGCGCGCGTTGTACACCGGCATGACGACGCTGACCGTCGGCGCAGCGCTTTCCAACTGATCGCTCATAGCACACCTCCAGCGCAAATGATAGCATAGATAATGAAAAAAGTACACCCAAAAGTTCGGTTTTTGCCGTCCGCATACTTGACAGTTCGTGTCGAAAAGAATACAATACTTGGGTTTGTGGTGCATTACCACGGAAGATTTCGACAAGGAGGGGCTCACCATGTCAGAAACGAGACCCGTTGCCGCGGACGCCGTCGAGCGGCAGGATTTCCATGAGATCGGCGACCTGATCGACAGCTATTACAAGGACAAACCGGGCTGTCTGATTCAGGTGCTGCATGCCGCGCAAGGCATATACGGCTATTTGCCGCTGGAGCTCCAGCGCTATATCGCCGGCAAGCTCGCGCTGCCGCTGTCCGAAGTGTCGGGCGTCGTTACGTTCTACTCCTTCTTCTCCGTCAAGCCGCGCGGCAAGCACACCATCCGCGTGTGTCTGGGCACGGCGTGCTACGTGCGCGGCGGCAAGCGGCTGGTGGATCACCTGCTCAAGTCCCTGAACATCGAAATCGGCGGCACGACGGACGACGGGCGCTTCACGTTTGAAATCGCCCGCTGCATCGGCGCGTGCGGCCTCGCGCCCGCCATCATGATTGACGACACGGTGTTCAAGAAGATGTCCGCCGACAAGCTGGACAAGCTTCTTGCGAGCTATAAATAACGGGAGGCAAGAGAGATGAAGATCAATTCTCTACAGGACCTTGCCTTGATCAAGCAGGAAACGCTGGAGAAGCAAGGACAGTACAAGCATCAGGTGCTGGTGTGCGCCGGCGCGGGCTGCGTGTCCTCCGACTGCGGTCTGGTGCGCGACGCGGCGATTCAGACCATCAAGGACCTGGGCATGGACAGCGAAATCAACGTCATCGAAACGGGCTGCATGGGCACTTGCGCGGTAGGCCCCGTGATTCTGGTGCTGCCCGAGCGCGTGTTCTTCGTGCACCTCACGCCCAACGCCACCAAGAACGTGCTCACCGCGTTCCTCAAGCAGGGCAAGATCATCGAGAAGAACACCTTCTTTGACAACGTACAGAACCGCTACATCGCCAAGATCGACGAAATCGACTTCTTCCGCGAGCAGGTGCGCATCGCGCTGCGCAACTGCGGCATCATCGCCTACGACGCGATCGAGAGCTACATCGCGCGCGACGGCTATCAGGCGATCGCCAAGGTGCTTTCCGGCATGACGCCAGCCGACGTAGTCAATGAAGTCAAGAAATCCGGCATCCGCGGGCGCGGCGGCGCGGGCTTCCCGACCGGCGTGAAGTGGGCGGCGGGGCAGAACGCGCAGAGCGACGTGAAATACATGGTCTGCAACGCCGACGAGGGCGACCCCGGCGCGTTCATGGACAGGTCGATCATCGAGGGCGACCCGCACACGCTCATCGAAGGCATGATGCTCGGCGGCTACGCCATCGGCGCGAAGCAGGGCTATGTCTATATCCGCGCGGAATACCCCATCGCGGTCGAGCGCCTGAAGGTCGCCATCGAGCAGGCGCGCGCGTGCGGGCTGCTGGGCGACAACATCATGGGCTCGGATTTCTGCTTTGACTTGGAAATCCGCATCGGCGCGGGCGCGTTCGTCTGCGGCGAGGAAACGGCGCTGATGGCGTCCATCGAAGGCGAGCGCGGCGAGCCCAAGCAAAAGCCGCCGTTCCCGTTCCAGAAGGGTCTGTTCGGTCAGCCGACGATCATCAACAACGTCGAGACGCTCGCGAGCATCCCGGCGATCCTGCTCAACGGCGCGGAGTGGTACGCCCAGTACGGCACGGACACCGCCAAGGGCACCAAGGTCTTCGCGTTGGCGGGCGATATCGTGAACACCGGCATCATCGAAGTGCCGATCGGCATCCCGCTGGGCGAGATCCTGTTCCGCATCGGCGGCGGCATGCTCGGCAAGAAGCAGTTCAAGTCCGCGCAGATCGGCGGTCCGTCGGGCGGCTGCGTCACGCAGGACAACCTCAACGTGCCGACCGACTATGAATCGCTGTCCATGCTGGGCGCGATCATGGGTTCGGGCGGGCTGATCGTGATGAACGAGGACACCTGCATGGTCGACACCGCGCGCTACTTCATGGACTTTATCCAAGAAGAATCGTGCGGTAAGTGCGTTGCCTGCCGCATCGGCACGAAGCGCATGCTCGAGATCCTCGAGCGCATCACGCACGGCAACGGCCGCGAGGGCGATATCGAGCTGCTGGAAGAGCTTGGCAAGACGATTCAGGAAACCGCCATGTGCGGCCTTGGGCAGACAGCGCCCAACCCCGTGCTCTCGACCATCCGCTATTTCCGCGAGGAATACGAGGAGCAC
Organism: uncultured Oscillospiraceae bacterium; assembly: GCA_964512175.1. Taxonomy (GTDB): domain Bacteria; phylum Bacillota; class Clostridia; order Christensenellales; family Aristaeellaceae; genus CAZEIC01. The sequence continues at coordinate 3,728 of CAZEIC010000113.1, read as the reverse complement.
ATCCACAAGGGCTACTGCCGCGCGGGCGTTTGCGGCGATTTGTTCATTTCGCCGTGCGAGAACACCTGCCCCGCCAACATCAACATCCCCGGCTACCTGTCGCTGATCTCCTCCGGGCGCTTCAACGACGCGTACGACCTCATCCGGCAGGAAAACCCGATGCCCGCCGTCTGCGGCCGCGTCTGCACGCACCCGTGCGAGAACAAGTGCCGCCGCGCCCGCGTGGACGAAGCCGTGTCCATCTGCGCGCTCAAGCGCTTCGTGGCGGACTACGCCTACAAGCACCCGCGTGATTTCGAGCAGGACATCCTCTTCCCCAAGAACGGCAAGCACGTATCGGTCATCGGCGCGGGCGCGTCGGGGCTGACCTGCGCGTACTACCTCAGCCGCCTTGGCTACGAAGTCGAAGTGTTCGAGGCGCTGTCCGTGCCCGGCGGCGTGCTGGCGTACGGCATCCCCGAGTATCGCCTGCCCGCCGAAGTGCTCACGCGTGAAATCGACACCATGCGCAAGTCGGGCTTCCAGATCCACCTGAACACCGAAGTCGGCAAAGACGTGTCGTTCGAGCAGCTCCGCCTCAATTCGGACGCGATCTACATCGCCACCGGCACGCAGTTCCCGCAGCGCGTGAACATCCCGGGCGAGGACCTGCCGGGCGTGCTTCCGGGCATCGACTTCCTCAAGAACGTCAAGCTGTATCACTCCGTCGACCTCGCCGGGCAGACGGTCGCGGTCATCGGCGGCGGCAACACCGCCATCGACTCGGCGCGCACCGCGCTGCGGCTGGGCGCCGCAAAGGTCATGATCCTCTATCGCCGCACGCGCGACGCGATGCCCGCCGCCGAAATGGAAGTGGACGACGCGCTCAAGGAAGGCGTGGAGCTGTGCGAGCTGGTCTCGCCGTCGCGGTTCGTCGCGGGCGAGGACGGGCATGTCAAGCAGGTGGAATGCGTGCGCCGCACGATGTCCAACTTTGACAACCGCGGCCGCCGCAACACCAAGCACATCGAAGGCTCTAACTTCATGATCGACGTGGACACCGTCATCACCGCCGTCAGCCAGTACGCCGATTTGCCGTTCGTTCCCAAGAGCGAGATCGGCACGACGCCGTGGGGCACGTTCATCATCGATCAGGACACCATGATGACGACCATGCCCGGCGTGTTCTCCGGCGGCGACGTGGCGCGCGGCCCGGACGAGGTCATTCGCGCCATCGCCGACGGCAAGCAGGCGGCGCTGTCGATGGATCTGTACATGGGCGGTCAGGGCAAGCTCAACAAGGGTCGCCACATCGACATCCCGGAGATCAACGACGACGACGAGGTGCTCATCCACAAGCGTTTCCCGCAAGAGGTGCTCTCGCCCAAGGATCGCACGGATTCCTTCGACGAGGTGGTGGAGGGCTTCCACAAGCTCAACGCCATCGCAGAATCCATGCGTTGCCTGCATTGTGACAGGAGGTGACAGTGAAAATGCTGCATTTGACGATCAACGGTAAGCCCATTGAAGCCCCGGAGGGCGCGACCATCCTGGAAGCGGCGCGCGCCAACAGCATCGAAATCCCGTCGCTGTGCCATTATTCCGAAATGCACAACGTCGGCTCCTGCCGCATCTGCGTGGTCGAGGTCGAGGGCGCGAGAACGCTGCAAGCCTCCTGCATCACCAAGGTGCGCGACGGCATGGTCGTACACACCAACTCCAAGAAAGTGCGCGACGCGCGCAAGGTGCTCTACGAGCTGATCCTTTCCGACCACGACAAGGACTGCCTCTTTTGCAAGCGCAATCAGTCCTGCGAATTGCAGGCGCTGGGCCGTCAGCTCGGCATCGAGCATTCCCGCTTCGAGGGCGGGCGCTCGGCGCGCAAAGTGGACACGTCCGTGTCCGTCACGCGCGATTTGAGCAAGTGCGTGCTCTGCCGCCGCTGCGTCACGGTCTGCAACGAAGTGCAGGGCACGGGCATCCTCAACGTCCAAAACCGCGGCATCAAGTCCGAAATCGGCCCCGCGATGGACATGCCGCTGGGCTCTGTGGACTGCACGTTCTGCGGGCAGTGCACGGTCGTTTGCCCGGTCGGCGCGCTGAAGGAGACCGACGGCACGCAGCGCGTCTGGGACGCGCTCGGCGATAAGAACAAGTTCACCATCGTGCAGGTCGCGCCCGCCGTGCGCGTCGCCATCGGCGAAGAGTTCGGTATGCCGGTCGGCACGCGCGTGACGGGCAAGCTCGCGTCCGCCGTGAAGGAGCTTGGCTTTGACGAAGTGTTCGACACCAACTGGGCGGCGGACTTGACGATCATGGAAGAGGGCACGGAGTTCCTCGGGCGCGTCAAGCGCGCGCTGACGGGCGGAAACGCCACGCTGCCGATGATCACGAGCTGCTCCCCGGGCTGGATCAAGTTCATCGAGCATAACTACCCCGACTTCCTTGCGCACCTCTCCACCTGCAAATCGCCGCACACCATGATGGGCGCGATGGTCAAGAAGTATTACGCCGAAAAGGCGGGCATCGACCCGCGCAGTATCTACCTCGTTTCCGTCATGCCCTGCACCGCCAAGAAGTTCGAGATCGAGCGCCCCGAGATGGAGAACGACGGCATCCGCAACGTGGACGCTGTGCTCACCACGCGCGAGCTCGCCGGCATGATCAAAGCCGCCGGTATCGACTTTGCGACGCTGCCCGAGAGCCTGTTCCACAAGCCGCTGGGCGTGTCGTCGGGCGCGGCGGACATTTTCGGCGTGACGGGCGGCGTGATGGAAGCCGCGCTGCGCACGGTGTACGAGCTGGTGACGGGGCGCGAGCTGCCGTTTGACAAGCTGCACGTCGAGCCGATCATGGGGCTTTCGCAAATCAAGGAAGCGACGATCTACATCGAGAACCCGCTGCCGGAATACTCCTTCCTGCACGACGTGGACGTGCGCGTCGCCGTCACGAGCGGGCTTGCGGGCGCGCGCATCCTGATGGATCAAATCAAGGCGGGCAATTCGCCGTACCACTTCATCGAGGTCATGGGCTGCCCCGGCGGCTGCATCATGGGCGGCGGTCAGCCGCGCACGGAAGACCCCGACGCGCGGGAAAAGCGCATGAACGCGCTCTATACCGAGGACGAGTCCAAGACCCTGCGCAAGAGCCACGAGAACCCGGACATCATTGAGGTGTACGACAAATACCTCGGCAAGCCCGGCGGGCATCTCTCGCACGAGCTTTTGCACACGCATTACACCGAGCGCGGCAACTACAACGAGCGCACGGACGAGCGCTACGTCGTCGTGCCGCCCAAGGTCACGCCCAAGGCTGCGCGCACCTTGCAGGACATCGAGCGCGCCGCGCGCCGCATGCGCGACAATTCGGATTCCTCGCGCCTTGCCGCGCTGGAAGCCGAGAACGCGCTGCTCAAGTCCGAGCTGCATGAAACGCAGGCGACCATCGAGGTCTTCAAGCGCGTGATCGTGGAGCACGGAACGGGCACGAACTGACACAGCAGCGATCAGGAACAATAAATTCGAGGCGGCGGGGGCTATGCGCTCCCGCCGCCTCTCTGTCGTTCCCCTATTCCCTCTCTCCCGGTATTGCTATTTTTCGTTTTTTCATATATAATATAGCGGAAGACAATGAAAGGAGGCGCGGTTATGAAACTGATCATTGCGATTGTCCAGGACGAGGACGCTTCGCGCCTGATCACCAGCCTGATGAACGAGGGGTACGGCGTGACCAAGCTGGCGACGACCGGC
>CAZEIC010000112.1:0-8097 GCA_964512175.1 uncultured Oscillospiraceae bacterium | reverse complement strand
AAAAGACGGCATATTCGTAGCAGATGAGCTCAAATGCCTGAACCCGGAAAACCTCAAATAACCGCGCTTCGCATGATACGGGCAGATCGGTTCGCCGGTCTGCCCGACATTTTAGTTTCTGCGCAAGAACAAGCCCTACTGGGAAAGCGTCGGCACGGGCGCGTGTATGGACGCGATGGCGGCGATCGAGACAGTCGGAGACGAGGAACTGTACGCGCGCCTGCGGCGCGAAATCATGTACCTTGGGAAAACGCGGCGCGAAGCGGTCATCCTGCGCTACTGGGACGGACTATCTGGCGACGAAATCGCGAGCAGGCTCGGCATCCCCGCCGCAACCGTGCGCTGGCACTTGCACAAGGCGAAAACGGAATTGAGGGAGCGAATCGAAATGAAGGAACAGGAAAGCATGTACCGCCCGGTGAAGCTGTCCATCGGTCAGTATGGTTGGGGCGACAACCCGGTGCTCGCGCAGCTCGAAAGCGACGTGCTGATGCAGAGCGTCTGCTACGCGTGCTTTGACAGAGCGCTGACCATCGAGGAATTGTCGCGGACGCTCGGCGTCGCCGCAGCGTATCTGGAAGACAAGCTGGACAAGCTGGTAGGCATGGAATACATGCGTCGCGGCGCGAAAGGCAAGTATCAGACGGCATTTTTCATCCGCGACGCACGCTACCAGCTCGAACACAGCAAGTATCAGTTTAAGCATTCGCTGCCGCTTGCCAAGGCGTATTACGAAGTTGTAGCGGGCGCGCTGCCCGACATCCAGCGCATTGGCTTCGCGGGGAGCGACATCGGCGACAATATGCTGCTGTGGGATGTGCTGCTGTATTTCATGATGCGCGAAATGAACGCCCGCAACGAGGACATGATTGCAAGGCTGAATCTCCAGCACGGCGCGCCCATGCGCCCGGACGGCTCGCGGCATTGGGTACGCGCGGCGACGGCGTGGGAGGAAGTCGAGCAAGCGGCGGAGCGCGAGGGCGCTGCATTCCTTGATTTTTGCCGAAATGCCGCAAACTTCAGCCTTCGCAGCGCAGCCCTTGACACACGCGCCGTATGCGCCGTCAAGCTGGACGCGCCATTCGTGTCGGGGTTCGCGTGGACGTGGAATCCCCTGACGACGGTCGAGATCAGGACGATCCAGTACGCGCGCGAGCTGATCCAGACAGGCAAAACGCCGAGCGAGCTGGACAAAAGCGCGATCGCAAGCATCATCGAGAAGGGCTACGCGGCGCGCGAAAACGGACAACTGCGGCTGCTCGCGCCCTATCTGACAGCGACGGAGGCGGGAAAGCTCAACGGCATTCTGGAAGCGCGCGCAAGCCGCCTGCTCGACCGCGAAGCAAATATTCAGCCCTTTCTGGGATACGCCGAGCACATGAAAGCGCTCATCCCCGCGTGCGTGTGCGAGAATGAGCGCAATCATTATTTGACAAGCTTCGATCCGTATAACGCCATCTTATGGCATTTGACGCGCGAAGGTCTGCTGACAGCGCCGAACGAAGACGAAAGGAAATACGTCTGTACGATGCTCTGGGAGCGTTAATCCGTCGATTCCCGGCGGATGCCCGTCTTGCTGCGCGTCCAGCGGTTGGAGAAGACAAACCAGCCCGCGATGATCAGCCCGGACGCGGACGCGGCGGGCGCAGCAAGCCCCACGCCCGTCAGCCCGAGCGAGGTGTACATCAGCAACACATACGCCAGCGGCATACGCACCAGTATCGACGCGACAGAGCCGGTGAACATCGTGAACATCGAATACCCCGCGCCCATGATCAACCCGTTCATGCAAAACAGCACAGGCACAAGCAGATAATCAAAGCTGAAAGACCGTATGTACTGCGTACCCAGCGCGATGGTTTCCTCCGTGCTTACGAAAATCGAGAGCATTTCCCGGGGAAAGAGGTTGACGAGCGCGAACACGAGCACGCCCATCGACAGCGCCAGCCCGCTTGCCACATAGAACCCTTTGCGCGCGCGGTCGTGTCTGCCCGCGCCCATGTTCTGCGCCGCGAACGCCGAAATCGACGAGGACATCGCGACCGCCGGGAGGATGGCGAAGCTGTTGAGCCTGCCGACCACGCCGACGGCGGCGGACGCTTGATACCCCTGCGTGTTCACCAGCGCGGTCATCAGCAGGAAGGAAACGTTGCCAATGATGCTCTGCATAGACGAGGGAATGCCGATCTTGAGCATCAGGCGCGTTTTATCGTTATAGATGCGGAAGCTCTTGGGCTTGAAATCGAACACGAACTTATTTTTCGCCAGATACATGACCGCCAGCAGGAAGGACACGCCCTGCGAGATGACCGTCGCAAGCGCCGCGCCCGAAGCGCCCATTCCAAAGGTCTTGACAAACAGCAGGTCGAGCACGATATTGAGCAGGCAGGCGACAGTCACGAAGATAAACGGGCGCTTGGAGTCGCCCATGCCGCGCTGCACGGCGGAGACCGCGTTATACCCGAAGATGAACAGCGTGCCCGACAGGCAGATGTTCAGGTAATCCTGCGCGTGCGGCATCGCCTCGGGCGTGGTGTTGAGCCAGCCAAGGAGCGTGCTCGAAAACGCGAGCATCAGCACGGTCAGCGCCGCGCCCACAATGGCAAGCAGCGAAAACAGCGTGCCGATGGTCTTTTTCACGTCCTCCTGCTTGCGCGCGCCGAAGTACTGCCCCACGAGCACCGTTCCCGACACCGTCAGCCCCGACACCATCATAGCGACCAGATGCGTCACGTTGCCGCCGATCGTCACGCCCGAAAGCGCCGCCTCGCGCAGCGCCGCGTCGGCATAGGAGTAGTTCCCGACGACGATCATATCCACAGCGCCGTACAGCGCCTGCATGAGGTTGGACAGCAAAAACGGCATGGAGAACGACAGCAGTTGCCTGCCGATCGGTCCGTGCGTGAAATCCTTTTGCAGTTTGCTCTGTTGATTCATGGCGTTCCGTTGTAATACGCAAACAGGCACGCGCCCGCAAGCAGCAGTAGCGCGCCGCCGACGATCAGCAGGAACGGCGACGTCCGTTTGCGTCTTCCTCTCTTTTCCTCTTTATAGTCGTAGAAGCTGATATGCTCCTTGGGCTTTTTGAGCGACGTGAACAACACCAGCAGGCTTTTCACGCCATAGGCAAAAATATCGAAAAAGTCCGTGCCGGTGGACACCAGCACCAGCGCGCCGATGCCAGCCATCAGGAATCCGGCGACGAAGAAGCCGTCGCTCATATACCGCGCGACAAGCGACGCGGGCAGCCCGAAGGTCAGCCCGCGATAGGATGCGACGGCATACGCGACCGCCAGCCCGATAACAGAGGCAATCAGGTAGCGAAGCCACGCGCCGGTTTTCTGCTTGTCCGTGCGCTCCCTCATGCCTGCGTTTGCGCGATTTGCCGCAGGTACTCGGTCGCTTCCGCGTCATTGCACTGTACGAAGTGCCCGGGGATGATTTCGCGCATGGTCGGCTGATCGACGGAATAATCGTGATCCTTCAAGGGGTTGTAGATGATGCGCTGCCGCGTCTTTTCATAAAGCGGGTCGGGCAGCGGGATCGCCGACAGGAGCGACTTGGTATACGGATGCAAGGGATGCAAGAACAGCTCGTCCGACGACGCGAGCTCCACGAGCTTGCCGTAATACATCACGCCGATGCGGTCGGAGAAATACTTGACAACCGACAGATCGTGCGCGATGAACAAAATCGTCAGCCCGAGCTTATGCCGCAAATCGTTGAGCAAATTGATGACCTGCGCCTGAATCGACACGTCGAGCGCCGACACAGGTTCGTCCGCGATGATGAGCTGCGGGTTCATGACGACCGCGCGCGCCACGCCGATGCGCTGCTTTTGCCCGCCGGAAAACTCGTGCGGATACCGTCCCGCGTGCTCGCGCACCAGCCCGACCGTCTCCAGCACGGAATACACCTTTTCGTCGATGACGCGCTTATCCTTCTCGCCGCGAATCACCAGCCCCTCGGCAATCGTCTCATAGACCGTCTTGCGCGGGTCGAGCGAGGCAATCGGGTCTTGGAAAATCATCTGGATCTGCGTGATGAACCGCTGCTTCTTGGCGATACGCCGCTCATAGTTGTATTCATTGGTGAGCTTGAGCATCTCCTCGTCGCCCTTGGCGGCGGCAATCAGCGGCTTATACTTCTTTTCCACAGCGTCCGCAAGGTCGCTGGCGTGGACTTTGTCGCAGTTGTAATGGTCGAACTTCGCCTGACGGATGAGCTGGCGCTGCGCCACGATGTACGCGCGAAGTTCGTTCTTGCGGGATTCGTTGGCGGTCTTCATTTCCTCGCGCGCCTTGGCGATCTCCTGCTTATAGGAAAGCGTGCCCGCCGCGATGCGCTTACCTTGGAAGTAAATACTGCCCGACGTGATATCGTAGAGCTTGATGATGGAGCGCCCGGTCGTCGTCTTGCCGCAGCCGGATTCGCCGACCAGCCCGAACACCTCGCCCTTCTTGATGTCGAAGCTCACGTCGTCCACGGCTTTGTTGGTCTTAAAATATTGGCACAAATGCTCGACGCGGAGCAGTACCTCGGCGTTTTGGCTCTGATCCTGTTTAAGCATTCGCGTTCCCTCCCAGCCTTGCCTTCATCTTGGCGATTCGCTCGACCATCGCCGCGGGCGGGGCGACCTTGGGCGCGTTCGGGTGCAGCAGCCACGTCGCCGCCCAATGCGTGTCGCTGATGCGGAAGGCGGGCGGCTCCTGCTCGAAGTCGATCTGCATGGCGTAGCGGTTGCGCTCGGCAAAAGCGTCGCCCTTGGGCGGGAAAATCATGTCGGGCGGCGTGCCGGGAATCGCCTCGAGCTTTTCATTGGTGTCCAGATCGGGCATCGAGGAGAGCAGCGCCCATGTGTACGGATGCGCGGGCTGATAGAAGATTTCCTCCGCCGTGCCGTACTCCACGATTTTCCCGGCGTACATGACCGCGATACGGTCCGCCATGTTCGCCACCACGCCCAAATCGTGCGTGATGAAGATGATGGACAAATCGCGCTCTTTCTTGAGCTTGTTGATGAGCTCGAGGATCTGCGCCTGAATCGTCACGTCCAGCGCGGTCGTCGGCTCGTCGCAGATGAGGATGTCGGGGTTCGCCGCCAGCGCGATAGCGATGACGATACGCTGGCGCATGCCGCCGGAAAACTCGAACGGGTACTGGCGGAAGCGCTTGCGCGGCTCGGAAATGCCGACCTCGTCCATAAGTTTGAGCGCCTTGTTGTTCGCGGCGTGCTTGGTGATTTTGTAGACCATGCCGGAAGCGTTCTCTTTGAGGTAAGCAATCAGGCGTTCGGTCTTGGCGCGCTTGTCGTCGCCCGCCTCTGCGGCGAGCCGCCGGACATAATGCGCTTCGAGGTTGGCGATCGTCTGTTTGATGTTGCCCAGCACGAGCTTGAAATCGATGGTCGTCGGCTCGGGCAGCTTGTAATCCAGCTTTTTGCCGCGCGCCATTTTGCGCTGGTACGCCGCCATCTGGCGCTGATACTTGGCGTTTTTGCGCTTGTTGGTGCGCTTGCCGTCCGCGTAGGTGTCAAGGAACGCGCGGATGCTGCCCGAGAACGTGCACGCCGCCGAGTCCTTCACGATGTCGATGGGGTCGATGGACGCGTCCACCGTTTTACACAGCGCCTCGCACAGCGCCGTCAGCTCCTTCTGGTCGAGCTCCTCGCCGTTCGTGTCGTCGCCGTCGTCCCTGCGCAGCGTGACAAGCGCCTCGCGCAGCGCTGCGACCGCCTTCTCGCGCAGCGCGTGGAAGCTCGCGTCCGCATGCGCCACGCCCTGCTCGGCGACGGCGATGAAGTCGTTCATGTAGTTCTCTTCAAGATAATTCGCGTAGAATTTGTTGTTTTCCTCGATCGTGCCGGTCGGCTTCGCCTGCCTGCCGAACTCTAAGAAAAAGCCCATTGCGAAGAAGTCCGGGCGGGTTTTCGCGGTCGCTTCGGTCAAAATGTCCTGCAAAACCGTCAGCTTGCGGGCAAGCTCGGCATAATTGCCGGATTTTTCCTGCTTGTGCAGGTCGACATGCAGCGCCTTGGCGTTTGCTTTCAGCTCATTCGCCCTGTCCGACACCAGATAGGGGCTGACGGCGCGCAATGCGGATTCCCGAACCTCGCGAATCTGCGCTTCCGGGTCTTTCAGGGCGTTCTTTTCGATGAGGAACAGCGCGTTCTCGATCTCCACCAGCGCGTCCTGCGCGCCGTCGAGCGCGAGGTTGTAGAGCTGTTCCATCTCGATGTGCCGCAGCTCGAAACGGCGGAACCCCGCGCACTTTTTCTTGATGGTCTCCGCCTGCGCGGGATTCGCCTGACACATGTATTTTTCCAGCAGCTCGAGCTTCTCATAAAAGTTCTTCTTGCTCGCGCGCTGGCGCGCCTTGCCCTTGAGGATCATCGCCTCGGTCAATTGCTTGCCGATGCGCATGATGGGGTTCAGGCTGGACAGCGGGTCCTGGAAAATCATGGCGATTTTGTCGCCGCGGATGCGGTAGAAATCGTCCTCGTTAATTTTGAGCAGGTCTTGCCCGTCGTAGAGGATCTCGCCGCCCTCGGAGATGGAGTTGCCCGCCTGTATGCCGAGAATCGCCTTGGAAGTCACCGACTTGCCCGAGCCGGACTCGCCGACGATCGCCATCGTCTCGCCCTTGTACAAATCAAAGCTGATATCGCGCACCGCCTGAACTTTGCCCGACACCGTGCGGAAGGAGATGCGCAGGTTATGCACTTGCAGTTTCTTTTCCGTCATGTTCCGCTCCATATCACTCTGCCCCCCTCAACGAAGGATTGAACGCATCCCGCAAACCGTTGCCGAAAAGATTGAAGGAGATCATCAGCAGCGATATGAACAGCGCGGGGAAGAAAATGATGTGCGGGTCGGTCGAGAGGAAGCCGCGACCGTTGGCGAGCATCGTGCCCACGCTCGTCATGGTGGACGATTCCAAATTGATGATGCCCAGATACGTCAGCGAGGACTCGCTGTAGAACACGCCGGGAATGACGAGGATAGAGCCGGTGATGATCGTTCCCAGCGAATTGGGGAAGATGTGTTTGAACATCAGCCGCAAGTCGCTCGCGCCGAGCGTGCGCGCCGCCAGAATGTATTCCTGCCCTTTGAAGCGGTAGAACTGCATGCGCACGCGCGACGCCATGCCGATCCACCCCGTGAGCACGAATGCAAACAGCAGCGCCACCACCACCCCGACGCGGCTTGCAAAGTGTAACTGGAACAAGACCGCCGTCACCATGAACGGGATGCCGCTCAATATATCGCTGAAGCGCTCCATGATCAGGTCCGTCGCGCCGCCGTAGTACCCCTCGATCGCGCCGTAAATCGCGCCGATGAACAGGTTGATGGCGGACACGCTGATTGCCAGCAGGAAGGAGAACCGCGCGCCGGCGGCGAGCCTTGTCAGGATGTCCTGCCCTTTGGCGTTCGTGCCAAAGAGGAACTGCGGCTCCATGCCGTAGCGGTATTGGAAATAATTGTACTTCGACACACGCACGATGTAGGACTTCGTCGCCGCCGTGCCCGTCACGCGCGCGTAAGCAAGCGGTTTCTCGGGATCGGCGTCCGCCGCGACGCGAATGGAGTGGTAGGAGGTGTCTTCCTTGGTCGTCGTGCGGTAGATGGGCTGATAGTTGCCGTCCTTGTCGAGCGTCGGCACGCCCTTTTTGTTGGCGACATACCACACGTTGGCGTTGGATTCCTTAGCGTCCTTGATGGCGGGGAAGATGACCTGAATGCCCGTCTTGTCCTGCCACGCCTGCACGTCTTCGTACTGTTCGGGCGTGAGCGTCAGATAGTCCATGCCGAGGCGGTAGTAATTGTCCATCTTCACATCGCAGAAAGTGGACGTTTGGCTGGCGGTCGGGTCGACATAATCCAGCCGGTACGTCTCCACAATGGGGTCAAGCCCGGTCTCCGCCGCGATGGCTTTATAGATGAGATAATCCGAGTGGTTGAGCGTGATATCGGAGCAGCCGTCCAGCCCGAGGAACTCAAAGGTATCGGACTTGGGCGGGAGCTTGGTGTAGCGCAGATAATTGGTGTCCGTCAGCGCGAGCGAGTACGGCGTCTCGCAAAACAGTGGCACGAGCAC